>CABTMH010000120.1 GCA_902485915.1 uncultured Oribacterium sp. | reverse complement strand
GGAATACGAATGCACCGCAGCGACAGCGCGACATGAGTATGGAGCGAAGCGGAATACGAATAGCATCGCAGCGACAATCTTTATATGCTATGCTATTCGTATCAAAGTTTTCCAGCATGAGGACAGTAATATGAATCAGTATGTAGCTAAGAGCATCGCGCTCTGGGTCATCTTCATGAGCGCCATCGCCTTTCTCCTGTATGGGCTTGACAAGTATAAAGCGATCCAGCATCGGTGGCGAATTCCGGAGCAGACGCTGATCCTGGCAGCGCTCGTCGGTGGTGCACCGGGCGCACTGCTCGGGATGCGGATATTTCATCATAAAACGCGGAAGTGGAAGTTCCGGATCGTGGTGCCACTCGCCACGATCGCGTGGATGGCGCTGCTCGGCTACCGCTTCATCATGCAATAGCGCTGTTGATACGACAACCAGATGGAATAACATAATAAAGAGATTTTGGTGTACTATGTAGACAGGTCCAGCGAAGTGCGGACGAATCATGATATGACTGGAGAAAACATGGAAAAGATTAAGTCAGTTGCGTTACTTGGGGCCGGCGCCGTCGGCTCCTATGTGATTTATGGATTTTCAGGCTGCCCTGATATCCGCTTCAGCCTCGTCGCCGAGGGCGCGCGTGCGGAGCGCTTAAAGAAAGACGGCTGTCTCATCAACGGGGATGTGTACCATCCGGAGGTCCTGTCACCTGCCGAGGCACACGATGTCGACCTGCTGATCGTCGCCCTCAAGTATGGTGCCCTGAAGGAGGCATTGCCCGAGATCCGGGCGATCGTCGGCGAAAACACGACGGTCATGAGCCTCATGAACGGTGTCGACAGTGAGGACATCATCGCCTCCGCGATCGGTGTGGAGCACATGATCTACTCGATGATCAAGGTGGCATCCTCCCGCCAGGCGGGCCGGGGCTGCTGCTTCGACCCGGAAACGACCGTCGGCATCATCTATGGGGAGGCCAATGCTCCTTACGAGAGTGCACGGATCCGCGCGATGGAGGATGCCTTCGGAAGGTCCCGTATGCATACGCGGCACACGGACTGCATCCGCGAGGAAATCTGGAACAAGTTCCGGCTCAATGTATGCAACAATCTGCCACAGGCCATCCTCGGCGTCGGCGTGGGCTGCTACCGGGACAGTGCGCACATGAAGGCCATCAGTGATGGACTCCGCCACGAGGTGGAGCAGATCGCCGAAGCGAAGGGTGTCGACATGGAGAAGCTCGCCATGCTGGACAGCAAGGGCTGTCTGGTGTCGCCGGCTGCGCGCTACTCGACCCTGCAGGATCTCGATGCCGGACGGCATACGGAAATCGATATGTTTTCCGGTGCGCTGATGCGGATGGGGGAGGAATTCGGCATTCCGACGCCATTTAATACCTGCGTTTACCACCTGATCAAGGCACGCGAGGAAAAGAACGACGGCCTCTTCGATTATGAGGAAAAGACCGATAAAAGCTGCTGGGCGAAGTAAAAACAGCGTACCTTTCTCTCGATGAAGTTTTCATGTGTCACCACACGCTGTCCGATGGAGGGTATCATGCCTGTCGAAAACTCCACAAAGGCCTGGTTTCATCTGCCCGGCCTGTTCGAATACTACGAGCTCTATGCCCGTTTTCTCCCGCTGTTCCGTGCACATCGGGCGTACTTCTATGACTGGTGCGACATCGGCTCGATCTATGGTGCACCGCGCGACTGTATCTGGAGCGGTGGACGTATCAGTGATGGCTCAGCCACCCCGGAGGAGGTCCTGACGCTCATGCAGACGTATGGTATCTCGGCGCGACTGACGTTCAGTAACTCCATGCTGCAGCCAGAGCATCTTCCTGATCCGGCCTGTAATGCACTGTGTCGTCTGTTTTCAGAAGGAACTCCCCTGGCACCGGAAAGGTGCGACGCTTCCGATCCGAAGCACCGGATGAATCCCGGTGCAGCGTCGGAAGCCGGGAGCCTCACCCCGCCAGCTGCAGACAGCTCGTCAGGCGCTGCGCCGGCAAACGGTGTGATCGTGTCCTCTGATCTGCTGACCGATTATCTTCGGGTTCACTATCCGAAGCTCTACCTCGTCTCCTCGACCACGAAGGTACTGACGGATTTCAGAGATCTGCGTCATGAGCTCGAGCGCCCGGAATTCCGCTTCGTGGTACCGGATTTCCGCCTGAATAAGTCTCTGCGACCGCTCGCTGAGCTGCCGCAGGAATCGAAGGATAAGGTTGAGTTTCTCTGCAACGAGTGCTGCTGGTTCGGATGTCGGGACCGAAAGGCCTGCTATGAAGCGGTCAGCCGCATCGCCCTCGGGATCCCAGGTCCGGAGCATCACTGTGCTGCCCCGCATGCAGCGGAAGGCTATCGCTTTTCGAAGGCCATGGAAAATCCGGGCTTTATCAGTCTAGACGATATACGGAACATCTACCTTCCGATGGGCTTCTCCCAGTTTAAGATCGAGGGACGGGGACTCGGCAGTGCGCTGATCCTCGAGTTCCTGCTCTACTACCTGACCCGACCGGAATACCAGATTTACGTGCGGGAAGCTCTCTATCTCGAGAACATGCTGGATCTCTTCTGATACACTTCCTGTGCCTCTCATCGTCGTGTCCTTATTCTGTTACGTGATTTATCATCCAAGCAACTTCTCATATACCATTTTAAAATCAATGCATCAAAAAAGCTCCCTCGCGGGCAATGTCATTAAGTTTACATTGAGCAATTAAGAGGTTCGCCTAAAATATAAAGAGCGATGGAGATATTT
>CABTMH010000119.1 GCA_902485915.1 uncultured Oribacterium sp. | reverse complement strand
TTACTTTTTCATACTGCATTTACTTTTACAATTCAGCAGAAATTATTTTTCGCGTGAGTTTGATTCCGCCGTCGGAGAGATCTGTTTACTCCTCGAATCTTCCCTTCATACGGAGTTCCTTCTGCCACAGCGCGAGCTGTCCTCGCGCGAAGAGGCTGTCGATCTCGAGATCTTCATCCAGGATGAGCAGATCTGCGTCTGCGCCGGCCGCGATGCAGCCCTTTCGGCCATCCTGTGCGAGCAGGGTCGCCGGTGTAGTCGTCAGGAGCTTCAGCGCCTGCTCGAGTGGCATGCCCATGCGCACCAGCGCCCGGATGGTTTTATGCAGGTACTTCGGAGAAGCGTAGGTCAGTCCCACGCACTCGCCTGCGTCATTAAACCGTGGCTGGCTTCCGTAGGCGTCACTTGACAGGCTCACATGATCCAGATTCACACCCTCGCGGTGCAGTAAATCAAAGAGCTTCATGGCATCCTCTTCCACCGTCACATCATCCGAACCGGCGGTACAGTCGATATAGCCTCCCCGTTTCACGAGTTCTACACCGGCGTCGATGAGCTCCGGTGAGCGCAGCATATGCGTCGGGAGCAGGTTCTTCGCCGGTACATCCGAGTGATCCAGTACGTAGAAAATCGGATCCAGCGTCGCCCTTCCACTGCCCATATGCATCGTGACGAGCCCCGGCGTACCACTTAAAAGTCCGGCCCGCCGTGCCGCCGTCGCCAGTGCGATCAGCTCCTCCCCGCCCGGATTCGAGCTCCGGTGATCGGATACCGCGACCTTCACACCGATCATCGGTGGTATCAGGACGATGTCCCGCTCGACACTGCCGGTGAGTGTCGTCGGCGGGTAGCCATAGGACGAGGTCAATGTATACACCGTCATGCCTTCTTCGGTCAGTGCACGGGCCTTCGCCACCAGGTTCTCGAGGCTTCGCGTGATGCCGTCCGTGCCCAGAAGCCCAACGACGGTGGTGATACCGTTCTTAAAAAAGGTGCTGAGTGAAGACTCCGGTACGCGGGATGCCGGCCCCTGCTCTCCGCCGCCACCGGTGATATGGACATGCAGATCGATGTAGGCCGGCACGAGGGTTTTTCCTGAGAGATCATAGACCTCGACATCCGGAAGCCCCTCATAGCCTGTGATTTCTTCCGCGATCCGGAGGATCTTCTCCCCCTCGATCAACACATCCCTTTTACCGAGAGGAGTTGGTGTGTAAACATTGGCATTCTTTAATAATTTCATGGAGGTATCCTTTCTATGGCTTCGTGCTCTGTTTTCGGCAGAATCGTGGTCGATTATTTCGTCCTGCCTTTTTTCAGGATGCCATCAAACTTCAGCATGAAGCAGCTGGTGGTGACGATGGCGGCGAGGAGATCACTCACCGGCTCTGCGAGGAACACGGCGAAGACCTGATTCGACAGGAAATGCGGCAGGATCAGGATGAGCGGAATCAGCAGGACGATCTTACGGAGGCAGGCGAGCAGCAGGCTGATCTTCGCCTGGCCGAGAGCCATAAAGCTCTGCTGGCATCCGATCTGTGCACCGAAGGCGAAGATGCCGGCCATATAGATGCGGAGTGCCCAGGCTGTATAGCTGCGAAGCTCCGTGTTGCTGGTGAAGATCCCGGCGAAGAACTGCGGCTTCAGCATGACGATCGCCCAGAACAGGGTCGCATAGCTGAAGCAGGCCGTAAACTGTGCGGCGAATGCTTTTTTCACGCGGTTTGCATCACCCGCGCCGAAGTTGAAGCTGATGATCGGCTGACCGCCCTGACAGATGCCTTGCATCGGCAGTGTCGCCAGCTGGCTGACGCTGGTGATGATCGTCATCGCGCCGACCGCGACATCACCGCCGTAACGCGCGAGGCTGGAGGTGAAGCTGATGGAGAGGAGGCTCTCGGTCGAAAGCATCACGAAGGTGGAGATGCCGAGACTCAGGCACGGCAGGATGATCTTCGGGTCGAGCTTCATATTCGCCCTGCGAAGGTGCAGAAGGGTCTGTTTTCCGGTCAGGAAGCGGAGGATCCAGACGGCACCGACCGACTGACTCAGCACCGTGGCGAGCGCTGCGCCCTGCACGCCCATGCCCAGTACGAAGATGAAAATCGGGTCCAGGATGATGTTGATGATCGCGCCGATGACGGTCGTCAGCATGCTGATTTTTGCGAAGCCCTGGGTAGTGATGAAGGGGTTCATGCCGAGCACGATCATCACGAAGACGGTGCCGAGGATGTAAATGCGGGCGTAGGCCAGTGCATACGGCAGCGTGACCGCACTGGCACCGAAGAGGCGAAGCAGGGTCGGCGCGAGCGCATAAAACACGATGGTCAGCACGAGGGCGAAGCGCATCAGGATGGAGAAGCAGTTGCCGACGATCTTCTCTGCCGTCGCATGATCCTTCGCACCCATAAAAATCGCGGCGCGCGGTGCACCGCCGGCACCCGCCAGCATGGCGAAGGCGTTGATCAGCATGAGGATCGGTGTGAAGAGGCCGACGCCGGTCAGTGCGTGGGCACCGACTCCGGCCATATGACCGATGTAGATACGGTCGACGATGTTATAGAGGAGGTTGACGATCTGGGCGACGACGGCCGGAATTGCGAGCTGGGCGAGCAGCTTCGGGATGCTGCCGGAGCCCATGTCCTGTGTTTTGGTCTGCATCATATAAATCTGAAATCCTTTCTGAAACGTACGATACTGGAGAAGCGCAGCGGTGGCCAGGCAGCGCTTCCATGATGTGAAGCTGGCTTCACTTTAGTATACGTGAGCATATCTCTTCCCAAACGCCTGGTGTCAGGTTCGCGGAGTATAACTTCACTTTAGTATACCTGAGCACATCTCTCCTATTATAGCTGAAGATGGAGAATATACCACGGTGATTTTATGGGAAACTGCATTCGTATGGCCTCGTATGACCTTCGTATGGTTTTGTGGAAACTGCATTATATATAGATGGCGATTCGTAATCCGCATGTCAGTATTCCGAAAAACATTGACTGAAAATCCGCAAATACATGTAAAAATATGCTATAATTTGCACAATTATATCCTTGGGCGAAGGATGGAGTATCAATTTTTGAAAGGACATAGAATATGAGTAGATTGACCATTTTTACGAAGAATGAAGCCGAGAAAACGGTGGAGTCTCTCTACAAGGATCTCGAGCGCCGCGTTCAGGCGGCCCAGCCGGGACTCTGCCCTGTAGATCTCGCGTCTTCATTTCTGCATCTCTGCCATGCCCAGTCCTGCGGTAAGTGTACACCATGCCGTGTCGGTCTCGGCCAGCTGGAAGCACTGATCGGAAAGGTACTGGATGGTACGGCAGATCTCTTTACCCTGAAGGTGCTGGAGGACACGGCAGAGAGTATCTATATGTCGGCGGACTGTGCGATCGGTTCCGAGGCGGCACGTATGGTGCTCGAGGGACTGCGCGGCTTCCGCGATGACTATGTGGAGCATATCAAGCATGGCCGCTGCAAGAGCATGCACAGCCAGCCGGTGCCATGTGTATGGCAGTGCCCGGCACATGTGGACATCCCAGGCTACATCGCCCTCATCCATGAGAAGCGTTATGAGGATGCAGTGCAGTTGATCCGTAAAGATAACCCGATGCCGGCGACCTGCGGCCTCATCTGTGAGCATCCGTGTGAGGTCCGCTGCCGTCGTACGCTCGTAGACGATCCGATCAACATCCGTGGACTGAAGCGCTTCGCGGTCGAGCATGAGGACACCATCCCTGCACCGAAGCCAATGCCTGCGACCGGCAAGCGTGTGGCTGTCATCGGCGGTGGCCCGAGCGGCCTGAGCTGTGCCTACTATCTCAGCATCATGGGCCATGAGGTCACCGTGTTTGAGCAGCGGAAGCAGCTCGGTGGTATGCTGCGCTATGGTATTCCGGCCTATCGCTTCCCACGTGAGATCCTGGATCGTGAGATCGAGGGTCTGAAGCTCGCCGGTTTCGAAACGAAGACCGATATCTCCATCGGCCGCGATATCTCCGTGGCAGAGCTTCGAAGTCAGTATGATGCGATGTATGTAGCCATCGGTGCACATACCGACCGTAAGATCGGTATCGAGGGCGAGGATGCCGAGGGCGTCATCTCTGCGGTGGAGATGCTCCGTGCGATCGGTGATGACTACTACCCTGACTTCACCGGTATGGATATCGTGGTCGTCGGTGGTGGTAATGTCGCGATGGACGTCGCACGTTCTGCGATCCGCTGCCATGCGAAGTCGGTGAAGGTCGCGTATCGTCGTCGGAAGCAGGATATGACGGCCCTCGCAGAGGAAGTCGAGGGTGCGATCGCCGACGGCGTGGAGATCGTCGAGCTGAACGCACCGGTGCGCATCGAGAAGGATGCACAGAATCGCTGCACCGGTCTCATCGTGAAGCCGCAGATCCCGGGTGCAGTCAAGGGTGGTCGTCCATCTCCGAAGAACAGCGCGAAGGACGAGGTGCTGCTTCCGGCAGACCGTGTACTCGTGGCCATCGGTCAGGGTATCGAGTCCGGCAAGTTCGGCGAGTTCGGTATCCCGGTTCAGCAGGGTCGTATCTCCGCCTTCGATACCTCGGATATCGCGGACAATGAAGGCATCTTCGCAGGTGGTGACTGCGTGACCGGTCCGGCGACCGTCATCCGTGCGATCGCAGCCGGAAAGGTGGCGGCCGCCAACATTGACGAATACCTCGGATTCAATCATGAGATCACGACGGATGTCGTTCTGCCGCCGATTCGTTTCGACGATCATAAGCCACTCGGCCGTGTGAATATGGTGGAGCGTCCGGCGGATGAGCGAAGATGTGATTTTAAGCTGATGGAGTGTCCGATGACGGAGGAGGAAGCACTGCAGGAGTCCTCGAGATGTCTGCACTGTGATCACTTCGGCTATGGCATCTTAAAGGGAGGCAGAGATACGAAATGGTAAATTGTACGATTGATGGCAGAGCTGTCCAGGTCCCGGAGCGGACCACCATCCTGAATGCTGCCGCCGCTGCGGGCATTCACATCCCGACACTGTGCTACTTAAAGGATATCAACGAAATTGCGGCATGTAGAGTCTGCGTCGTCGAGGTCGAGGGCTATGAGCGTCTGATGACCGCCTGCAACAACACCGTGACTGAGGGCATGGTCGTCTATACGAACTCTCGGAAGGCACGTCTCGCGCGGCGCGCGAATGTGGAGCTGATCCTCAGCCAGCATGATACGAACTGTGCGATCTGTGTGCGCTCCGGAAACTGTGAGCTGCAGAAGGTGGCGAATGATCTCAATATCCTGAGTATACCGTTTGAGAAGCAGCTGCCGAAGAAGCATCGCAGCTCGCTGAACTTCCCGCTGATCCGGAATTACGACAAGTGCATCAAGTGCATGCGCTGCGTACAGATCTGTGATAAGGTGCAGGACAGCCATATCTGGGATGTCATCAACACCGGTTCCCAGAGTACCGTCGATGTGAAGGATGCCTATGATCTCGAGACCAGCAAGTGCGCGCTCTGCGGTCAGTGTATCACCCACTGCCCTACTGCGGCACTGCGTGAGCGGGATGATACCCACGACATCCTCGATGCACTCGAGAATCCGGATAAGATCGTGGTCGCACAGATCGCACCGTCGATTCGTACGGCCTGGGGCGAGGGCTTCGGTCTCACACCGGAGCAGGCGACCGTGAAGCGTCTCGCCGCTGCGCTGAAGATCACCGGCTTCGACTATGTATTTGATACCAACTGGTCCGCTGACCTCACCATCATGGAGGAGGCGACGGAGTTCCTCGAGAAGCTGGCGCACAAGGAAGAGAATAAGTTCCCGATGTTCACCAGCTGCTGTCCTGGCTGGATCCGCTTCTGCAAGGCACACTACCCGGATTTCGTGGACCAGCTCTCCACCTCGAAGTCGCCGCAGCAGATGTTCGGTGCGATCATCAAGAGCTACTTCGCGGAGAAGCTCGGCGTAGATCCGTCCCGGATCTACTGTGTATCCATCATGCCATGTCTTGCGAAGAAGGCCGAGTGTGGTTATGAGACGATGCGGAACGACCAGGGGGATCCGGATGTCGATGTCGTACTGACGACCCGTGAGGTGAACCGTCTCCTGCGTATGGAGAACATCGCGCCGGGTGAGATCGACGAGATCGAGCTGGATAATCCGTTCTCCGCTGGTTCTGGTGCAGCCAATATCTTCGGCTCCACCGGTGGTGTCATGGAGGCTGCGCTTCGTACCGCGTATCACAGTGTGACCGGCGAGAATCCGGATCCGGATGCATTCCATGATGTCCGTGGTCAGGAAGGCTGGAAGGAAGCGAGCTTCGACATCAAGGGCATCCCGGTACGCGTCGCGGTCGTGAACGGCCTCGGCAATGCGGCGAAGCTTCTCGATGCACTTCGGAAGAAGACCGTCGAGTATGACTTCGTCGAAGTCATGGCCTGCCCTGGCGGCTGCGTCGGTGGCGGTGGACAGCCGATCCACGACAGCGTCGAGATGGCACCGGAGCGTGCGAAGACACTGTATGCACAGGATGCAGCCGGTGCGCTCCGCTTCAGCCACGAGAATCCAGATGTGATCCGCTGCTATGAGGAGTATCTCGAGAAGCCACTCAGTGAGCGTGCCGAGCACCTGCTCCACACCGATCACCACGGCTGGAAGATGCCTGGCGAAAGATAAATACGTTTTTTAAAAGAGAAGCCGGCGCGATCGCGCCGGCTTTCATTATGTTCGTATGACTGCGTTGATTTCGTCATGCCCAGTTCTGCCAGACGTCCGGCTGGTATCCCACGGTGGCCTGGCGGCCATTCCGTACGATCGGCTGCTTCAGCACCATCGGATTTTCAAGTACCTTTTCGAACTTATCTTCCGGCGCGAGATATTTGATCAGCAGATATGCCTTCTGATCCTTCGTCTTCTCGTCGAGAAGCTCTTCTAAGCCACCGACCGCCTGAAGGACCGAATTCAGTTCGCCTTTACTGAGGCCCTTCTCTTTCATATCGACGGACTGGAATTTGATCCCGCGCTCTTTAAAATAGCGCTCGGCTTTTCTCGTGTCGGCACTTTTCTTCGTGCCGAAAATCTGAATATTCATCGAATTCCCTTTCTTCTATGCATTCGTTTTTCTACTTGTGCATTTTGATTCACGTTCCTGGTCGACACTGTGGAGATGTTTATAAACATCTGAGTATCTCCACCGCGCGCCGGATTTCCGCTTCGTCTGTCCGGTAAAGCTCGAATTCGCTGATACCGTCGAGTCCCATATGGACATGTTCGTTCCGGTAGCGCATGCCACTCGAAAGGATTTTCTTGCCCGACATATGAAAATCGTGGGCACCGGTCATACCCGCGATTTCGGCGATGTTGTCGGCCTTTACGCCGGCACCGACCAGGATCGTCGGAGCGCCGGAGAGGATGCGATCTGTTTTAGGCGAATGCTTCGCTGCCGCATCTTCAAGAGCAAAGGAAGTTTCGGAGTACCGCGCTTCGCCAGAAGCGTAGCCATTCTCTTCCGACATCTGTACGAGCTTCCGCAGCAGCTCGCTTCCTGCCAGTGCATCACCTTCCTGTCCGGAGCTCAGGATCGTATCGATACCGAGCTCGGCTGCTTTTTCGTAGCAGGCGATCGGATCCGCGCATACATCGAAGGCACGGTGCAGGGTGATGCCACAGCGACCGTCCGTCGCATCGATCATGCCGTGCATCTGCGCTTCGTTCAGGCCGCCATCCGCCTGCAGGCTTCCGATGACGACACCATCGGCGCCAGCATTGGCAAAAAACCGGATATCCGCACACATCTGTTGATATTCATATGCCGTGTACAGAAAATCACCGAATCGCGGACGAATCAGGACCCGGATCGGAAGCCTGGTTTCCTGCTGCACCTGCCGAAACAGAGTGTAGCCCGGCGTGGTGCCACCGATGATGAGGTTTGCGCACAGCTCGAGACGCGTGGCACCGCCGGCCTTCGCGGCCAGCGCAGATTCTACACTGTCGACACATACTTCCAAGATATAGTCCGTCATCATCACTCCTCCGGATCGGTTTTTTCTACTAAGTCTTCTACGTGGCAATTCAGCACCCGAGCCAACCGAAGAAGGGTGTCCGCCTGTGCCTTATGAATGTCTTTCTGACGTTGTTCATACTACTACTGTATCGTGCTCAGAAGTCAAATTCCCGCACCTCTGCATTTTTGATGCCGAAGGACGCGAATTCCGCATTCGTCATGTCCCGGAAGTAGGATTCGATAACACGTGAGATTCCGTTATGTGCGACGAGAAGATACGTCTTCTCCGGCTCCTTTTTGATATCGTCGATCAGATTATAGATGCGCTGTCCGACATGCATCATGGACTCGCCGCCATCGAAGCTGTCAAGGAAGTTCTCTTTTGCTTTCTTAAACTCCTGACCGTTTCGTGGGGTTCCCTCCCAGCAGCCGAAGCTCTGCTCGATCAGGCGATCTTCAACACGCATCGGAACACCGATCACCTTTGAAATCTCGACGGCGGTATCATACGCCCGTGAAAGCGGCGAGGTCAGAATCTCATCGACATGAAGCTCGCCGCGGTCGATCCTCTCCTTCAGCATATGACCAGTCTCCTGTGCCTGCTGATGTCCCTGCTCTGTCAGCGGGCTGTCGGTAGCACCACATATTTTGTTTTCTACATTCCATACAGTCTGTCCATGGCGGACGAAATAAAACTTTCCCATGATTACCCTCGTTTCTCAGTGATGATAATCAATCCTAAAATGTTTGCAGGGCGTAGTCAAGCGATATAACTCATCGTGATTCGCTCCATTCCGTCCGAAGGTATGACTATAGGCAGGATGCGAATGAGCCATCACCATTCTTTGCGGATTTCCTTTGCAGAACGTGCATAGGTTTACTATAATGAATACAAATCTTAAGGAGGACTATTCTCATGACCACTGTACACACCACCGATGCTCCGGCTGCGATCGGACCATATTCCCAGGCGAAAATTGTAGGTAACTTCGTATTTGCATCCGGTCAGATTCCGGTGAATCCGGCGACCGGCGCTGTAGAGAGTGACGACATCGAAGGCCAGGCTGCGCAGAGCTGCAAGAACGTGGCTGCGATCATGGACGCTGCAGGCACCAGCATCGATAAGGTTTTCAAGACCACCTGCTTCCTCGCGGATATGAACGATTTCGCTGCCTTCAACGCGGTTTATGAGCAGTACTTCAGCTCGAAGCCGGCACGCAGCTGCGTCGCTGTCAAGACCCTGCCGAAGGGCGTGCTTTGCGAGATTGAAGCGATCGCAGAACTGTAAATATCCTTTTTTTATAAACAAAAACCGGGCAGGCACCGTACGTGTCCACCCGGTTTAAGTGATATGTATATATGAACTGCGATTTCTGCCTCGCAGGATCTGGGCATGCTATTCATTTTCACTCAGCCACCCGATGAAGCACCATGCATTCATCCGGCGACCGCTTTTCGGGTATTATCCCTCGATCTCGATATAGCTCTCTTCCGGCAGTGCCTTCTTCGCTTCTGGCTTCGGAAGACTGATTTTCAGAACACCGTTTGTGAAGGACGCCTTCACGTCATCCTCTGTAAGCCCGTCACCGACATAGAAGGAACGCTGCATCGCGCCTTCGTAACGCTCCTGGCGAATCAATCTGCCGTGATTTTCCTCCTCCTTATCGAGCCCCTTCTCCGCAGAGATGGTCAGATAACCATCGGAAAGCTGAAGCTTTACTTCATCCTTCTTGAAGCCCGGAAGATCAACCTCCAGTTCATATTCGCGATCGGTTTCCTTCACATCGGTCTTCATCAGGTTCCGTGCACGCTTACCAAACAGTGGATTGCGCTTACCGAAGAAGCCCTTGTTCCAGTCGTTTCCCCACGCGTTCATCATCTCATTCATAACATCATCACCATCACTAAATACACTAGGCATAAACATATTCATATCCTCCTGTTTATTTACTTCTGGTTCTTCATGTCCGTTTTATTAAACGGATGCGAACCGCTCTGTTTCCAGCTCTCGGTGAGAACTGTAGAGCAGCTCTGGATGCTATTCAGAACTTGCCGATGGAGGCCAATGTCTCCATCGGGGCACCGCCCTGCGGGAATCAGCCCTCGATGGCGATGTACTTCTCTTCCGGCACTTCCTTCTTCGGCTCAACCTTCGGAACGGTCAGTGCCAGAACACCATTCTCAAACTTTGCAGCGATGTCGCTCTGCTTTACATTTTCACCGACGTAGAAGCTTCTCTGCATCGAACCGGTGTAACGCTCCTGACGAACGACCCTGCCGCTCTTATCCTTTTCGTCCTTGTTCTCATCATGCGAAGCAGAGATGTTCAGATAACCATCCTTAAGCTGAAGCTTCAGATCTTCTTTCCTGAAACCCGGAAGATCGATCTTCATCTCATAGCTGTTCTCATGCTCCTTGATATCGGTCTTCATGAGATTCGCTGTCGACTTGCTGTAGGCAGGCTCATAACCAAGCCAGTTTGTATCATTAAAGAAATCATCCATCAAGTTCTCACCGAAAATACCAGGCATATACATCATAATCACTTACCTCCTACTATAACCGGGCTCCGGGATGCTGTCCCATCACCGAATGTTTTATGCTTCAGAGTTTCGAAACCACCGGCTCGGACTGTGCATCCTTTCGGATCGCTTGTCCGTTGCTTTCTGTTCCTTTTCTCCTTACAACTAACATAATACTCGCTTTGTTAGCACTTTCAAGAGGCGAGTGCTAATTTTTCTGTGAACTTTTTGTGTCGATTACTGTGAATGTGAACTTCCTGAAAAATGAACGCTCGATGGCTTCCTGGTTTAATCTCGAAAGAATTCGATCAGTATGTGAATGATGACAAAATCAACGTATTTGAGATTGCGTATATGCCGCATGAGGAGGTAAACTTATTTCCGACTTAATTTTATACTCATCATGCAGGAAGGACTTATTTCATGTCACTCACTTCTAAAGACGAATACCTCATCACGGATGCGCCGCTTCGCGCGCTCACGATTTTCGCGCTGCCGATGATTCTCGGCAGCTTTTTCCAGCAGGTCTACAACATGGCCGACTCGATCATCGTCGGCCAGTACGTCGGCTCCGCCGCGCTGGCGGCGGTCGGTGCCTGTGCCGCACTGACGAACGTCTTCATCTGCATCGCGCTCGGCGGTGGCGTCGGTGCCGGCGTGCTCGTGAGCCGTGCATTCGGCGCACGCAACTATGAGCGTATGAAAACGATCGTGTCGACCTCGCTCATCAGCTTTCTGGTCCTCAGCCTCGTCCTCGGTGCCCTCGGCTTCGTGCTTTCCCGCCCGATGATGCGCCTGCTCCAGACGCCGGCCGACATCCTCGACACGGCGACACTCTACCTCCGCGTGTACTTCCTCGGCTTCCCGTTCCTGTTCATGTACAACATCCTGTCAAACATGTTCACCTCGATCGGTGAATCGCGCGTTCCACTCGCGCTCCTCATCTTCTCCTCCGTGCTGAACATCTTCATGGATCTCTGGATGGTGGCGAGCCTCGGCATGGGCGTCTTCGGCGCCGCCCTCGCAACACTCATTTCACAGGGCATCTCCGCCGTCTTCTCACTACTGATCTTCCTGCACCGGATGCGCCGCTATCCGGGCCGCTTCGCCTGGTTCGACCAGCAGACGCTTCGGTCAATGCTGGAGATCGCGGTTCCTTCGGTCCTCCAGCAGTCCACGGTCTCGATCGGTATGATGATCGTCCAGGCCGTCGTGAATCCATTCGGCACCCAGGCACTCGCCGGATATTCTGCGACCATGCGCGTGGAAAACGTGTTCTCGCTGATGTTTGTATCGATCGGCAATGCTGTCTCCCCGTACGTTTCACAGAACCTGGGCGCGCAGAAAACCGACCGTATCCGAAAAGGCTACCGCGCTGCACTCCTGCTGGATGCCTGCTTCGCCGTGCTCGCCTTCGTCGTCATCGAAACACTGCACACGCAGATTTCCGCCCTCTTCTTAGGAAAGGACGGCACCGCCTTCGCGTATGAAGTCTCCGCAGGCTACATGAAGTGGCTCGGCTACTTCTTCATCTTCATGGGCATCAAGATGGCTACCGACGGTGTGCTCCGTGGCCTCGGCATCATGAAGCCGTTCCTCATCGCAAACATGGTGAACCTCGCCATCCGTATGTCCGTCGCGCTCATCTTCGCCCCACGCTACGGTATCGCCTTCGTCTGGCTCGCCGTCCCAGCCGGCTGGCTCGCAAACTTCCTGATTTCCTACGCTGCGCTTCGGAAGAACTGGCCAGCTTAAGTTTCTGGAAAAAATGGGTCAATCACTTTTCTTATGGGATAAGCGATTGACCCTGACTCCCTCCCGCTGCCCTTAACTGAAGAAGTCAAACTCATCCACCGCAAATGCGATGTCGATCTGGAACTCTTCTTTCTATGGCATCTGCAGACCACTCTCATCTGCGAT
>CABTMH010000118.1 GCA_902485915.1 uncultured Oribacterium sp. | reverse complement strand
GCTTGTTTTTTGATTTCAGCGTGCTAAAATCATGTTTGTTCGGAGGGTTAGCTCAGCTGGTAGAGCATTTGCATCACACGCAAGGGGTCGCAGGTTCGAGTCCTGTACTCTCCACGATATATGAAAGAGGCACACGTTTCTGGTAAACGTGTGCCTCTTTCATACTACTTACGATTCACTCATCAACTGGATGCAGGCAGAGAGGCCGGATCAGTACACGTGTGAACAGTAAGCTCTATACACTTATACCTTCGGGAAGATACGGCTTCCGTAACGCGCGGCATATACATGGCCTTCTTCATCACGAATCGCGGTCAGGTAAATGTCGGCATACTTCTTCCGAACCATGCCCTGCCATGCGTATACGGACTGAAGCTCTGCCGGCTTTCCGTTTATCGTCATGGATAAACTGCCGTTTTCAGCCTTTAAGCTGAACGCATCGCCCTCGCCGGATACATACTCACCTGCGAGCTCCTGCATCTCTTCTCCTGTCCAGTTTCGTGCTGCATGCTCTGGACGCGGCTCTTCCGCATCGAGGCCGAAGTACACACGCATCGCTGCATCTGCGATCGCAGCGACAGAGACATCCATGGTGTTGCAGAGAACGACGACACCGACATCCTCCTGCGGACAGAAGGAGAAGTTCGAGGAAACGCCAGGAAGACTTCCGCCGTGCTCAACGATCGTACGGTCCTCTACCTGCTTGCACTCGAGTCCATAGCCATAGTAAACGCCCGGTTTCATGAACTGACGTGGCTTCACCATTTCCTGAATCGAATAACGATCGATGATACGTGTTCCATCAGCTGCAGCACCCTCGTTGAGATACATCACAGCATACTTCAGCATATCGCCGAGTGTCGACTTCAGTCCTCCGCCGCCGTGCAGAACGAAGGCATCGTTCTGATAATCACGATCGGCTCTCCAGGTACCGTTCTCGAGCGAATACAGGGTCGCTGCATTCTCATCGAGCGTATTCCGGATGAAGCTGATGTTACTGCGCTCCATGCCGAGCGGCTTCAGAATCCTCTGATCGAGGTACGCTGCAAAGGAACCATAGCCGGAGTGACGACGTACGATGTCAGATAATAAACCGAAGCCGTCATTACAGTAGCTGAGGCGCTGGCCCGGACGACCTGTAAAGTGTGTCTGTGCATCCAGGCGCTCGGCTACGCGCCGTACGCCCTCCTCTGCAAAATCCTCCCGATAGATCAGCTCGTTATCAAGCGCATCTTCGATGCCCATTTCCTGTGCCGTCTTATCGATCACGATACGCGGCAGCGGGAAGAAGCCACCGCTGTGGCACAGAAGGTGCCACAGCTTGACCGGCGCTGTCTGGTTTTTATTCGTAAATTCCGGAACGTACTTTGATACCGGGTCATCCAGAGATAAAAGTCCATCCATCTGCATCTGCATGATGGAAAGTGCCGTAAAAGACTTCGAAACCGATGCCATACCGAAAATCGTATCTCGGTTGATCGGGAGCTTCTTTTCTTCATCACGATAGCCGAAGTACTGCTCATACTGGATCTTTCCGTCTGAATCGACGATGCCGACCGCGATACCGCGTGCCTGCCCGTCCTTCATCACCTCATGAACCAGCGCTTCGAGCTGCTTTCGGCCGTTTTCTGTCATTCGATTCATGACAGCATCTCCTTATGGAGGCCCGTGATTCCGAGACCAGGCTCAGAAGAAAGTACGAGGTGGCAGGTATCCTTCACCGTAAGTCCTCCCTCGAACGGAAGCTGCTTCAGTGAGAAGGTGGCATCGAGATCTGCACGGGTGATGTTTTTCAGAGCCGCACCGAGGGCAGCGGAAGCGTTGATGGCGATACCGCTCTCCTCCGCCATGCATCCGAGCATCACTTCGACACCGGCTGCCTGGGCGATGGCGTTAATCTTCTTCGCCTCATAGAGGCCGCCGCACTTCATAAGCTTGATGTTGATGAAATCCACGGCACGCTCGGAAACGAGGCGGAGTGCATCCTTCGAATCCCAGCAGCTCTCATCGGCCATGATCGGTACGGAGCTGTTTGCAGTGACATACTTCAGTCCCTCGAAATCGAAGCGCGGAACCGGCTGCTCTACGAGCTCGATATCGTACTCATCGAGACGACGGATCAGCTCGACTGCCTCCTTCGCCTTCCAGCCCTGGTTTGCATCGAGACGGATCTTCACATCATCACCGACCGCCTCACGAATCGCACGTACTCTCGCGAGGTCACTTGCGAAATCGGTGCCGACCTTCGTCTTGATGGTATCGAAGCCGGCTGCCACATGTGCCTTCGCCTGTGCAGCCATCACCTCCGGCTCGTCGATGCCGACGGTCATATCGGTGACGATTTCATCGGAGTAACCACCGAGTACCTTATAGAGCGGCATACCGGTGCACTTACCGATAATATCATGACATGCCAGATCGATGGCAGCCTTCGCCGTACCGGCATGGGCTACGGAACGATTCATCACGGTATAGATCGCCTCGATATCACATGGATCCATGCCGATCAGATCTGCCTTCAGCTTCTCGATCGTCGCAACCGTACCTGCCAGGTTCTCACCGGTGATCAGTGGTCCCGGAGATCCCTCTCCATATCCGATGATTCCGGCATCGGTCTCGATCTCGACGAGACAGCTCTCGGCATGAGTGATCAGACCCAGCGCGATGCGGAACGGCCGTACCAGCGGAACCTGCATCTTGTAGGTTCTGATGTTTGTAATTTTCATATTATTGCCCTTCCTTTCTTCATAAATCTTTTTATTTTTCCTCAGACTTCTCAGCCTGAGCACATGCGCCGCCACAGAAGTGGCATGCACATAAGTGTCCGTTTCCGATATCTCTCAGCTCCGGCTTCTGCTGTGCACAGATGTCCTGTGCCATGAAGCAGCGTGTATGGAACACACAGCCGGATGGTGGATTCGCCGGGCTCGGAAGATCGCCCTGCAGTAGAATTTTCTTTCGTTTCGCATGGCGGTCCGGTACCGGAATCGCCGACAGCAGAGCCTGTGTATATGGGTGAGAAGGATTGTCAAACAGCTCCTTCTTATCCGCGAGCTCCACGACATGACCGAGATACATGACCATCACGCGATCCGAGATGTGCTTGATGACACTCAGATTATGCGAGATGAAGATGTACGCCATGCCCATCGATTCCTGCAGCTCACGAAGCAGATTCAGTACCTGTGACTGAATCGATACATCGAGCGCGGAAACCGGCTCATCACACACCACCAGAGATGGATTCAGCACGATCGCACGGGCGATACCGATACGCTGACGCTGACCACCTGAGAACTCGTGTGGATAACGATTATAGTACTTCGTATTCAGACCGACGACTTCCATCACCTTCAGCACGTGTGCTCTGGTTTCTTCCTCCGTCTTATATCGCTTCTGAATCTTCAGCGGTTCTGCGATGACTTCACCGACCGTCATACGCGGATTCAGTGATGCATACGGATCCTGGAAGATGATCTGCATCTCTGAACGCAGCTTTCGAAGCTCCGCACCGCTGGCCTTCGAAAAATCTGTTCCTCTATAGATGATATCACCGGACGTCGGTTCAATCAATCGAAGGACAGAACGTCCCATCGTGGACTTGCCGCAGCCGGACTCACCGACCACGCCCAGTGTTTCCTTCGGATTCAGCGTAAAGGATACGCCATCCACAGCCTTGATCCAGGCCTTATCCTTCTGGAAAAAGGACGACTTTCCAGGGAACAGCTTGCGCAGATTCCGGACCTCCAGAAGCGGCGTCTTCTCATTTACTTCACTCATCAGACGTTCTCCTCCCACTCCTTCGTATATTTGAAGCAACGTACCTTACGGCCTTCTACATCCACCAGATCCGGCATCTTACAGCGACAGATCTCGCGTGCCTCCGGACATCTCGGACAGAAGGTGCAGCCCGCCGGCATATCATCGAAGCTTGGTACCATACCCTTGATGACACTCAGCTCCTTCGTATCATCGTCATCGAGCTTCGGAATACACTTCATCAGGCCATCCGTATACGGATGCATCGGCTGATCGAAGATCTGGTCACAGCTTGCCTTCTCGACCACCTGACCGGCGTACATAACCATGACATCATCCGCCACTTCAGCGATCACACCGAGATCATGCGTGATCATCATAACCGAGGTACCGGTCTTCTCCTTCAGCTCGTTGATCAGATCGAGGATCTGCGCCTGGATCGTCACATCGAGGGCCGTGGTCGGCTCGTCGCAGATCAGGAGCTCCGGATTACAGCACAGTGCCATCGCGATCATCACACGCTGACGCATACCACCGGAAAGCTGATGCGGATACTCATCGAAACGACGCTCTGCGAGCGGGATCTTCACGAGCTTCAGCATCTCGATCGCACGGTCCTTCGCTTCCTTTTTCGTCATATTCTCATGAAGAAGCAGTGCCTCGATGAGCTGCTGTCCGATGGTAAACACCGGATTCAGGGAGGTCATCGGCTCCTGGAAAATCATCGCGATCTTCTTACCGCGGATCTTACGCATCTCATCCTCAGACATCTGTACGATGTCCTCACCCTCGAGGAGGATCTCACCGCCCTCGATCTGACCCGGCTTCTCGATCAGTCGCATGATGGAGAGAGAAGTCATACTCTTTCCACAGCCGGACTCACCTACGATACCCAGCGTTTTTCCCTTCTCCACATCGAAGGAAACATCATTGACCGCTTTTACGAGGCCGGCCTCGGTATGAAAGTAGGTTTTCAGATTCTTTACCTGTAAAATTTTATCTGCCATCTCTCATGTCTCCTATCCACGTAACTTCGGGTCCAGTGCATCTCTCAGACCATCACCGAAGATGTTAAATGCAATCACCGTAATCATGATCGCAACACCCGGCATGATGCTGTATAACGGACGGTAGCTGATGAAGGTCTGTGCGGCACTGATCATGTTGCCCCAGGATGGGGTCGGTGGCTGGATACCGATACCGAGGAAGCTCAGGGATGCCTCATACATGATGGCATTCGGGATACCCAGCGTAACCAGGACGATGATCGTGGAGAGACAGTTCGGAACCAGCCCCTTCATGATGATCCAGTAGGTCGATGCACCACAGGCGCGACTCGCCTCGATGTACTCCTTTTCCTTCAGCTGCATGACGGATGCACGAATCATACGGGCAGTACGTACCCAGGTGAGCAGGCCGAGCGCGATGAAGAGGTTCAGCACGCCCTTACCCATGAAGGTCATGATGGCCATCGCGAAGATCAGATCCGGGAAGGCCTGGAAGATCTCCATCACACGGGAAATCACACTGTCGAGCCATCCGCCATAGTAACCGGCGAGGGAGCCGAGTGCGATGCCGACGATCGATGCGACGATCTGTGCGACGATACCGATACTGATGGAAACTCTGGAACCATAGAGGATACGTGAGAGAATATCACGACCATACTCATCGGTTCCGAACAGATGCGCTTTACATGGCTCTCCGAGTACCGCACTGTAGTCCTGATAGTTCGGATCATACGGTGAGATCAGCGGGGCCAGAATCGCGATCAGGATAAGAATCAGTAAGAGACCGGCGCAGAACATCGCCATCTTATTCTTCTTTAAACGATGCAGCGCATCTCCGTAGAAGCTGGAGTACTGCATGCCGCCCTCGGTGATGTCCTGTTCGAACTGCTTCTGCTTGTTAAAAAATCCAAATACTTTATTTGCCATCGCTTAAGCCGCTCCTTTCCCATAACGGATACGTGGGTCCAGAAATGCATAGGAGAGATCGACAATCAGATTAACGATGACGAACACAAATGCGATATACATAACTGTACCTTCCAGGAGAGGCAGATCACGGTTCGACATTGCATCGACCGCGAGCTTTCCGATGCCCGGAATGGAGAATACCTTTTCAATCAGCATGGACCCGGTCAGCATATAACCGAAATCCGTTCCGACGAGTGTGACGATCGGAATCATCGCGTTTTTCAGCGCATGCTTCATAACGACGGACCAGCGGCTGACACCCTTCGCTTTCGCGGTGCGGATATAATCCTGTCCCATCACCTCGAGCATACTGGTTCTCGTAATTCTCGCCATACTTCCTGCGTAACGTGCACCCAGCGCGATACTCGGAAGGATGTACGATGCCGGCGTATCGAAGCCGGAAATCGGGAGAATGTTGAGCTTTAAGCCGAAAACGATCTGTAAGATGATCGCTACCCAGAAGGCCGGTGCCGATACACCGATCATAGCAAGTATCATAACGACGGTGTCGATGCCCTTGCCTCTCTGTACGGCTGCGAAAATGCCGCACGGAATACCGATGATGGCGGCGAAAACGAAGGACATGCAGGCGAGCTTCGCGGTCACCTTGAAGCTTCGGATGAGTGCATCGGTTACTACTTCCTTCGTAAAGTAGGACGTTCCGAAATCCAGATGGATCGCGCCCTTGACAAAATTCAGATACTGCACATGATACGGCAGATCCAGGCCGAGCTGGCTGCGCACCTTGGCGATCGTTTCAGGATCGGCACGTTTTTCAAGCATCATGGCCACCGGATCACCCGGTACGACCTGAAGAAGAATAAACGTGATCAAGCTGATGCCAAACAGTACGAAGACTGTCTGCAGCAGACGTTTTCCCGTATAAGAAACCATGCTTTTTCTCCTATATAAGAGAAAAGAGGGACTGTAGACATTCACAGCCCCCGATTCTCTGAAAAATGTAATTCACTTTCATGCGCTTCGATCATCATTTCAGCATCGTTCTGCCGAGATATCATCGAAGTGCGATCAACGTTTCATCACTGAATATCTGCGTTCTTCCAGAACATACGGAAGGTGGAATCCATCTGGAATCCGGTGATGTTCGAATTTAATAAGTAGAACTTCGTCTCGTTATACAGCGGTGTCGTCGCCCAGTCTTCTCTGGTCATGATGTGCTCTGCCTTCGCATAGATCTCCTGGCGCTTTGCATCATCGGTCGTTGCGATACCATCCTCGAGGAGCTGATCGAACTCGGCATTATGCCAGAAGCTGGAGTTGGTCTCCGTCTGCGTCATCGGATAGAGCATGCTCTCCGGATCGAGATAATCGACATACCAGTTAGCGATACCACAGTCGACGCCGCCGTTCTTCTTCATGTCAGACCATGCAGCAGAGTCAACCTGCTCCACCTCTACGCGGATGCCGGCCGGCTTCGCCTGCTGCTGGAACGCAGTGGCGATGGCTACATTGCCCGCATACTTCGTATTTACAGTTACGCGAAGATCGATGCCATCCGGATAACCGGCCTCTGCCAGAAGCTCCTTCGCCTTTTCCGTGTTATACTCAAACTCTGGAAGGCTGTCATCGTGACCGAGGATGCCTGCCGGGATATAGGAAGTCGGTACCGTCGCAGTGCCATGAAGGATACTGTCACAGATCGACTTACGGTCGATGCTGAGTGCGATGGCCTCTCTCACCTTCGGATCCGGGAAAGTCTTCGTGTTGAAGCTCAGGTTGTAGTTACCGATCGGCTGATAGCCGTGCATCTCATCCTTCAGCTCCGGATTGCTGGAGTATACCGGGTAGATGGACGGGTCGACATCTACGTAATCAACATTGCCCTTCTGGAACTCGAGTACCTGCGTATTCACATCCTCGATGAACTTATAGTCTACACTGGACAGCTTCGCAACATCCCCATGATAATCATCGAAGCGGGAAAGTACGACGCCGACACCGCTCTGATAGCTGTCAAGCTTGAACGGTCCGGTACCGATCAGGGTCTTCATACCCCAGCTGTCACCAGCAGCCTCACATGCAGCCTCCGGATAGATCGCGCAGTATGCCGTGGACAGTACGGAAAGGAACGGTGAATACGGCTTGATCAGCTTGATGGTAAAGTGGGTATCATCCTGCACCTGGATGCCGGACATCTCCTGTGCTTCACCTTTACTGAAGGCCTCATAGCCCTCGACGTTCTCGAGGAGCGTCGCCATCTTCGTCATCCTGACCAGACGCTCGAGCGAATACTTGACATCGGACGCCTTCAGTGTGCTTCCATCGTGGAACTTCACATCCGGAAGCAGCTCGAAGCTGTAGGTCATGTTGTCATCGGAGATCGGAAGAGCACACGTC
>CABTMH010000117.1 GCA_902485915.1 uncultured Oribacterium sp. | reverse complement strand
ACCGTAGGCACGTTCAGGCGCTTTTCCTACTACCATGCCTATAAAATCTTCGGCGAAAGTAGGCATGATGAGCTATTTGAGTTGATATCATGCCTACTATTCACGTCACGCCCTTCATAAGATATAGGCACGATGAATCATTTCAGCCTTTATCATGCCTACGATTCGCTTTCAATCCGCCAGATTTCGAATGCACTGTAGGCATGGTGTATCATTTCGTGTCACACCGTGCCTGCGGTCCTCTCTCGCTCTGCCAGATTGCTGCATGCAGCGTCGCAGGATTTGAAATCAGAGCCATGGGCATGCCTGCCTTTGAAAAAATCTGTCGAGATGAAGGAAAAAGCATGCGGCGTACTTCCGCATTAAGAATTTCGCCGGGGCTGCCCACATTAAATATATGCAGATTTTGCATGTGCGAGGTCGGGTTCACAAAAAAAGCTGCCGCATCGTGCGACAGCCCCTTCCTCCACTTTTCTATTCTTGAAATCCGATGCTTCCGACGGCAGCCCGCTGGGCGTCACCATATGTTCCGTCATTGCTATACAGTTTTTCCTTTCGGTCTCCCTACGGATACCGAAAGGCCAGCCCCTTCTCTCACTTCTTCAGTATCTCTGCGAGTTTCCAGAGGAGTGTATGGATGTCAAAAGGTTTTGCGATGTGTTCGTTCATGCCGGCGGCGAGGGCGTTTTCGCGGTCCTCGGCGAAGGCGTTGGCGGTCATGGCGATGATCGGAATCTGGGCTTTCGCGGGATCTGAAAGCGCGCGGATGCGCCGGGTGGCTTCGTAGCCGTCCATCACCGGCATCTGGATGTCCATGAGCACCAGCGCGTACTGTCCCGGTGCTGCAGTCGCGACCTTCTCGAGCGCGGCCTGCCCGTTGACGGCCTGATCCACCACGAAGCCGGCCTCCTCGAGCACCGTCGTCGTAATCTCCATGTTGAGCTCGTTATCCTCGACCACCAGCAGGCGCAGGCCCGCGAACTCCGGGTCCGCGACCGGCGTCTCCTTCTTCGGCGCACCGCAGAGCGGCAGGCGCAGGGGAACCGTAAACTCCGTGCCCTGGCCCTGGACGCTGACGAGGTCAATGCTTCCGTCCATCATCTCCACGAGCCGTTTCGTGATCGGCATGCCGAGGCCTGTGCCCTCGGTCTTCGACACCGTCGAGGTCTCCTCGCGGCTGAACTGCTCGAAGATATGTTTCTGGTACTCCGCACTCATGCCGATGCCGGTGTCCCGGACATAGAACTCGTAGTCACCATAACGCACCGGCGCGCCACTCGTTGCAAGTCCATCTGGCCCCACAGCGGTCGACACGCCCGTACCGCTCGATGCAAACTCAGCCGCTCCCACAGCGGTCGACTCGCCCGCGCCGCTCGTTGCGGCCCCGGCTGCCCCCATGGATGCCGACTCGTCCACGCCGCTTGTTTCCACGACGCGGAGGGTGATGCTGCCGCCCGAGGGGGTGAACTTCACAGCATTGGACAGGATGTTCAGCAGGATACGCTGGAGTCGCAGCGGGTCAGCCACCACATCCTCGTCCCGCACACCCGCGAGGTCGACGGTAAACGACAGGCCCTTCGCCGTGACGTTCGACTGGATGATGTCACGGACATCCTGCACGAGCGTCGGCAGATGCACTGGCTTCTGCTCGAGCACGACACGCCCGCTCTCGATGCGGCTCATATCGAGTACGTCGTTGATGAGTGACAGCAGATGCTGGCTCGCCGTCGAGATCTTCCGGAGATAGTCCGCGACCTTCGCCGGCTGCGTGAGATTCGTCTCCGCCAGCGTCGTGTAGCCGATGATTGCATTCATCGGGGTGCGGATGTCGTGCGACATGTTGAAGAGGAAATCCCGCTTCGCCCGGTTCGCCGCCGCTTCCTGCTGCACCGCGATTTCGAGCTCGTGGTTTTTCTTCTCCAGCGCCTCCTTATACGCATGCTCCGTCGCCGCTTCCCGCTGCCGGTACTTCTTCTCCGCATTCCAGCGAAGCGCCTGAAGCACCGCAAGCAGCGCACTGTACAGGATCAGCGCCGCCGCGAGATTCGGCAGCATCGACCGGTAGATGTTCCGCGCCGGCACGTAGGCATAGAGCACGAAGTCTCGACCATGCGTATACATGCCGAAGTATCTCGCGCCAGGTCCGTCAAGCACAGCCGTGAGCTTCTCCGACTGATTCGTCGCGCGGATCCCCCGCAGCATCCCCTGTCTCGTCACATCGACGCCGATCATCGCAGGATCGTTGGACGCCTCCACGACATTGCTCCGCACGAGCAGGAAGGTTCCCACCGTCTTCATGTCGTAGCCATCCATCAGGGTCTGCATCGACAGCACGGATTTCTGGGCGAATGCCTCCTTCGTGTGGCGATACGCGAGGAGGATGCCATCGTCCGCGCTGAGCGCGTGCAGCGCCACATCGACGAAGGAGCCGTCATGGAGCTTCACCCGCTTCACATAGGTCTTATCCGGCGCATCGAGGAGTCCGAGGTTCGCGATCTCCGGCAGTCCGTCGCGGATCGCTTCATAGCCGACGCCGTCCTCCGTGTACTCCGATATCATCCCTCCCGCCGGGTCCAGCAGCGTGACACCCGTCATCCAGAGCTTCTCCGTATACTGCTGAAGCTCCGCTTCGCTCGCATCGAGCGCACAGTCCTTTTCGAGGGCCTGTACCGCCGCCGATTCACGGACGAGGCTCTTCGCCACCGCCGTGTCGTTGTACTTACTGTAGGCCGAGGTCTGTGTCTTCAAGAACTCGAAGGCCGTCACCAGCCGCGCCTGGCAGCTGATCTCATCCTGGCGCTTCGATACCACGCATACCAGGCTGAAAAGCAGCACCCCGACGGTGAGACTGACGGTCCAGAAGATCGAGTTCACACGGGCGCGCTCTTTTCTTTTTTCATGGGTTCTATCCATCAAGTCCGTCCACCTCCAGATAGCTGTCCGGGTTTTCCAGATACCGTCCGACGATCTCCTTCATCGTCCCGTCCGCCCGCATCTCCGCGAGCGTGTCATCGAGCTGCTGCGCGAGTCCCCGCTGGTCCGCCAGTGAAAACGCCACACCGATGCCCGTCACGAGCAGCGGCTCCGGCAGGATGCGAAAATCCGCGCCGTAGTCCTTCATATACTGCAGGATCGCCGTCTCGTGCCCCGCGATCGCGTCCACATAGCCACAGTCGAGCGATGCATACTGTACGCTCCGGTTCTCGATACTCAGCACATTCCCGAGCGCCGGCATGTCCGGCAGCTGCTTCCCGAGCAGGATCTCCTCCGGTTTTCCCGTCGACTGCACCGCGATGGTCTTCCCCGCGAGCCCCGCGAAATCCGAGATCCCGCTGTCTGCGTTCACCGCCACCACCTGACGGCTCACCATATACGGCCCCGCCCACTGATACTTCGCCTCGCGCCCACTCATCGAGAAGCATCCCCAGATGCAGTCGATCTCGCCCGACGCCAGCACCGCGTCCTTCTGATCCCAGTCGATCGTCGTAAACACGGCATCGTAGCCCATCCGTCGGAACGCCTCGCGCCCGATCTCGACGTCGATGCCGGTCGGGTCGCCGTCTTCATCCATATACACGAACGGCGGGTAGGTGTCGCTGCCGACCGTGACCTCGGCCAATGCTTCAGTCTCCGCTGTCGTCACTCCGCCCTGACATCCCGTCAGCGCCACGCTGAAGAGCCCCAGCGTCAGCAGCATCGCGATCCATCGTTTCATGCTCTTCTCCTCGTTCATTTCAATCTATGTCACCGTTCAGGCAGAGGGGCCAGAGGGGACGGCAACGGAGGCACAGAACTCCGAGACCGGCTTGATTTCACACGGTCTCTACGTATGGCCTCCGTTGCCATCCCCTCCGGCCCCCCTGTCTGATCAGTACACGTCTAAACAGTCCCCAGTGTACAGAGGAAAAACCGGAGCGCAATGCCCGGTTTTTCCTCTGATTACATTTAATGATCGAGCTGATGCTCGTGATTATACGTCTGCTTCTGCGCATACATCCGAAGGTCCGCCTGGCGGATCGCCTCGGTGATCGGGTGCACGCCCGTCACGCCGCCGATCGAGATCGAGAGGCGCAGCTCCGGATAATCCGCGATACGGATGTCCTCGACAGCCTTCGAAATCTCCTGCATCTTCCGCTCGAGGATTTCCTCGCTCATCTTCGGGAACAGCAGCAGGAACTCATCCCCGCCGTAGCGGATCAGGATATCGGTCTTTCGTATGCAGGCCTGGATGGCGCGCGCGATCTCCTGCAGTACAGCATCTCCCGCAGGGTGCCCGAAGGAGTCATTGACCTGCTTGAAGCGGTTCGCGTCGATGATGGCGATGGATTCCATGCCCTCGAGGTGCGCGCGGTAGGTCTCATAGTAGCGGCGCGAGTAGGTGTTTGTCACCGGATCCAGGAAGAGGTCCATGTTCCCGTCGCGGTTCCGATCGAGGAGCAGACGTGTGCCGTTCGCATCGATCCAGCGGCCCTCGTCGAGGCGGCTCAGGAGCTCGAGTATGCATGGCGTACCGTTCAGGTTCAGGTACTTCGACACCACGAAGTACACATCGGTGCTTGTGAACTCCAGCTTGTTGAGCGTCGATTTCTGCGCATAGGCCCGGGCGGAGGTACAGTTCGCACAGGTACCATCGTTATCCCAGAAGGCGGCGCAGTGCTGCTTCGAGTGCCGAAGCACGCCCGCCTCGTCGAGCTCGAGGACTTCATAGGTCGTCGGGTCTACGAGACGCACGATGTCAAAAACAGACTGCAGGCAGCGGATACTCTGAAGGACGACCGGCGAGTCCGAATCCAGCGGACTGACTTGGGACGGAAAATCCTTCTCTTCCTTCATCTGCGGGTCCAGCAGCTGGCCGACGGCCGCGATGTAGTGATCCGGCCGGAGATCCGACCAGAGTGTACGCACCCGGAGATCGCACCAGTGGTACTCGTTGCCGACCGGGAAGAGGATGCTCATGCTGAACTCCGGCGTCTCCTTCGTCGTCGCATCCATCGCATCCCGCAGGCGCGTGAAGTCTTTCTGGCTGAGATAGCGGAAATCGTTCACACGCGTGACGTTCTTCACGCTGTGGCGGTACTGTGGCGGCTCGTTCCAGTTCGTCACATCCGCAAGGCGTGACACCGCATCGTACTCGAACTGGATCCCACCGCTGGTGGATGCGAAGAAGTCGATCCGCTCCTGCATGGTATCGAGGAGGTTCTGTACACGGTCGTTCTTCGGGAGGTCGGCATGCGCGAGGATCTCCTCTGACAGGCGGTTCTGCTCGAAGCGGTATGGCATCACATCTCCGTTCACCCCCGCCACGATATGAAGCTGCTCGGCCGTCTCCGTCAGGCACTCCAGCAGCAGCGGGTTGAAGGCACCGCACTCGCCGTTCAGAATCATGTTGATCGCGGTCGTGTGATCGTATGCCTTCTTATAGCAGCGCTCACTCGTGAGCGCATCGTAAACATCCGCGATCGCCACGATCTGGGCGGAGATCGGGATCTCCTCCCCCATCAGACCATCCGGGTAGCCATGCCCGTCCCAGCGCTCGTGGTGCCAGCGGCAGATTTCCATCGCATAGCGGTACAGCGGCTTATCCTGGCCATACTTCATCTGCTCTAGGATATGCGCACCCGCGGCGGAGTGTGTCTTCATAATCTCAAACTCTTCCTTCGTGAGCTTCCCCGGCTTGTTCAGGATCTCCTCCGGAATCGTGATTTTTCCGATGTCGTGGAGGGCCGACGCGGTCTTAATCAGCGCGATGTCCTCCTCACTGAGCTGATAGGCCTGCGTTTTCTGCACGAGCTGATGAAGCAGGAGCTCCGTGAGGCGGCGGATGTTCCGGATATGGTCGCCGCTTTCGTGGTTTCGGATCTCGACGACGTTACTGAGGATACTCACCATCAGGGTGTTGTTCTCCTCTTTTTCCGCGATCTGATCCGACACGAGACGCATGAGGCGCTTCTGATTCACGTACAGGTTCAGCGTATTCTCCACGCGCCGACGCACGATGTAGACATTGAACGGACGCGGGATGTAGTCGGTGACGCCGAGCGAATAGGCGTGTTCCATCGACTCCACGGACTCCTCCGCGGTGATCATGATGACCGGAACCTCCTGGATCCAGTGGTTGCGGTTCATCTCCTCGAGCACCTCGAAGCCGTTCATCTCCGGCATGTTGATATCGAGCAGGATCAGATCGATGGCCACGTTTTTCTCCAGGATCCGAAGTGCCTCGCGCCCATCCGCGGCCTCGACGTAATCATACTGATCGCCGAGCATGTCGCTCAGCATCATGCGATTCATCTCCGCATCGTCTACGATGAGTATTGTCTGACGTTCCATAAATCTCCTTAGTCGACCTGACGCAGCGCTGCGACGGTCTTCTCGTACTCTGTGACCACCTGCTCGTACAGCGGCTCATAGCCATCCATGCGACGGCTGCGCAGGAGCTCGGTGAGCTCGATCGACGGCTTCGCGAGCGCGGAGAAGCCCAGGGTCAGGCACAGTCCCTTCAGCGTATGCGCTGCGCGGAAGGCATCCTCGACCGCGCCTTGCTTCAGTGCTGCGGTCAGCTGCTCCATACTCTTATCGTCCAGAAACTTCAGCGCGAACTTCTTCACCAGCGCCGCGTTCGGGATACGGTGCGAAACATCCTCGTAATCCGCACCCATCGCCTGATAACATTCTTCGATCGTCATGATTTATCCCCCTATTAAAATAATAAATATTCCGGAACAGACAGACTCCTTCCGTCCTGTGCTGTCAGATTCGTACCTCTCAGCCATGAAAAATAACTACACTCAAGAGGCCACTCTCCTCCCTGATCCTCCTCAGGTACGAAAGCGCCTCTGCATGTTTAAAAGGGTTTAATTATATGAATCTAATTTTACAGAAAACGCAAGAGAATACAAGTGGATTTATGGGTTTAGCGGTTCGGTCAGCTATGTTTTTTGTTATGGATGATATAGCAGAACAGGGAGCCGCGCAGACGGCTCCCTGAAATGATCTGTATCTCGTTTACTGATGACATCACTGCTCTGCCGGCTTCGGTGTCTTCGGGCACGAATGCGACATCTTTACATCTTCTGAAAAGCTCACGCCTCTGCCGGCTTCGGTGTTTTCTCCACTTCGTCCTCCTGGCAGACGCGGTAGATGATATCGACACAGTGGTCGATCCCGAGGGAGCCGCTGTCGAGGGTCAGGTCGTAGTTCTGGCACCTACCCCACTCCTGCTCGGTGTAGTAGCGATAGTTGAACTTACGCTTCTTATCCATGTCCTTCAGCATCTTATCGGTGTTCTCCGGCTCCTTATAGATCTCGGTGATTCTGCGCTTCCGCTTCTCGATATCCGCATGGATGAAGACATTGAGCACATCTGTACGCTCACGAAGGATGTAGTCCGCGCAGCGCCCGACGATCACACACGGTCCCTTCGCGACGAGATCGAGGATGACCTCCCGCTGCTGCGCCCAGAGATAATCCTCCGGACTCATACCGTAGCTGTTCCGCGCCGAGAAGGAATACTCGATCCAGTTGCGGGCGCTTGCATACTCGCCCTGCCGCTTCACATAATCCTCCGCGAAGCCCGTCTTAAACGCGGTCTGCTCGATGATTTCCTTATCATACAGTGGGATGCCCAGCTTATCCGCAAGCTTGCGGCCGACCTCACGTCCACCGGAACCATATTCTCTCGAAATCGTAACGTAATTAATCTTCATAGTCTGCCCTCCTGGATGATTTCGATCGAGTCATCTCGATTGATCTACTCCTATTTTATCATTTGAATTTCATTTTTACAAACGATTCGAAAATAATTTTCACAGTTTCGTTCATGATGCGTTTCTGTTCTCTGAAAATATTTCAGTTCTGATTCTGAATATGTTTGTGCTAGTATAGGGAAATATGATTTCAGAGCTAAAGGAGTTCCAATTCTATGAATACATTCCGTCATCCAGAACCTGCATCGGCACCTGCGCAGGATACCGATCTGCAGCAGAAAGCTTCCGTTACAGATACTGACCGTGCAGCAGATGCCCCGGCCACAGTGACGAACGCTACAGCCGCAGGCAGCTTCTCGCCGATCCGGGAGGCAATGCACGACCCGCTCGGCTACATCGGCACACACTGCTATGCGCTATGGCTCCTGTATCTGCCGGTGTACCTCCTGTACTTCGGCATGCTGCAGATGCGTGTGGTGCCGGCGGAGACGGTGCACATCATCGAGACGCCGCTCGACCGGATGATCCCGACGATTCCGGCGTTTTTCGTGCCGTACGCGATCTGGTGGCTGCTGTTTCCAGCCGCGCTCGTGTTTTTTCTGTTTTACGGAACGCGGCGTGATTTTCTGAAGCTCTGCTTCATCCTCTTCGGAGGTTACACGATCTGTATGGTCGTGTACACGGTCTGGCCGAACGGCCTCGCGCTGCGGGAGCCACTGACGGGCAGCGATCTTTTCACGCTCGGCGTGCAGTGGCTCCGCTCGATCGACCCGCCGCGGAACGTCTGCCCGAGCATGCATGTGTCGAGCACCATCGCGATCGATATCGTCGTGCGACAGTGCAGCTATATCCGCCCGCGCGCGAAGAATCTCGAGACGATCATCGCGGTGCTGATCTGCATCGCAACGCTTTTCATCCGTCAGCACTCGATCATCGACGTCGCCCTCGGCTTCGCCATGAGCTGGGCACTGTATATCATCTGGAAGTGGGCGGTAGAACCGAAGATTTCCGAAAAATGACCGAACTTCAATCTATGATGGATTTCGGGCATCATCATGCCTACAAGCACCAGAATTCTTCACCCAAAAAGGAGTGTCTCCCATCGGAGGCACTCCTTTTCCGTAAAACCAGTGTATATCTCTTCTCAGCTCGCGGCGAACTGTGCGTTATACAGGCTCGCGTAGAAGCCGCCACGTGCGAGGAGCGCGTCGTGCGTTCCCTGCTCGACGATATTACCATCGCGCATCACGAGGATGAGGTCGGCGTTTCGGATCGTCGAGAGGCGGTGCGCCACGATGAACGAGGTGCGTCCCTCCATCATGCGGTCGAAGGCATGCTGGATGTGAAGCTCGGTGCGCGTATCGATGGACGAGGTCGCCTCATCGAGGATGAGCATCGGCGGCAGGCGCAGCATCAGACGCGCGATACAGAGCAGCTGCTTCTGGCCCTGGCTCAGTGCGCCGCCGTCCTCGCCGAGCACCGTGTCGTAGCCCTGCGGCATGCGGCGGATGAAGCTGTCACAGTGCGCCCGGCGCGCAGCCTCCTGAATCTCCTCCAGGGTCGCATCTGGCTTGCCGTACGCGATGTTGTCGCGGATCGAGGCCGATTTCAGCCAGGTCTCCTGCAGCACCATACCGAAGTTCGCGCGCAGACTCTCCCGCGTCACCTTCCGGTGATCGAGCCCGTCCACGAGGATCGCGCCCTGATCCGCATCATAGAAACGCATCAGGAGGTTGATAAGCGTCGACTTACCGCAGCCCGTCGGTCCGACGATCGCCACGGTCTCGCCCGGCTTCACGTGCACGTTGATATCCGTGAGCAGCTTCTTCGTCTTATCGTACGAGAACCACAGGTGCTCGATGTCGACCTCACCACGTACGCCGCCAATGTCTCCGCCGCTCAGCTCATCACCACCCAGTACCACGGCGTCTGCCGCGTCCGGTTCCATCGCCGGCTCGTCGATGACTTCGAAAACACGACTCGCGGACGCGATGGCGTTCTGGAGCTCCGTTACGACACCGGAGATTTCATTGAACGGCTTCGTATACTGGTTCGCATAGTTCAGGAACGACACGAGCTGCCCGACCGAGATGAAGCCCCTGATCGCCATCATCGCGCCGCTCACGCCGACCGCCGCATAGACGATGGAGTTCACGCAGCGGGTCGCCGGATTCACGAGCGACGACACGAAGGTCGCCTTAAAGCTGTAGTCGGACAGGGTTTCGTTGATCTTCTCAAACTCCGCCTGCGCCTCGTCCTCATGCCCGAAGGCCTTCACGACCTTCAGATTTCCGACCATCTCCTCGGTAAAGGCCGTGATCTCGCCGCGGCTCTCCGACTGATGCTGGAAGAAGCGATAGGTATGCTTCGCGATCTGCCCAGCCACCACGAAGCTGAGCGGGGTCAGCAGGATGACAAGCAGCGTGATGAACGGCTGGATCGAGAGCATGAACACGAGGGTGCCGAGGATGGTCAGCACGCCGGTGAACAGCTGCGTGAAGCCCATCAGCAGGCCCTGCGAGAACTGGTCGATATCCGTGATCACACGACTCGTGAGGTCGCCCGCCGGGTGCGCGTCGAGATAGCTGACCGGCAGCTCCTCGATGTGGTTGAAGGCCTTCGTACGGATGTCCTGCACCACGCGGAAGGTCACGATGTTGTTGATGTGGTTCATGACCCACTGCGCAAGCGCCGTCACGAGGATGATGACGCCCATGCGCTCGAGGATCTGCAGGAGCGTCGTCCAGTCAACCTCGCCAGGACCTACGATCGTGTCGACGGCCTGTCCGGTCAAGATCGGGATGTAGAGCGTCAGCACCACGGTCACCGCCGCGAGCAGGATGCTGAGGATCACGTGCCCGCGATAATGCTGGATATAGTGCAGGATGCGCTTGATCGTCTTCGCGTCATCCGCGGTCATCTTTCTCGGTTTTCCCTTCGCCATCACTGCACCTCCTTTCCTTCGTTCTGTGCTTCGGCCAATGCTTTTCCCTCCACATCGTCACTGCGCCCAGCTGCCGGACGGCCACTACCTGCAGCAGATGCCGGCTGCGCAGCATCGTCACTGCGCTCAGCTTCTTCCTGACTCAGCTGTGACAGGCATATCTCATGGTAGACCTGACAGCTCCGGTAGAGCTCAGCGTGGGTGCCGATGCCGGCCACCTGACCGTCATCGAGGACGATGATCTGGTCCGAATTCCGAACGGTCGAGACACGCTGCGAGATGATGAACACGGTCATGTTCTCGGTGTCACTCTTAATCGCCTTTCGAAGTGCGGCATCCGTCGCGAAGTCCAGCGCGGACGCAGAGTCGTCGAGGATCAGGATTTCCGGACGACGCACGAGCGCACGAGCGATCGCGAGTCGCTGCTTCTGTCCACCGGAGAAGTTCCGGCCCTCCTGCTCGACCTGGAGCTCGAGGCCTTCACCCTTCTGCTCTACGAAATCGTAGGCCTGGGCGGTCTTCAGCGCGGCGTAGATCTCCGCATCCGTCGCATCCGGCTTCCCCCACTGCATGTTCGAGCGGAGCGTCCCGCGGAACAGCACGGAGCGCTGCGGTACGAGACCGATCTTCTCTCGCAACGTCGCCGGCGCATAGTCACGGACATCCTGTCCCGAGACGAGCACCTCGCCTGCGGTCACATCGTAGAAACGCGGGATCAGGTTGATGAGCGTCGTCTTGCCGGCACCGGTACCGCCGATGACGCCGATGGTCTGGCCCGGCATCGCGCGGAAGCTGATGTCGCGAAGCGCCTCCTCGGCCCCCTCGGTATAGGCAAATGCTGCCTGCCGGAACTCGACCGCCGGGACGCGGCTGTCCTGGTCACCACTACACTGGAACGCTGGCGCTGCCGCATCGGACACGGCCGGCTGCAGCTCGAAGATGCCGTCGATGCGGTTCATGCTGGCCATGGCGCGGGTGATCTGGATGATGAGGTTCGCGAGCTTGATGAGCTCGACGAGGATCTGCGACATGTAGTTCACGAGCGCGACGAGGCCGCCCTGGGTGATCGCGCCCTCATAGACGAAGCCGCCGCCTCGATAGATGAGGTAGACGATGGCGAGGTTGATGATGACGTAGGTCACCGGATTCAGCAGCGCGGAGATGCGGCCGACGCTGACCTGCATCTGGGTGAGGCGCTCGTTCTCGCGACGGAACTCCTCGATCTCCGAGGCCTGGCGATTGAAGGCGCGCACCACGCGGACGCCGAGGAGATTCTCGCGGGTTGTCTTCATGATGCGGTCGAGCTGGCCCTGGTTCGCGCGATACATCGGCGCGGTCGTCAGGATGATGCCGAAGACGACGATGAAGAGGATCACGATAGTCACGGCGAAGATGAGGCCGGCGCGGGCACTGATCGTGAAGGCCATGATCATGGCACCGAAGACGATGAACGGCGAGCGCATGAAAAGGCGAAGCGCCATGTTGACACCGCTCTCGACAGCATTGATGTCGGAGGTCATGCGCGTGATCAGGGTGCTGGTGCCGAGCGTATCAATCTCACGATAGCCGAGCGAATTTATGTGCCTGAAGAGGTCGTTGCGCAGGCCCTTTCCGGTATGGATCGCGACCTTCGCGGCGAAGAACTGCGCCGTAAAGGAGCACAGGAGGCCGATCGCGGCGAGCGCGAGCAGCAGACCGCCCATGCGGAAAACATAGCTTAGGTTGCCGCCTCGGATACCGCGGTCGATCATACTCGAGATGACGAGCGGTACGAAGAGGTCGAAGCACGCCTCGAGGCACTTGAACAGTGGCGCCAGGACGGCGCGGATCCGGTAGTCCCGGATATAAGTCAGTAAACGCTTCATAGTTACTCTCCTGGATAGTTTCGGCACTCTGATGCTGCGCCGTTTTATCTTCACATTATACGCCCTCGCGCGGGTGGAGAAAAGGGGCGAAATGCACGAAAGCTGTGCCTATGGCACAGCTTTCGAAACAGTTCAGGCTTTCATCTCATCCTCGCTCTTCGAGCCAGTAGTCCAGCACCTCCCGGGCGATCGGCGCGGCGGTGCGGCCGCCGGTTTCGCCGTCCTCGACGACGACGCAGATGGCGATTTCCGGGTTCTCGTACGGCGCGAAGCCGGTGAACCAGGCGGTGGTGCTCTTCTCTCCGTTCTTCACGACCTCGGCGGAGCCGGTCTTGCCGGCCGCCTCGTAGTCCGCCTTCCGAAGCACCGACGCGGTACCCTCGGTGACGACGCGGCGCATGAAGCCGCCGAGTGTCGACGCCTCCTCCGCGCTCATCAGCGTACGCTTCGCGCCCTCGCCGAAGGTCTTCACGACCTTACCGTCCGCGGACTGCACCTGTCGGAGCAGCGTCGGCTCGACGAGCACGCCGCCGTTCGCGATCGCCGCACTGAGGATGACCTCATGGAGCGGGCTCATCATCGTGTCGCCCTGGCCGATGGCGGTCTGCATCATCGTCCATGGGTCGGCATCGGTGGCGAGCTTCAGCCGGCTCTTACTCGAGGCGATGCTGATCGGCAGATCCTGATTAAAGAGCAGCGCATCGCCGGTCTCCAGCAGCTTCTTCGGATCCGTCAGCGTACCGATCTTCGAAAAGGCCGCATTACAGGAGTTCGCAAAGGCCGACGACAGATCCTCACTTCCGTGGGTCTCGCCGCCGTAGCAGTGCACGACGTAGCGCTCATCCGCCGGATCCTGGTACTCACCGTCGCAGTCAAAGCGGAAATCCTGCCAGTCCTTCGGATGCTCCCGCATATACTCGAGCGCCATCACGATCTTAAAGGTCGAGCCCGGCGCATAGAGTCCCTGGGTGCAGCGGTTCAGCAGTGGCGCATCCGCCGACTGATGATTCACGATGTCATCCCAGTCCTCTACGATGGTGTTCGGGTCGAAGCTCGGCTTCGAGGCCATCGCGAGGACCTCGCCCGTCGTCGGATTCATGGCGATCACCGCCCCCTTCTGATCTCCGAGCGCATCATACGCCACCTTCTGGAGTCCGGCGTCGAGGGTCGTCACCACATTATCTCCGAGGCTCTTCGTCTCCATGATCTCATCGACCACCTGACTTACGGGATTTGCATTGGAATCCATCAGGTAGAAGTTCGCGAGTGCCTCGATGCCGGTCTTTCCCTTCGTCGAGTAGCCGACGGCCTGCGCGAACACGCCGCCGAACGGGTACTGCCGCGTCTCTGTATACGTGCCATCCGGATTCACGGAGCCATCCTGATGCACACGGGTATCCGTCACTGAGGTCTGTGCGAGCACCTGCCCGTCCGCGGACAGAATCGCACCTCGCACGAAGCGGTCGTTGAAGACCTCCATGCGCGGGTTGTACGAGTTTCCCATGAGGTCCTCCGACTGCCAGCCGATGAAGTAGATCATGTACGCGATCATCGCGAAAAACAGCAGCGCGAAGAAGTAGATGAAACCCACGATATTTCGATTTGATTTCTGCTTCCCGGAACGGGATTTCTTTTCAGTCATGATCGTCCTCTCTTACAGGTCTAAATCTTCTGCAGAAACCTGCTCCGACGCGTAGTCATCCGTCTCAGCATTGTCCGCTTCCAGTTCTTCGTCCTCCTCCAGTGCTTCGTCGTCCTCCAGCAGGTCGTCCTCGTCGTCCGGCGTCTCCTCGTACGTCCCCAGCTCCTCAAGCTCGTCCGCCTCATCCTCGTTACCCTGGATGATGTAGAGCGCCTGGATGATCGCGAAGACGATGAAGGCCGAGACGAGTGACGAGCCGCCGTAGCTGATGAACGGCAGTGTCACACCGGTCGACGGGATGAACTTGATCGCGCCGCCGATCGTGAGGAAGGACTGCACGATGTACTCGATCGCGAGGCCGACCGCCACGAGCTTGTAGAAGCTGTCCTCCATGTAGGTGGCGATGACCATCATCTGCATGAAGCAGCCGAGGCACACGAGGATGATGCAGATCGCGGTGATCGCGCCCATCTCCTCGGAAATCGCCGAGATGATGAAGTCCTTTTCGACGATCGGGATGCGATTCGGTATGCCCTGGTAGAGGCCGAGGCCCGCGAAGCCGCCGGTGCCGATCGCGAAGAGGGACTGTGTGATCTGGTAGCCCTTATCGTCGATGTCCGCCCATGGATTGATCCACGCGAACACACGCTTCCGCACGTGCGAAAAAGCATAGTAGCTGAACACCGACGCGCCGCCCATCGCCGCCGTGCCGAGCATGAGGTAGAGACTGCGGTTCGTCGCGATGAAGATCATCACGAGGTATGCGAGGCAGAAAATCAGCGCGGAGCCGAGGTCCTTGCAGGCGACGAGCAGCAGCACATGCGCAGCCGCCACCAGCGAGCTGCGGACGATGTCTCTGAAGTCCGTCGCACGGCTCAGCATGCCGGCCATCGCCAGCACGAAGGTGATCTTCACGATCTCCGACGCCTGGAAGGTGAAGCCGCCGATCGAAATCGACATCTTCGCGCCGTAGCTCGTCGCGCCGATGATCAGCACGACGCCCTGCAGCAGGATGCCGACGGCGGCGAAGGCGTACCGCCAGCGCATGAGGTCCCAGATTTTATCGATGAGATACGGGATGACGAGCGTGAGTGTCGCCGCACCGACGATGATCACGAACTGCTTCATCGCCTTCGTCGCATCGAGGCGCTCCAGCATGATGAGTCCGTAGGTGAGAAAAAACACCGTGTTGTTCAGCAGCAGCCGGTTCAGGTTCCGGTAGAGCCGCTGCGCCCCGAAGGTGTACAGCAGGAAAAACGCGAGCTGCAGGAGGTAGAACCACACTGCACTCATGTCCGCCGTCTTCAGATAGATGATACAGTTCATCAGAAAATGAACCAGCAGGATGATACGGAGCTGCCAGTCGCAGAGTGGGTCCGCGTCCTCCTGGTCCGGGATGGACAGATATCGGAAATTGCAGTAGGTGTAGAGCACGATCAGCAGCAGCTGAATGTACTTCGTCGCCGTGATAAAAAGATTAATCATGATTCATCCTCTAAGCATCCATCATACAGACTCACTCGATCCCATGGCGGAAGTGCCCTCGCGTCATACTGCGTGGCACCGCGCCCTCGAGCACCTGTCGCACCACCGCCGCCGGCTCCACCGAGAAATCGTAGCGCAGGCACTGTGGCTGCAGCGCACGCACCTCATCCGGCAGATCATAGAGCACGAGCGGCTCGGCATTGAAGATCTGATTGTAGCAGTACGTACAGTAGCAGCGCACCGGCATGTCCTTCCCCATACGATCGCGCAGCTGCAGGATCCGGTTGCCGTGATCACAGTGCGCGCTCGTCCGCTGTATACAGTTCGCACTCACCATCATCGGCAGATGCCCGTAGATCATCAGCTCGAACGGCAGCTCGCCTGGGCCACTGCTCCGGAGCTTCTCCCGAAGCTTCCGGCACTCGTGGTACGTAAGCTCGATCGGATAGGTGAGCCCGTCGGCACCGAGGGACGCCAGTGCCTGGATCGCTTCCTGATTATAGCCGTAAACGGTATAGTCGAAGTTCCGACGGATGCGCGCCTTCAGCTCCGGATGCGCCGCGAAGAAGTCCTCGAGCAGCATCGCCTCATCGAGATTCCGCACCAGCAGAACATCCGGGAGGCAGCTCGGCGGCTGCGCATCACACGCCGCCTTCCAGAGTCCGGCCAAACGCTCCGCGCTGTTTTCCGCCTTCCGCCCGCTCGCCTCGAGGTCGCGCTGGATGCGGCGGAGGCGAAGCCCCGCCTGCTTTCCGGCGGCATGCACCCGCTGGATCAGCGCGGTGAAATCCGTGAAACAGGCTTCGTCGAGGTACACGAGCGCGACCGCGTCGTGCCTCAGCACCTCCGCGAGCTGCGCCTCCGTCTCGACCGTCACCGCCACCGGCAGCGCCCAGTCGCGCGCTGCGGTCCCGGACGCCGTATATGCCCCTGGCGTATGCTCCGTCTGCACCCGTGCACCCGCACGACGGCTCTCGCCAGGCGCACGGTTCCCGCCGCGTGCCGCGGTCCCGGACGCCGTATATGCCCCTGATGTGCGCTCCGTCTGCGTCCGCTCGCCCGCGCGACGGCTCTCGCCAGGCGCACGGTTCCCGCCGCGCTTCGGGGCTGCACTACGCTCCGATCTCGCACGGTCGTTTCTCCGTCCGGTTTCGGTCGACTTTTCCTTTCGACCCGCGGATGCCGAAGCCTGCTTCCGCTTATCTATCTGATTGTGCTGCGTATGTTCTCTGCGAGCCACGTAAAATCTCCTCTTCATACATCGCGAGTGCGGTCCGGCGAAGCTCGTTCAGCTTTCCGACCGGATAGAACGCATCGCCATGCACCGATACCTGTACGTCTCCTAATGTAAATGCGGTGCCTCCGGTTTTCCGGAGCCGCGCCTCAACCTCCGTCGCCAGCATCGGCCTCTGCTCCGCTGCGAGCACGAGGTCCTCCGACACCGCGGTCACCATGCGCCCGGCCGCATCGCTGAGGGTCAGCACCGCCGGCGCGCCCACCGTCATGTCCATCGCGGCATCCACCGTGATCGTCCGGTTGCGATCGATGTACGCAGCCTGGATGCGATCCGTCACCGTCTGATCCACCGCGCGGAACTTCTTTTCCGACAGCGCGATCATGTCCGCGCCGTTATGCTTCTTCAGATAGCTGCTGGTGCCGCCGCGGTCGAACATCTCGCGTAGCGTCCGGAGATCCTCCTCCGCCACGCGGTAGTCCGGCGCGCTTCTATGCTTCGCTGCACCCCCGGCAGCGACGCTTTTCTGTCCGCCCACCATCGCCGGGCTCTCTGTCTGCCGCTTCTCCTCGCTCGTCGCGCCAGCCTCTGTGTGCTTCGCTACATCCTGCTTTCGGTCAATGCAGTCGAGCGCGAGGTCGAGGTACTTGCGGTAGACGCTGACGACCCCCGCGGTATACAGCGGGGACTTCATGCGGCCCTCGATCTTGAAGCTGTAGGCACCGGCTTCGATCAGCTCCGGCAGCAGCTCGATCGTCTGCATGTCCTTCATGCTGAGGTAGTAGCCCTTCTGCCCTGCGGTCTCGTAGCAGAGGCGACAGGTGCCGGCACAGCGTCCGCGGTTACCGGAACGGCCACCGAGAAGTGAGGACATGAAGCAGGCACCGGAGTAGCTGTAGCACATCGCGCCGTGGCAGAAGACCTCGAGCTCCATGCCGCTTTCGTCGTGGATCTTCCGTATCTCCTGGAGACTGAGCTCCCGGGATACGACGGCACGGGTCATGCCGAAGCGCTGCGCCATGCGGGCACCGGCCACGCTGGTGATGGTCTGCTGTGTGCTGGCATGTACCTCGAGGTCCGGAAACATTGACCTGATCACGCGCACGGCGCCGAGATCCTGCATGATGAGGCCGTCGACGCCCGCCTCGTAATAGGGTTTTACGTACGAAAAAAGCTCCTTAAGTTCGTCGTCCTTAAAGAGTATATTTACCGTCATATATAGTTTTACCGAGAAGAGATGACAGTAACGGATCGCCTCCATCACCATATCTTCCCCCTCAGCCTGTGCTGAATCCGCGTAGGCGCGGGCACCGAAGCGACGGCCGCCCATGTATACCGCGTCGGCGCCGGCATTGACCGCCGCGACCACGGACTGGAACGAACCGGCCGGGGCCAGCAGCTCTACACGTTTATCTCGTTTGATTTTCATAGTTTTTCATACCGGACTGTGCCGGCATCCTGTGCATCGGACGAACGCGCAGGCTGTGTTCCGGCGCATGGTGCTTCGTTCATCCTGGCGCTGTCTGCATGCCTCATGTTCGATGCGGTCTTATGTCTGTCACTTCTTCGTGGACGCGAGCGCACGATCACGCGCGTCCCGCGCTGCCTGCTTCGCCTCGAGCTCCGCCAGTTTCTTCTGCGTGTTCTCGAGCTCGCGAAGGGTCGTCTCAAGCTTCATCTGCATGTTCACGAGGTCATGCTTCGCCGTATAGCTCTCGCGCTCCGCATCATCCCGCGCCTGCTGGATGTCACGGCTTCTCTTACGCTCCTTGAAGAGATCGTCACAGATGTTCACCTCGAGGAGAAGGGCCTTTATGCTGTCGTCGAGCTTGTTATAGCCTACGGTCTCCTTCTGAAAATCGAGAATTTTCTGGTTCAGGTAGCCCGCTACCTCATGCATATAGCTCTCGGACTCACTGCCCGCCAGCTGGTAGATCTTGCCGTTGATTACGACCTCTACTGAATTCTTTCCTGCCATGAAACTGTTACTCCTCTATCTAAAAATCATGAACGATCGCGCATCGCCGAGATGCGCGCCATCTCAAAATCATGCCTGATGCCGAATCGCGCAGATGCGCGTCCGCTATCTCCACATGCTATCATCCTTCACATCACATGAATGTGTTTTCATGTTTTCGACCATTTATTATAACATAGCCCGCAAGCGCGATGCAACCGCAAGCGATGGGCGGCTGAACAGTCATATCCACCACTGTTACTGTTCACACGTGTACTGATCAGGCAGGGAGCCGGAATCCAGTTGACGAGTGACCAGTAACCCCCACTCAGAGCTTCCGCGGGTCGCCGATGAAGCCTTCGCCGTAGGTTTCCTTCGTCGGGGAGACGATGACGAAGGCGTGCGGGTCGTGGCGGTCGATGATTTCCTTCACGATCGGGAACTGCTTACGGTCGACCGCGCAGGTGAGGGTGAGGCATTCCTGGCCGCTGAAGCCACCGATGCTCTTATAGAAGGTGGTGCCGCGGTCCATGGTTTCCATGATTTCACGCGCGATGTCTTCGTTTTTCGCAGAGTGGATCGTGATCAGACTGCCGCGGTTCAGTCCATAGAGAAGCGCATCCATCGACTGGGTCGTGCAGACGATCGAGATGATGCCATACAGTGCAGCTTCGATCTCACCGAAAACCAGCACGGAGACCGTGACGATCACGAAGTCCACCAGCATGATGGCATAGCCGGTCTGCATGTAGGGGAAACGCTTCTGAAGGAGCTTCGCTAGGATATCGCCACCGCCGCTCGTCGAGTTCCGCATGAAGATCAGTGCCAGGCCGACGCCCACGAAGATACCGCCGAAGGCACAGGATACGAGGCGGTCTCCTGCGTACTGCCATGGACAGAGCGCCGACACGAAGTCCTGGATCACGCTCATAAAAATGACCGTGCGGATGGTCTTCAGTGTCATCCTACGATTCAGGAGCAGCCAGGACGCCAACAGCAGCGGGATGTTGATGGCGAAGCTGAGTGCACCGATCGGTAAGCTGAACAGATGGTTGATCATCAGTGCGATGCCCGATACCCCGCCCGGCGCGATCCAGCTCGGCTCGATGAAGCACCAGACACCGATCGCCTGCAGCAGCGCACCCGCGAAATCCCCCAGGATATCGAGTCCGGTTTCTCTCCACTTCTTCTTATCTTTCAGATGTATCCTTACGTTTTCCATTTGTTTTTCCTCCTCTTCTACGTTCCCATGTATCAAAAAGAGAGCTGACATTCATGTCAGCCCTCTCATCGGTATGCGGCTGCACGAAAATAGTCTGAACTATAATCAATGCAGCTGCATCTCTTTTCTATTGTCTGATTTCAGCACACGATTCACTTTCCGAATCGCTGCCTGCGAAAATCTTCTGTCTGGCGCATACATGAACTGCTCTTCTGTATGACTTACACGGCTTCTATCCTACACGATTTCCACTCGAAATTACTGATATTTCTTTTTATTCTCCGCATATTCTGCCTTGACCGCATCTAGGAGACCCTCGGTATGCAGCAGGTCATAGCATGCACCGGCGATGCTCTTCGCGCCGTAGATCACGCAGTTATGCGCTGCGTCGCTCTTTCCGGCATCCACGAACTCCTGAGAGTGGGAAGCGGTTCCCTCCGGTACGAACGCGACACGGATGCAGGAACCCGGAATCTCGTACATGACATTGCCGAAATCGGTCGAACCGGTCTTCTCACGTGGCGGCGCGAGCTGCGGAGCACCCGCGAGCTCAGCGTTCTCCATCAGAAGCTGATTCAGACGAAGCACCGGAATCTTGTTGAAGAAGAAGGTGCCGTCCTCGATCTCATAGTCGACGCCAGCGATCAGCGCTGCGCCCTTGATGATGTCCCTGAAGCGGACACTGACCTCCTCGAGCTCCTTCTTCGAGAAGGAACGCAGTGAAAACTCACCCTTTGCGGTCGCCGGCACGACATTGGCCGGACCCGGAAGCTCGGTCATGCAGTAGTGCATGCGCATATCATCCGGTACATGCTCCCGCAGGAACTCAACGCCCTGGAACGCGACCAGCATGGCATCGAAGGCACTTCTCCCCTTCTCCGGTGCCAGTGCGGCATGTGCACGCTTTCCGTGGAAGGTCACGTGGAAGCTCTTCTGTGCGAGGCACTTCACATCTGTGCAGGTATTCGGACCGCCATGCATCATGAAGGCGACATCCAGCTCACGGAAGCAGCCACGCTCCAGCATCTGCACCTTACTGCCGAGCGTTTCCTCGGCTGGTGTACCATAGACGATGAGCTCAAACGGCTCCACATCGTCCATGTTCTTCAGTGCCACCGCGGCACCGAGACAGCCCGGGCCCTGCATATGATGGCCGCAGCCATGTCCGAGATTCCGAAGCGCATCGTACTCGCAGAGGATGCCGAGCTTCGGACCGCCCTCGCCATGCTTATAGGTCGCACGGAACGCCGTCTTTAATCCGCCGACGCCCATCTCGACCTCGAAGCCGTTTGCACGGAGATAGTCGGTCAGCAGTCCACTGGCAAACACCTCTTCTCCTTCGTATTCCGGATGATCGAAAATCTGATCTGCCATCGAGCAGAGCACCTCGCGCTGCGCATCGATCGCTTCAAATAAAGTCTTTTTATCGTTCATGATTTTTCTCCTTCGCCTCGATGGCATCGTTACATCACGACCTGCGATGTCATCTTCTTCCTGAGATATGTACGAAGGCGCTCACCGGAAACCGGTGCAGCGCCCTGTATCTGCCTATACTGATTACATCGGTCCGAGATGGATGATCTGCGCGATCACCAGCAGCACCGTACCTACGACCATCCAGATCGCAAACATCTTCCACATGAAGCGCATCCAGCGATCATATGGGATATTGCAGGCACTGATGATACCCATGAGTGCGGTCGAGGTCGGCAGGATGTAGTTACAGAAGCCGTCACCGAAGTTAAATGCAAGCACTGCAGTCTGTCTCGTCACACCGATGAGGTCGGAAAGCGGCACCATGATCGGCATCACCGCTGCGGCCTGTCCGGAACCGGAGGTCAGGAACACGTTGATGATGGTGTTCGCAATCAGCATCGCCGGTGCCTGCAGAAGCGTCGGCACACTGCCGAGTCCGCCCGCCAGAGCATGTACGACGGTATCGATGATCTTACCATCCTTCATGATGGCACTGATGGACTGTGCGAGGCCGATGATGATCATCGCGGACATCATCTTCTTGCAGCCCTCGAGGAAGTTCTTACAGATCGTATCGGTATCAAAACCAGAAATGATACCGACGACGATGGCGAGCCAGATGAACATCGCAGCCATCTCCGGCATATCCCAGCCCAGCTTGATGCTGCCATAGATCACGACCGCAAGAGAAACCACGAGTGCGACGATGTTTAAAATCTTCCGCAGATCGATGGTTCCGAAATCATCCAGACCGCCGGCTGTACGGAACTCACTCTTCTGGTCGAGATCATACATCGGGCTCTTCGTCGGGTCCTTCTGAATCTTCAGTGCATAGCGCACGAGGAAGATGTTCGTAATCACATAGTACACAGCGAAGCATACCCAGCGATAGCCGATACCGGAGTACAGCGGCAGCTCCGCGATCTTCTGTGCTACGACGGTCGTGTTCGGGTTCAATGTTCCCGTCGAAAATCCGATGGCTCCACCGAGCAGGATGATGGCTGCACCTGTGATCGAGTCAAGGCCGATCGCCAGTGCAAGCATAACCATCACCGGTGCGAACGCGATGAACATATTTACAGCCTGTGTCGTGCAGATAAGGCCGAACATCAGCGTCAGAATCGGGATAAATACATACAGGTTGTTGGAAAACTTCTTCGCGAGCTTCGCGATTACCGCCTGCAGTGAACCCGACTGTGTCAGCATGTGGAAAGCTGCACCCGAAAACAGGATGACCAGCATGATGTCGACACGCTTTACAAACGCATTCACGATATACATCGGGATCAGGAACGGATTCACCGGTGTACGATCGACATAGCTGAACTGCGTCGGATCGATCACCTTGATGCCGTCTGCATTCTCCACACGTACATACTCACCCGCCGGGATGATCCAGGTCAGAAGCACAGCACATACGATGATCGAAAATACGATCATGAAGCTGTGAGGCACACGAAATTTCTTCTTAGTTGCCATAGTTAACATTCCCCCTCTTTATAATGTTGTTTCTTTGTATAACATTATAGCAGTCGCGGGCACATCCTACCATTTGATTTTTCCAAACGCCTGGTTAAAAAAAGCTTAATAGGAGCCGTCAGGCCGGGCCCCGGAGGAGCGTCCAGGCTTAAGGATAAACGTTCCCGTCGGGACCCCCAGAGGGACGACCACGCTTCATGCCATCACCCCATCGTATGATGACACTCCATCTTCTCTCGTGCAGCTTCCTCTATGATCTCGATCAACGCACGCTCACACTCACTCAACACATGCCCTTTTCGATAGGCGAGTCGGAAGCTGGAGGTCTCCGCATCCCGATTGATCAGAAAATAGCGCACATGCTCGAATCTCTGCATATCCGGCAGATACCCGAGACGATTAAAGCCGACACCCATCCCCTGATTCACCATCGACATGATGAGATCGAAATGACCGATCTCGATCAGGCGCTTCGCATGGACATGATTCTCCCGTAAGATGCGTTCTGCCGTGATGCGCATACTCTGATTCAGTAGCGGCACGATAAACGTCTCCCAGTCAAGACAGGAAAGATCGAGATGCTGAAAAGCATCGCCCTCCACAGCATAAGCATACTGAATCGCCGGATGCGTCTCCGGAAGCGCCAGCAGCACCGGCTCCTTCACGATTTCCTGATATACCGTATCCGGAAGCTCATGCAGGAAGTTTGACACCATGAAATCGATCGCGTTCTCTTTAAACAGCCGGTTCAGATCCTCGACGACAGCATCATGGAAAACCAGCTCCACATCCGGGAAACGCTCTTTAAAGCGCGCCAGCACCTCCGGCACCATCGAAATCGCTCTTCGCTGCTGTATACCGATACGAATCGTCGGATGGCTTTTCCGCAGTTCCTTCTCCAGCAGATCATCGAACTCCGCCTTCATCTCCAGCATCTTCTCCGCCCGCTGTACATACTCCTCCCCGATCGGCGTCAGCACGAAGGTCTTTTCCTTCCCCACACGCTGAAACAGCGGTACGCCGAGGTTCTTCTCAAGATTACTGATATACAAGCTCAGCGCAGACGGCGAGATGAACAGTGCCTCCGCCGCCCTGGAAAGGTTTCGGCACCGCGCCAGCGTGCACACATACTGCTGCTCTTTTAAATTCATGCCGTTCTCCTTTCACGCCCCGTAGCTATCGTTCACTGCTCAGCTCGCCGTCGCCGCAGCATCATTTCCCCGTTCATTTTCTGTGTCATTCTTATGGCCGTATTTGGCATTAATACGGTCAATTTCTTCTTTTATGATATTTCCGAAGGTACGATCATCTAATGATATGTCTTGCAATCTGCAATACATCGGATTACAATAAAATCAAAAGGAGGTGTTTGATATGAAAGATTCAACCGTAAGTGCTCGCGTCGAAAACGATGTAAAGATCGAAGCAGAAGACATCCTTCAGAAGCTTGGTGTTCCTGTTTCTGTTGTAATTAATTCCCTTTACCGTCAGATTATTTACCATCATGGCGTCCCTTTCTCTCTGACGATTCCGGCAGAGCTAAGAACCGTTGATACAATGTCTGATGCCGAACTCGATGCAAAACTCCAGAGCAGCCTGCCTGATCAGTACACGAATGAACAGTAACGTGTGGAACACCCTGGAAACGTCCTCTTACAGCTCCATCGTTGCCTGGTACGGCAGTCCGAAGTGCCGGTAGGCGTTTGCGGTGGCGACGCGGCCACGCGGGGTGCGGTTGATGAGTCCGTTCATGAGCAGGTACGGCTCGTAGACGTCCTCGATGGTGCCGCTGTCCTCGCCGAGGGCGGCGGCCAGGGTTTCGACGCCGACCGGTCCGCCGGAGAACTTATCGATGATGGTCATGAGGTAGTTCCGGTCGTTCTGGTCGAGGCCGAGCTTATCGACGTCGAGGATGTCGAGCGCCATATCGGCGACCTCCTGGGTGATGCGGCCGTCGAAGCGGACATCCGCGAAGTCACGTACACGCTTCAGCAGGCGGTTCGCGAGTCTCGGCGTACCGCGGGAGCGCAGCGCGATGCGCTCAGCGCCGGCGTCGTCAATGTCTACATTCAGCACCTTCGCGGAACGTCGTACGATCTGCATCAGCTCCTCGGTGGTGTAGAACTCGAGCTTCGTGATGATGCCGAAACGGTCACGGAGCGGTGCAGACAGCAGTCCCGCGCGGGTCGTCGCGCCGATCAGCGTGAAGTGCGGGAGATCCAGGCGGATCGATCGCGCGGTGGAGTCCTTTCCGAGCATGATATCGATGGCGAAATCCTCCATCGCCGGGTACAGCACCTCCTCGACCTGGCGGTTCAGACGGTGAATCTCGTCGACGAAAAGCACATCGCCCTCGGAAAGTCCGTTCAGAATCGCGGCGATCTCGCCCGGCTTCTCGATGGCCGGTCCAGAGGTCACCTTGATATTCACCCCGAGCTCGTTTGCGATGATGTTACTGATGGTCGTCTTGCCGAGTCCCGGCGGGCCATAAAACAGGCAGTGATCCAGGGACTCCCCGCGGTTCTTCGCCGCCTGAATATAGATCTTCAGCATCTCCTTCAGCTTACTCTGGCCGATGTAGTCATCGAGCGTCTGCGGACGAATCTTCGGTTCCAGCTGCCGGTCCTCTACCGTCTCATCTGTATTGATTACTCTACGTTCCAAAACTGTACCTCACTCCGCGCCATCGCACGGATTCTATTCATAATGTGCCTGTATCAAAGGAAATTCAGATTCTTCAGGCTCGCCTTCAGGATCTGGTCCACCGTCATGCCTTCACTGATCTCTACCTTCTTCACGGCTCGGCTCGCCTCGACGTTCGAGTAACCGAGCGCCACGAGGGCTTCCACGGCTTCCTTCTGCGCACCATACACACCGGCGGCTGCCCCGGCATCCACTGCTGCCCCAGCGCCATGGCCATGATCCAGCGCTGAGCTGAAGACCTCCGTCGCATCGAGCTTATCCTTGAGCTCGAGTACCACGCGCTGCGCCGTCTTATTCCCGACGCCCGGTGCGCGTGAAATCGCCTTGCTGTCGCCGGTTACGATCGCCATCCGGAGATCATCCGGCGTCAGCGCGCTGAGGATGCCGAGCGCCCCCTTCGGACCGATCCCGCTTACCGTCAGCAGCATCGTGAACATCGCACGGTCCTCCGGACTCAGGAAGCCATAGAGATCCACACCGTTCTGCGTCAGCGAAAAATAGGTATATATTTTGATGTCTTCGCCGATCGGCGGCAGCGCACCGATCACCGATGCCGGCACGTGGATGCCATAGCCGACACCGGCCGCCTCGACGACCACCAGCCCCTCGGCCACATCGCATAGATTACCATGTATAAAATGAATCATATTGCATTCTCCTAACTCCACCACGATCCAGGGTCAGACCCCTCGGGCCCCTCTACGTGGAGTCTGACGCCTCGGTCTCTCTACGCGGTGTCTGACCTTCTGGCCACTCGCCGCGTAGAATCTCCCTTCACGTTAGTTTGTTCCTTCTATGTTATGTTAAAAACGTGTGTTCGTCAATTAAAACCATTGATTTTAAAAATCCAAGCCGCTACACTTGTAGCATGTCTGCAGAAATGCTACATTCGGAGCACGTACTAGCCTGGGTTAACCATCTACAGTCAAGCTCTGCATTCTGGCTTCGCTGCTCCACCTGCCGGCATTTCCAGTACCTGAATCGTTCTTTATTTTATCAACTATAAAGGGAAAGGTCTACATGATCCGCATCGAGAAAGCTCTGACACAGCCTGTTCCATCCGATATATATACGATCGGCGCCCCGGAGGACATCCTCTTTTTTGATACCGAAACCACCGGTCTCTCTGCCCGCAGCGCCGGCCTCTATCTGATCGGTGTTCTGACCTATGACCATGGTCACTGGACACTTCTCCAGTACTTCTGTGAGGACGTCGCCGACGAGCCGGCGGTGCTGCAGGCATTTTTCGAGCTGCTCAGCACGAAGAAGATCCTGATTTCCTATAACGGTGATGGCTTCGACATCCCTTTCCTGCGCCACATGGTCGAGCAGTATGGTCTTCCGTACAGCTTCGATGCTGTCGAGAGCTTCGACCTCTTTAAGAAATTCCGGCCACTCAAGCACCTGCTCAGCCTCCCGGATCTCAAGCTAAAAAGCTGTGAGCGTTTTCTCGGCATTGACCGCGAGGATCGCTTCACCGGCGGTGAGCTCATCGAGGTTTACTTCGAGTGGCAGAAAACGAAGGCTCCGGCGCTGCTCGACACGCTGCTCCTCCACAACGCCGAGGACATCGCGAACCTCCCGAACCTGCTGCCGCTGCTTCGCTATCGCAGCCTGCCGCACAGCGAGTTTCAGCTCCGCACACACGAGTGCCTGCAGGACGACACCACCCCGCTTCTCCACCTCTCCTTCACGCTTCTTTCGCCAATGTCTCCATCTGCGCGCACGCCGGCAGAAAACGGCACCCGCGAAGTGATGGATGATCGCCGCCTGCATTGCTCAGATGCCAGAGAAAGCAGTGCCCGCGAAGTGACGGATGACCGCCGGCAGCATTGCCCAGCGCTCACGCTACCGAAGCCGATGGATCTCAGGGGGGATTTCTGGGCGCTGCACGCCGAAGGCAGTGCCGTCGAGCTCTATGTGCAGCTTTTCGAGGGGGAGCGGAAGCTCTTCTTCGCGAATTTCGAGCACTACTACTATCTTCCATCAGAGGACCAGGTGATCCACCAGTCGCTCGCGGAGTTTGTGGACCGCAGTGCGCGGAGGAAGGCCTGCGCGCGGAACTGCTACCAGCGTGTGACTGGCTGCTTTCTCCCGGAGTGGAGCGAGGTGTACACGCCGGCACTGCGCGCCGAGTACCGCGATAAGCTCCGATACGCACAGTATAGCGATACCCTCTTCGATGACGAAGCGAAGGCTGTCGCGTACCTGAAATCCTTCCTGGAAACTGCGCTGTAGGCATGATGGCGTTTTAAAGCGCTTACCATGCCTGCCATGGATTTTTCCAGGCGCTCTCACTGTAGGCACGTTGGTGCATAAGCCGAATCATCATGCCTGTAAGAGGAATCGTCCGGCGCTTCGATTCACAAACTGAAAAGGCAGCGTCCTCACCGGACACTGCCCCTCGTTTTTTATTCCGTTTTGTGATCAGATCTTTCCACCGTTCTGGTTGACGTACGCCATCAGTCCGCCGGCAGCGATCATCTTCTGCAGGAACTCCGGGAACGGCTGTCCCTGGAAGGTCTTCCCGGTCGTCTCGTCGGTGATGAGTCCGGTATCGAAGTCTACCTTTACCCGGTCGCCCTCAGCGATGGCCTGTGCGGCCTCTGGTGCCTCTATGATCGGGAAGCCGATGTTCAGCGCGTTCCGATAGAAGATGCGCGCGAAGCTTTCCGCAATGACACAGCCGACGCCGCTGGTCTGCAGCACCTGCGGTGCGTGCTCACGGGAGGAGCCACAGCCGAAGTTCTTGCCGCCGACCACGATGTCACCGGCACTAAGTTTCTTCAGGAAGTCCTGGTCGATGTCCTCCATCGTGTGGGTAGCCAGCTCCTTCTTATCCTGAATCGCGAGATATCGTGCCGGGATGATGACATCCGTGTCGATATTGTCGCCATATTTTAAAACCTTACCCTCTGCGTTCATATATATTCCTTTCATTTCGGAGTTAAAGTCCTAACTCTTCTGGTCCCGAGATCTTACCGGTAACGGCCGATGCGGCTGCGACGGCCGGGGACGCGAGATAGATCTCGGAGGTGGTGTCACCCATACGGCCGACGAAGTTACGGTTGGTGGTCGATACGCAGCGCTCATGCGGTGCGAGGATGCCCATGTAACCGCCGAGGCATGGTCCACAGGTCGGGGTCGATACGACTGCGCCGGCCTCGATGAAGTCCATGACGAGGCCTTCCTTCAGCATCTGCATGTAGATGTCCTGGGTGCCCGGGATGACGATGCAGCGTACATCCGGTGCCACCTTGCGACCGCGCAAGATCTCCGCCGCCTCGCGCATATCCTGGATGCGTCCGTTCGTGCAGGAGCCGATGACGCTCTGGTCGATTTTGATGTCCTCGAAGCTGCCGAGCTCGTGGGTGTTCTCCGGAAGATGCGGGAAGGAAATCGTCGACTTCAGAGTCGAGAGATCGATCGTCACCTCCCGTGTGTACTCCGCATCCGCGTCCGCCTCATAGACGGTGTATGGCTTCTCAGAATGCGCCTTCATATACTCGATGGTCTTCTCGTCGACCGGGAAGATACCGTTCTTTCCGCCCGCCTCGATCGCCATGTTACAGATCGTAAAACGATCATCCATGCTGAGCTCTGCGACGCCCGGGCCGGTGAACTCGATCGACTGGTAGCGAGCACCATCCACGCCGATCTCGCCGATCAGGTGCAAGATGACATCCTTACCGGACACCCACTTCTGCTTCTTACCGATGAGGTTTACCCGGATCGCGGTCGGCACCTTAAACCAGAGCTTGCCGGTCGCCATCGCCGCCGCCATATCGGTGGAGCCGATACCGGTCGAGAACGCTCCGAGCGCGCCGTAGGTGCAGGTATGTGAATCCGCACCGACAGATAGCTCACCCGCGACGATGAGTCCCTTCTCCGGAATCAGCGCGTGCTCGATGCCCATCTGTCCGACATCGAAGTAGTTCGTAAGCCCCTGCTCATGCGCGAAGTTCCGGCACATCTGTGTGCACTTCGCGCTCGTGATATCCTTATTCGGAACGAAGTGGTCCATGACCAGTACCACCTTCTCCTGATCGAACACGTCCTTCTGATCCAGCTTCTTCATCTCGCGGATCGCCACCGGCGACGTGATATCGTTACCATGCACGAGGTCGAGCTCCGCCATGATCAGCTGCCCCGCGCGCACCGACTCCAGTCCTGCATGCTTCGCCAGAATCTTCTGGCTCATCGTCATTCCCATACTTAACTCCTATTCTATATCCTGACAAGGACGCCTCTTTGCGTTTTCCTTCTTATTCGATTGCTCTATGCAAACTCTGTCACACACTATAGCACCCCTGTAGATATAATCATAATATATGTTTTCAATACTCATTATTACCTCACGTTATCCTATCTATACTCGTTTTTCGCAGGCCAATGCCTCGTGTCTCAATCGTTTTTTGCACTTTGCACCAAATTTCTGCCAAGGTTATGTCGAAACATGTTACAAATAATCTTGTGTTATGTCTAGGAGATATGTTATATTAAAAATGCCTCTTATTCATTGCTTCGCTTTAAAGTGTTGAAGATAAATCATATAAAGGCAGGAACGCCATCGGAAGCATTCACTCAGCCGCATGGCGATATGTTCAGTTACGGTCAGACGACCTTATCTTAGGGGGGAATTATCATGGATCAGAATCTGTCAGGTTACAAAATTTTCTACGAGGTTGCGAGCTGCGGCAACATTTCGAAGGCCGCGAAGAAGCTGTATATTTCACAGCCGGCGATCTCGAAGTCCATCGTGAAGCTCGAGGACGGCCTCGATACGAAGCTCTTTCATCGGAATTCCCGCGGTGTTACACTGACAGAGGAAGGCACGGTGCTCTACCGCTATATTAAGGATGCGTTTGATAACATCAACAACGCGGAGACCGAGCTGAAGCGTATGAAGGATTTCAATATCGGCCACCTGCAGATCGGTGTATCGACGACACTCTGCCGCTACATCCTGCTGCCATATCTCCAGACTTTCATGCAGCAGTATCCGAACATACGTGTGTCGATCATCACACAGTCGACCGCACAGACGCTCGCGCTGCTCGAGCAGAAAAAAATCGATATCGGCCTCACCGCTGAGCCGCGCACACGTCGTCCGGAGCTTCGCTTCGTTCATCCGAAGCAGATTCACGACACCTTCGTCGCGACACCGCAGTATGTCGAGAATCTGAAGGCGATGTACGGCGACGACTGCGATCTGTTCCAGGAGGGCAACATCATGCTCCTCGACCAGAACAACATGACCCGTCGTCACATCGATGACTACTTTAAGACCATGGGCATCGAGCCGGCACAGGTCCTCGAGGTCACCACGATGGATCTGCTCGTGGACTTCGCGAAGATCGGCATCGGCATCGGCTGCGTGATCCGCGAGCTCGTACAGAAGGAGCTCGACGAAGGCAGCCTCATCGAGATCCCGACCCAGTTCCCGGTACCATCCCGCAGCATCGGCTATGTATACAACGCCGGCAACACCGGAAAGTCACTCGATGCGTTCCTCAGCATCCTCGACTGATCGTTTCATGAAAAGCAGGAGCACAACGGTTCTCTCACTATAAAAGCAGTGGATGTCGCGCATAAATGCAGTGCGACATCCACTGCTTTTTGGTGCTGCCGGTGTCGGGCCTCTCTGTAAAAACAGCCGGGTGAAAAATCACCCGGCTGAACTCTTCTCTATATTACTTGCTGAAATCGATGACCGCCTGTACGGCGTCCTGGATCTCCGGAAGCTCGATGCCTTCGACCGCACCGGCGTCCATATAGGCCGCGTTCTTCGGATCCATCGGCAGCTTCGCCAGCACCTTGAGACCGTGCTGTGCTGCGACTTCATCTACATGACTCTCGCCGAAGACCTGAACCTTCTCGCCGCAGTGCGGGCAGATGAGGTAGGACATGTTCTCCACGAGACCGATGACCGGCACGCCCATCTTATCGGCCATGTTCACGGCCTTCGTCACGATCATGGAAACGAGGTCCTGCGGAGAGGTGACGATGACGATACCGTCGATCGGCAGGGACTGGAAAACAGTCAGCGGCACATCGCCGGTTCCTGGTGGCATGTCGACGAACATATAGTCGACGTCCTTCCACTGAACCTCCGACCAGAACTGCTTGACAGCCTGTGCGATGAGGGAACCACGCCAGATGATCGGGTCGGTCTCGTTCTCGAGCAGGAGGTTCGAGGACATGATCTCGATACCGCCGGCACTTCTATCCGGAATCATGAGCTTGCCATCCGGGGTGACGCCGACGCCGTCGTTCGACAGGCCGAAGGCCTTCGGGATGGATGGTCCGGTGATATCTGCATCGAGGATCGCGGTCTTGAAGCCGGCCTTGTGGGTGCCACAGGCGAGGAGGGAGGTGATGGTGGACTTGCCGACACCGCCCTTACCGGAAACGACACCGATGACCTTCTTTACGCTGCAACCGTCTGCAAGCTTCGCGCGGAAATCCTCTGGATTTGCGTGGCGGGAAGCACAGTCGGAACCGCAGGAACCGCAGTTGCCGTTGCAGCTGGAAGGATTCTGATTTTCTGATTCTGCCATATGAGTAAACTCCTTTCAGGATGTGAAGATACGTTCCATGAACCCGATGGAGATCGTGTACATGGATCACCCTGAGCGTGCTGCACCGAAGAGCGAAGCGTATGCACGAATCGCGATCAGACGGCTGGTCACACTCAACCTTATAACCATAGCACAGAAAAAGGACTTCGTCCATTCATCCGTGCAGGATTGAATTTTTAATCCGTGCAATCCGTGCAAGTGCAGAGTGCAGACACCGCGGTAATGCTGACGTTTTATTCACAGGTTTCCAGCCAAGAAGATACCATCTATCTTCTGTCCGCATCAAAGGTACTTCTGCAGAGTCGGCACAAGAACATTCATATCGATTGGTTTTGCGATATGGTCGTTCATCCCAGCATCCAGTGCCGCCTGTCTATCTTCGGAAAAGGCATTTGCCGTCATCGCGATGATAGGGATATGCGCTTTCTGAGAGTCGTCCAGCCTGCGTATTTTTCTCGCCGCATCATAGCCGTTCATCACAGGCATCTGGATATCCATAAGGATCAACTGATATGTTCCGTTCGCAGCTTTTACCAGCATATCCACACATTCCACGCCGTCTTTCGCGCGGTCTACCGTACAGCCTTCTTCCTGCAGCAGCTCAGTGGCAATCTCCGCATTGAGATCGTTATCCTCGGTCAGCAGGATCCTGGTGCCGCACAGGCACGTTTGATCCGAAGGGTTTGTGTCCCGTTTCGCCTGTGTTTCATCCTCGGACGCGATACGGCAGGGAATGCTCACCGTAAACTTGGAGCCAACACCTATTTCACTCTCCACCTCCACGGTGCCGTTCATCAGTCCGACCAGCTTTTTCACGATCCCCATCCCGATGCCGCTGCCTTCCACCTTGCTGACGGTGGACGTGCGTTCCCGTTCAAACGGTTCGAAAATATGCTTCTGGAACTCCTGCGACATCCCGATGCCGTTATCGGCAACCGTGACCACCGTATCGCACCAGCCCTCTTTTTCTCCCGGCTTCTGCGTAACATCGCAGCGGATCGTGCCACCGACTCCCGTATATTTGACAGCGTTGCTGACGAGATTCGTAAAGACCTCGGT
>CABTMH010000116.1 GCA_902485915.1 uncultured Oribacterium sp. | reverse complement strand
TACACGACGCTCTTCCGATCTATCCTGCGGTGATATTTTTTAACTCAAGTAATGACACGGTATTTCCTCCTTCAGGAAACGAGTGGATGCGTCCACATCGGCCCTCTCGTATGCCAATGCAGGCGCTCTTTATCAGATGGCTCGGACGCCTGGCTTCGCCGGCGCCGAAGTTTTCACTTCATCAGGCGAGCGGATTCACCTTGCGGCTCACACCATTTACGATCGTGGAGACGAGCATCGTAACGACGATCATGATGACTGCTACGACAGAAGCATTGACCCAGTCACCGAGACTCATCGCATACTGATAGATCATGGTTGACAGCACGCGGGTGTCGGTACCACCGAGAAGCTGCGGTGTCGTGTACGCTGTGATGCAGCCGGTGAACACGAGCACGGAGCCTGTCACGAGCCCCGACACGCTGAGCGGCAGGGTGATGCGCAGGAAGCTGCCGAATTTCGATGAGCCGAGGCTCTCGGCGGCGAGCGTCAGGTCCTCCGGGATGCTCTCGATGACGCCGATCAGCGACAGGATCATGAGCGGAAGGAACAGCTGTATGAAACCGATGGTGATGGAAAATTCGTTATAGAGAAGGCTGTGCGGCTTCGCGAAAACACCGATCGCCATCAGGAATTTGTTGACGATACCCTTCTTTCCGAGGATGACCATCCAGCTGAAGGAGCGGATGACCGGGCTCGTGAACATCGGGAAGACGGCGAAGGCCATCAGCATGCCCTTGTTCTTTGCGAATTTCGCGATGTAATATGCCGCCGGATAGCCGAGCAGTGCACACAGAACGGTGCTGAGGATGCTGAGCTTCAGACTGCGGACGAAAACCTGCTTGAAATAGGTGCTCTGCAGGACCGTCGCGTAGGCAGACATAGAGAAATCCCCCTGGTCCGGAAATACTGTAGTGAGCAGCAGTGAGCACAGCGGGATGAGCATGAACACGGCCAGGAACAGCACGCCCGGCAGGATCATGAAAAACCAGATATTCTTCTTGAAAAGTTGCACGATTACCCTCCAGTCGACGACCTCCTCGCAAAGGCCGCGGGTTTCCTCTTTCGCTTCATGATGCATCACTGCCCTCTTCGATCAGGCGATGTTCATAAACTCTACGCAAAAGATTTGTAAATAGTAAACGGGGTACTTTAAAACAACGATATTTATAACACACGAAACAGTCTGTTTCAAATCATTTCTTGCACATTATCGCATTCAATTGTTTTTTTCACTGTCGCTCGTGCCCTGATCAGGCAGGAAGGTCCAAGTGAACGTAACATTTTTTGATTTCTAATCAAAAATATGCCGAAACAGCACCCGCGGAAGCTATGCACAGGCATAGCTTCCGAAATTTTAGATGATGTCCTTATATTTTTCCGCAGCCGCCATGAACGGCTTCATCTCTTCCACGAGGTGTGCGCGGATCTCCGCGAGGTCGAGCGCGGTGAGCTGTCCGTGGTGGACGACCATCCGGCCGTTTGCGAACACCGTGTCGACATCGGCCGCGTTCGCGGCGTAGGCCAATGCTGAGAACGGGTTGTACACCGGGAACATATAGGCGGCATCGGTCGATACGAGCGTGAGGTCGGCGGCCATCCCCGGAGCGAGATAACCGTAGTCCGTGCCATGCAGTACTTCGGCGCCACCACGGGTCGCCGCGCGGACGATGGTCCGGGCCGGGAAGAGCGAGCGGTCATGGTTCGCCGTCTTCTGGGCATTCGGGAGCATCCGCATCTGGTCAAACATCGACAGCGTGTTGCCGGAGGACGGGCCGTCCGTGCCGAGGCCGAAGCCGATGCCGAGCTGACGTGCCCGCTCCATCGGGGCGACCCCCTTGCCGGCCTTCGTGTTGCTGCAGATGCAGTGGGCGATACCGGCACCGCGGCTCTTCATCAGCTGCAGGTCCTCTTCCGTCATGTGGATGCAGTGGGCTGCGAGCGTATGCGCATCCAGCGCGCCGATGGAATCGAGGAAGGCGGTCGGGGTCATGCCCATCGCGCGGAAATGCTCCATTTCGTAGTCCATCTCGGAGGCATGCAGGGTGAAGATCGTGTCGTACTTCACCGCTAGGTCATGCGCCTCGCGAAGCTTCTCCGGTGACAGAGTTGTCGTGCCGTGCGGTGCGATGATCGGGTGGATGCGCGGATGATCTGCGCCGAGGTACTCCTCGAAAAAGGCTTTCTGATAGAGGAAGCCGCCATACTCTTCGTCCGGGCTGTCGCAGGTTTTCTGTCCGATCAGGGTCTCCCCGAGGTATCCGCGGATGCCGGCCTGCTCACAGGCCTCCGCGACGCGGTCCTCGAAGTAGTACATATCGAGGAAGGTCGTGGTACCGGACAGGAACATCTCGGCGATGCCGTAGAGCGCGCCCCAGTAGACGAGTTCCGGCGTCATCGCCTCCAGCTCCAGCGGAAACAGGAAGCGCCGCAGACGGTCCGGGCAGTCGTCGCCCATCGACCGAAACGGCACCATCGACACATGGCAGTGTGTGTTCACGAAGCCCGGCAGCAGGATGCCACCCGCCCCGTCGATCACCTCGTCCGCCGCCGCTTCCGCCTGCTGCAGGTTTTCGATCAACTGGGCAGCGGTGGCGTTTGTCTGGGCCGAAGCTGACGTACGATGGTCGAGCGAGGTCTCTGACTGCTGCAGGTTTTCGATCAGCTGGGCAGCGGTGGCGTTTGTCTGCGCCGAAGCTGCCGTACGATGGTCGAGCGAGGTCTCCGCCTGCTGTGCTGTCGCGTCGGAAACCCCGATGCTCGAACAGCCACTCGCCGCCCCGCTTTCCTCATGCTTCTGCTCTGTTTCACCGAGCGCGGCGATCTTCTCACCGTCGATGAGGAGCCAGCCGTCGCGAAGCACGCGGTCGGCGTCATCCATCGTCAGGATGGTCACATTTTTTATCAGTGTTTTCATATCGTAAGAAGCCTTTCTTCTCTTGCATGCATGTCTTCCGCCGGTGACGGACGACCGGGATTTCGGAATATCTTTCATCGCTCATCCGCCGGTCAAACTCGATCCGGCGCGCCATCGGATGGGCGGCAGAGGCATTGGCGTCCGACAGACGGATCATCGTCACGCACGACCGGCGAGGTCGTAGACGATCGCGCTGAACAGGGTAATGCCGAGCGCGAGCACCTGCTCGTCGAAATCGAAGCGGACGGTGTGCTGCTCGCTCGCCATGTCGGTCATGGTGCGCATGTAGGTCGCCTGGCCGCCGTGGCTCTGGACGCGGTTCATCATGAGGGAGATGTCTTCGGAGCCCCAGTTCTGCGCGTTCGGGACAGAGCTCACGCGGTACTGCGGGAGTTCCGTCTGTACGAGCGTCGCGATGCGCTGCCAGAGCGCTTCGTCACTGTGCTGCGACTCGCCGCGGCCTTCGATCTTCATCTCGCAGCGGCAGCCATGCATCATGGCGGCACCCTGACAGATCTGCTCCGCCTGCTGCATCATGTAT
>CABTMH010000115.1 GCA_902485915.1 uncultured Oribacterium sp. | reverse complement strand
AGCTCATCGGCTGTGAGGCAGCGGGGCGAGGCATCGACACCTTCGAGACGGCGGCCACGATCAACACCGGCAGCCTCGGCATCTTCCATGGCATGAAGTCCTACTTCTGCCAGAACGAGTACGGCCAGATCGCACCGGTCTACTCGATCTCTGCCGGCCTCGACTATCCGGGCATCGGCCCGGAGCACGCGTATCTCCACGACATCGGCCGTGCCCAGTATGTGCCGGTGACGGACGATGAAGCGGTCGATGCGTTCGAATATATGTCGAAGATGGAAGGGATCATCCCGGCCATCGAAAGCTCCCATGCCGTCGCCCACGCGCTGAAGCTCGCGCCGACCATGCGGAAGGACCAGACCATCGTCATCACGATCTCCGGCCGCGGCGATAAGGACTGCGCAGCGATCGCCCGCTACCGTGGCGAGAACATCCGCGACGACGCGTGACGGAGTGTTAAATACAGGAAAGAAAAGGTGGAAACATGAATCGTATAGCAGATGCATTTCAGAATAAAAAGGCGTTCATCGCCTTCATCACAGTGGGTGATCCGGACCTCGCGACGACGGAGAAGGTCGTCGAGGCGGCCGTCGAGGGCGGCGCGGATCTGATCGAGCTCGGCATCCCGTTTTCGGATCCGACGGCGGAGGGCCCGGTCATCATGGAGGCCGACGAGGTGGCGCTCCGGGCCGGCACCACGACGGATAAGGTGTTTGAACTCACGAAGAAGCTCCGCGCGACGGTGACGATCCCGCTCGTGTATATGACCTATGCCAATGTCGTTTTTTCCTACGGTTGTGAGCGCTTCGCCGCACAGGCGCAGGCGGCAGGTGTCGATGGCATCATCCTCCCGGACGTGCCATACGAGGAGCACGATGAGTTCGCGGCGGTCTTCGACCGCTATGGCATCGACCTGATTTCGATGATCGCCCCGACCTCGGAGGACCGCATCGCGATGATCGCGCAGGAGGCGAAGGGCTTCCTCTATATGGTATCCTCCCTCGGCGTCACCGGAACGCGCAGCGAGATCACGACGGACATCGGCGCGATGACCGCCCTCGTCAAGAAGAACTCGAAGGTGCCATGCGCCGTCGGCTTCGGCATCTCGACCCCAGAACAGGCCGCGACGATGGCCGCCCTCTCGGACGGTGCCATCGTCGGTTCCGCGATCATAAAGCTCATCGCGAAGCATGGAACCGACGCCGCCGGCCCGGTCAGAGATTACGTGAAGCAGATGGCCGACGCGGTACACGCGGTGCAGGCACGGTAAGTGCTTTATGATAACCCTTTTCAGCGCCTTCGAGGCGCTTTTTTCGTTTCAAGGTATGGAATCCTCGCGGACATGTGATAAACTATGTGAAAGTATGGCCAGTCCACACATAAAAAAGATTCTTCCATAGAAAGAACAGGAGACATATATGAAAAAGGCGTTAATCACAGGTATCACAGGTCAGGATGGTTCCTATCTGGCAGAGCTTCTGCTGGAGAAGGGCTATGAGGTACACGGCATCATCCGTCGTGCGTCGGTTTCCACGACCGAGCGCATCGACCACATCCTCGATCGGCTGATCATCCATGAGGGTGATCTGTCTGATTCCTCCAGTATCATCCGCATCGTGCTTCAGGTGAAGCCGGACGAGATCTATAACCTCGCGGCGCAGTCCCATGTACAGGTTTCCTTCGAGGCTGCCGAGTACACCGGTGACGTCGATGCGCTCGGTGTGCTTCGTATCCTCGAGGCCGTACACACTGCGGGTCTCGATAAGACCTGCCGCGTATACCAGGCATCCACGTCCGAGCTCTTCGGTAAGGTCGAGGCGGTTCCGCAGTCCGAGACGACACCGTTCCATCCATTCAGCCCATACGCAGTTGCGAAGCAGTACGGCTTCTGGATGATGCGTCAGTATCGCGACGCCTACGGCATCTTCGCCTGCAACGGCATCCTCTTCAACCATGAGTCCGAGCGCCGTGGCGATAACTTCGTCACCCGTAAGATCACGCTCGCAGCCGGCCGTATCGCCTGCGGTCTCCAGGACCACCTCGAGCTCGGTAATCTGGATTCCCTCCGTGACTGGGGCTACGCGAAGGACTACGTTGAGTGCATGTGGCTGATCCTGCAGCAGGACGAGCCGGATGATTACGTTATCGCGACCGGCGTGCAGCACACCGTTCGTGAGTTCACCACCCTCGCGTTCGCACATGATGGCATCGAGCTCGAGTGGCGCGGCGAGGGCATCGACGAGAAGGGCTACGATCAGAAGACCGGTAAGATGCTCGTCAGCGTGAACCCGAAGTGGTACCGTCCGACCGACGTCGTAAACCTCCTCGGTGACCCGACGAAGGCGAGAACGAAGCTCGGCTGGAATCCGCAGAAGACCAGCTATGAGGAGCTCTGCCGCATCATGGCGGAGCATGACCTCCAGCTTGCGAAGAAAGAGGCTGGACTCCGCTGAGATCGGACATCGGCATGGATGGCCCACATCGTCATCCGAGTGAATTCTGAACGAGTGGCCATGAGCCGGTCATCCGAATAAATGAAGAAACAGGACATGGGCAGGTGGCGCAGATCGAAACGTCGGCCTGCTCATGTGATTTACATGGAGAATTATATGGAAAAGGTCCTGATTTTTGGCGCGGGCGGCTTCGTCGGAAGCTACCTCTCGCGCGAGTTTCTCGAGCATGGCTACGCCGTGGTCGGGAGTGATAAGGCCACGCGCGGGCAGCTGCCGCCGGAGGTCACGTTCCACCCGGCCGACCTTCTGAACGCCGCGGAGGTCGAGTCGCTGGTCAATGCTGTCGGCCCGGACATCGTCATCAACCTCGCCGCCATCAGCAGCGTCGGGGCTTCGTGGGGCATCCCGCAGACGACGATCGAGGTGAACGTGGTCGGCGCCCTCAACATCCTTGAGGCCGCACGGAAGGCGGAGAAAAAGCCGCGCATCCTCTTCGTCGGCTCCAGTGAGGAGTACGTGATCACGGAGCGGGCGATCGACGAGGAAACGGCACTCAACGCCAGCAACCCGTATGGCATCTCGAAGGTGACGCAGGAAAATTTCGCGGCACTCTACCGTGACCGCTACGGCCTCCGGGTCTACTGTGTGCGCCCGTTTAACCACACCGGTGTCGGCCAGCGCGATTCCTTCGTCCTCCCGAGCTTCTGTAAGCAGGTGGCGGACATCGAGAAGAGCGGACAGCCAGGTACCATCCAGGTCGGCAACCTCAACATCGAGCGTGACTTCAGCCACGTGAAGGACATCGTCCGCGCGTACCGCATGATCGTCGAGCAGGACGACTGCCGCGCCATCTATAATGTCGGCTCCGGCACCGCGTATAACCTGACGGAGCTGCTCCAGTACGTCACGAAGCTCAGCCACCAGCCGATCGCCATCGAGGTCGACCCGGCACGCTTCCGCCCGTCCGACCAGCCACGCATCTGCTGCGACCACAGTCGCATCACCGAAGAACTCGACTGGACCCCGCAATACAGCGTTTACGACGCACTGAAAGAAATGTACGACGCATTTCTAAATGTCTGAGCGCCTGCGATCCACCCCCAGGGAAATGCGAAGTATATATTCAGCTGAAAACATGCTAAAATGTCCATAATTATGTCCGGCGAAGGGACAGAGAGATATACTGCTGCGCCGATGGGAGCTGTGATGAGAGCTGAAATTCAAAAATATAGTACGCGAACCTTTCTTATACTGCTGATGTTCTGGGCACTGCTGTTCACGCTGTGCATGCGTCCGACGACGGTCTATGCGGAGGAGACGAGCGCTGCGGTGGCAGCGCCGGCATCCGGCACCGATGCGCCGTCCGAATCCAAAATCGTCCGTGTCGGTTATTTTCATTCCCGGAATTACCAGGAGGGGAGCGATGACGAGCATAAGCGAGGCGCAGGCTATGCGTATCTGCAGAAGATCGCGAGTCTGACCGGCTGGACCTATGAGTATGTCTACGCGCCGTTCGGGGAGTGCCTCGAGATGCTCGAGAACGGCGAGATCGATCTGATGGGGGATGTCAATTACACCCTCGATCGTTCCAGACGGATGCACTTCTCCGCGTATCCACAGGGGTCGGACGAATTCTGGCTCTATACGGACCGGAAGCATGAAGCGCTGGCGCAGGGAGACTACAGTGTACTGAAGGGCTGCCGCATCGGCGTCAGCAGTGGATCCTATCCGGAGATGATGCTGGATCGATGGCTGGAGGCGAAGCAGATCGATGCCACGGTCGTGCCATGCACGGATGATCAGGTACTGACGCAGGAACTGTCGGACGGTACACTCGATGCCATCGTGACCCCTGGTCTCACCATGGACAGTGACGCCATCTCGATCGCCAGGATCGGTGGCGGCGACTACTACTTCGCCGTGACCATGAAGCGGACAGATATCCTGTCCGAGCTCAATGCAGCCCTGGCGGAAATCGATACGAGCGATTCGAATTACAGCCGCAACCTGGTCGCCCAGTACGAAAACAAGTCCGCACGAAACTTCCTTTTAAACCCTCAGGAGAAGAAGTGGCTGGAGGCGCATCAGAACACGATCCGTGTGGGCTATTTCGAAGACAAGTTCCCCTTCAGCGGAACGAGAGATGGCGAGCTGTCCGGCATCCTGAAGACCGTGCTGGATACCCTCGAGAAGCAGTATGGCATCACGATCACCGTGCAGCCCTATCGCTCGACGGACGAGATGCGTGCAGCACTTGAAAAGGATGAAATCGATATCGCCGGTCCGGTGATCCGAGATTTCGATGTGCTGGAGCGGATAGGTGCGGTGTCGACCGATGCCATCTATGAGCTGACCCCGGTGGTCATCTATAAGGATCGCAGATTCGATAAAACGTCGCCTGTCATCGCTACGACGAACAGCTCCTTCTATTCGGATGATATCGTGCGTATCTCCTCGCACGATATCACCACCAGAAAATATGACCGCTTCGAGGACTGTCTGCATGCGATTCTCGATGATGAGGCCGATGCGACAGTCATCGCATCTGCCCGCATCAACGAGCTGAATGACGATCCGCTGATGAAGAAGCTGTCGTATGCGGAGATCGCGGATCGCCAGAAGCTCGTGATGGTCACGATGAAGGATAACCGACGGGGGGCGACCATCGTAAATAAGGCGATCGAGCAGTCTGCGAGTCTTCTGAGCGGCGTCGTACTTGCGGAAAATCTGCTCTCAAACGATCGGGCCACACTGCATGAATTTATCCAGGCCCATACAGGCACCGTGATGATCATCGCGGCCGCCATCATTGGCATCCTCCTGTTGCTTCTGTCTCGACTGGTGATCGGGCAGCGGAAGCTCGAGGCGGCGCTCGCGGAGGCACGCGAGGCCAATGCTGCCAACGTGGCGAAGACGACCTTCCTGAACAGCATGTCGCACGATATACGTACGCCGATGAATGCCATCATCGGCTTCACGAACATCGCACTTTCGATGGGCCCGGAGGAGAAGCTCCGGAACTGCCTCGAGAAGATCATGCAGAGCTCGGACTACCTCATGTCACTCATCAACGACGTGCTCGACATCAGCCGTATCGAGAGCGGCAAGATCAAGTATGAGCCGGTGCCGTGCGATATCACTGGAATCACCGACACGGTACTGTCCGTGGCCCATGGCTTTCTGCAGGGGCGGAGTATCGAGTTTATCGTTTCCCGCAGAAAACCGACGACGAAGTACGTATATGCGGATGAGCTCCGCATCCGTGAGGTGTTGATCAACATCCTCAGTAACGCCATCAAGTTTACGAAGGATGGTGGCACGATCCGCTTCGAGGTGGAGGACCAGCCGGTCGGAGACGGGAAGCACGTCCAGGTGCGCTATCGCATCTCAGACACCGGCATCGGTATGAGCGAGGAATTTCAGGCGCATCTCTACGAGGAATTCGCACAGGAGAATGATGGTGCCCGCACGAACTATAAGGGCACCGGCCTCGGCATGGCCATCACGAAGCGCTACGTCGATATGATGCATGGCGAGATCCATGTGAAGAGTAAGCAGGGCGTCGGCACGACCTTCACCGTCGAGCTCCCGCTTCAGATCGCAGACGTCGCCCTGGAGAAGAAGCCGGAGACGAGCTGTACGGAGCGCGACCTGCAGGGCATCCGTGTACTGATGGCAGAGGACAACGACCTGAATGCCGAGATCGCGATCACACTCCTCGAGGAGAAGGGCATGCAGGTCACCCGCGCCATCGACGGCCAGGACGTCATCGACCAGTTCCGCGCCGCGCCGGCCGGAAGTTTCGACCTCATCCTCATGGACATCATGATGCCGAAGCAGAACGGCTACGAAGCGACCCAGGCGATCCGCAACATGTCCGACCGCCCGGATGGCGAGACCATCCCGATCGTCGCCATGACCGCGAACGCCTTCGCCGAGGACATCGCCGCCGCCCACGCCGCCGGCATGAACGGTCACCTCGCGAAACCGATCGACATAGACGAAGTCGTGAAGGTCATCTGCTGCGTTTTAACGAGGTCAGACCCCATGAAGAAAACCTTACAGAATTCTTAAGCCGGTTGTAAGGGGGTCAGACCTCCTTACGAAACGGGGCGCATCCCAAAATCTGAAATTTCCAGTTCCGTTTCGGCTTTTTCTGCGCTATAATATACAGCTGTAGCGGGGACATAGCTCAGTTGGGAGAGCGTTGCGTTCGCAACGCAAAGGTCGCGGGTTCGAATCCCGTTGTCTCCACGAAAACAGAAAACGCCGAGCGCAGTGATGCGTTCGGCGTTTTCTATAGGCCACGACATAAGCGGACATCCTGCCGATCAGCAGGGTGTCCGCTTATGTCGATTCATGCTTTTTTTGTGCCGATGTCCGAGGCGACCGAGCATCACTTCGTGTCAGGTGGCTGGGAAGGTGTCCGTGGGAAGGCTTTTCGGATGCCTGATGCTTCACTACTTCTGCAGTATCGTTTTTTCGTTCTTCTGCACGCGACGCTCCAGCGCGGTATACGTCCTGATCTCTTCTTCTGTAAAATCTCTGAACTTCGCCTGTTCGTAGTCTCGCTCGGCGGCTTCGATGTCCCGGAGCACCGCGTCCGACGCCGGCAGTAGCTCGAGGCGGATTTTCCGTATCTCATTTTTCTTACGTGGCAGATCGATCACATCGATCATCTCCCGTACCGTCAGCCTCTGCAGCGTGCCGCGCAGTTCCCCGCGGCTGAGATGCATCAGACTCGCGAGGTTCTTCCGGCTCAACTCGTGGCTTGCATCCTTCCGATAGAGTAAAAGTGAAATCTCCGCCATCGTCATATCATATTTCAGTGCCACTGACTCCAGATACCGCTCGAGCAGTTTCCGGTCGCGGTACTTCTCGACGATGATGCCATCGTCTGAAATCACCTCCTGCAGCGCCTGGCTACGCTCCTCGCCGAGCTTCTGCGTTCCCGGAATCGACGCCGGGAATACGAAGCCGTCCTTCGCCGCATCCACGAGAAAACGATAGAGCTGGAGCCGCTTCTTCTCATACTCTGACTCATCCAGCACATGCTTATAGAAATCGCTGTAGCACTCGAACATCATGAGCTTCATCTCGACCGTTTTCGAGAAGCTGATCTTCTGATTCACGAGCGAGCCCTTCGTCTTCACATAGTAGT
>CABTMH010000114.1 GCA_902485915.1 uncultured Oribacterium sp. | reverse complement strand
CTCGATGTCATCAAGTGTGCGGACTATATCATCGATATCGGTCCGGAAGGCGGTGACCGTGGCGGTACAGTGATCGCAGAGGGCACACCGGAGCAGGTTGCGAAGGTGAAGGAATCCTATACCGGCCACTACATCCGACAGTACCTGAAAAAGTGAATATCGGTACATGAAAAGCCCGGACGAAACCTCGTCCGGGCATTCTTATACTTTCGTCTCGTTCCTTATCGCTGAAGCACCTTCAGCTCTCCGGCTTTTTCTCTGCGACGGAGGTAACCGGCCAGGAATCGAAGTAAAGCCTGCTGTTCACGATTTTCTCTGACATGTCCTTTCCTGGTGCTTCGTCATAGTGGGCATAGAGCTCGGACCGTTTCAGCAGGGTACGAAAGCCCTCTACGAGCACTTCGACGGCCCGGTCGCGTTCAGACATGACCGGCATGGCCAGATTCGCTGCGAAGAGTGTGTTGGCATCGACATTCAGCGCCCGAAGGAGACAGATCAGCTGGTCCTGATTCGGGTGCTTCGGCGTGTTCTGAAACCTGCTTTTATAGGCGGTTTCAAACTGCGAGATCATCGCGCTCGGAATACCGGTGATCGCCGAAAGATCATCCTGCGTCAGATCCGCTTCGAGGCGAAGCCGTTTCAGCGTCTGGCCGAAGATCCCCCAGTCGAAGTGATAATCCCGGTTGTTATAGATCGGATCCTCTGTATATACAGTATTTTTCTTATGCTTTGCACGAGGTGCAGTCTTTTTCGTAGCCATAGCGTACAGTACTCCTTGCTTCGCGCGATTATCACGCCCTTTATCAGAATTTTATAAGCTGTGTGTGGATAAAGTAACTTGCTACGCAGTATGGAACTATAGCTACTGAGTATAGGTATTGTGAATATTTCTATAGCAGACGTTGAAAGAAGACTGATTAACTTTGCGTCACGGCTGTAGCATGGTGCCGTGATGAAGTTCGGCGTTACTTAGATAGTCTTTCGAAAGCGGACAGGAGAGTGGATGCATGCGCTATTCAGGAAACAAAAAAAGGAGACGTGAAAACACGTCTCCTTTTTATCAGACTTTTTCGAGCTCACTAAGCGGAACAACTAATATAAAGTCTCCGTTCCTGAACCATAACGAAGCGGTTCGTTTAAGAACTGTAGAGTGGAGCTGTGCGCTCAATATCCGAACTCGAGATAGTGAGCGTATTGTTCCCCGAAATG
>CABTMH010000113.1 GCA_902485915.1 uncultured Oribacterium sp. | reverse complement strand
AAATTCATCCGTTTGAGGATTCATGTCAGTGCTATTTAAATATTACTGGCGTATAAAGTAGGATGGGTACTCCTTCATCGCACGATCTGCTATCGTTGTGATGGTTTCCAGATGCTCTGCCAGTGCTTTCTGTGTCAGCAAAATATCTTTACTTTTTAGAGCCTCCAGAATATGTCGATGTTCCTTTATAAGTTCAGGAATACGACTATCGAAGAAAACGTCAAAGTTTCTCCATCGCGCGATGTGACCCATGTACGGGCCAAGTAGTGCAACCAGCGACTCTCTTCGTACAGATTGGATCATCGCCTCATGAAATTCACTGTCCAGCTTCGGAAAGTTACCATGGTAGTCGATTTCATGAGAGCATAATTCCTGCTTCATCATGTTCTCTTCAAGTTTCTCAATCAGTGCATTCAGCCTTTCGTCTGACAAATAGGTAATCAGCTCGTAGATAACCTCTTTTTCGACGGCCGTTCGCAGCATGAGAAGATCTGAAACATAATTTAGATTGATCAGCGATACGAAGGTACCTCTCTGCGGATATACCTCCAGAAATCCCGTCTGCTGAAGTCTGGAAAAGACTGCACGAATTACCGTACGGGAGACTTTATAGTGCTCTACCATCTGGTTCTCGCTCAGCATCTGCCCAGGCTCATAGTTCATATCGATGATCTGATTTCGGATTTCTTCATAGATCTCGTCACTATTCATGTTTTTTATTGCTGCGATCTGACTCAAATTGATTTTGTTATTCATATGATGTATGTCCCCTCTGCGAATAGTATAATTGTATACAAAATTACAAGATTCGTAAACTGACATCTCTAACAAAATCTTCGAATTCCGACATTTTTTTGCCACTATTTCACCTAAGGTCAGGTCATAGCTGTCTAAAAACTGGGGCAACTACCGCTTGTGTCCTCATCCTCGAACAGCGGACGGTGCAGATCGAAATAGGTATACATGCCTTCTGCAATCAGTTCTCCCTTTTCATTATGGATCTTCGTATCATAAACCGAGATGGTGCCTCCATTCTGTACCGCATATGCTTCGGCGATCAACTTCTCGAATCCCACACTCTTACGAATGATATTCAGGCCACCACTCAGCGTCACACTCTCCGTTCCTCTCGAAGCCGCCGCTGCGCCGCTCGCCGAATCCGCGATGGAGAACAGGAGTCCCCCATGCACGATACCGACCGAGTTCATAAGCTCGTGCCGTAAATCGATCTCTACGCGACCATATCCGTCTCGGATATCGACGACACGCAGCTGCAGCAGCTGTCCATAGGGATTATGCTCAGAATTTCGATAATCCATCACCTTTTTATAAAATGCTTCATTCATTTTCTTCATATATCATCCTCACATCGCCTGTTTCATAATGGATCCTCTTTTTCCTGTGGCCAATGCTTCTGCCTCTTCATCATCACCAGACGATCGTCACCCGCGCCCACGGAGTGATGATTCTGTGCCTTATGCATTGACGAAGCAACGCTCATTCGGCGTTTTCGTCAGCGCGATGGCCTGATGCCTGATTTCAGCGATATCGATCTTTCCAGACGCTGTCATCGGAAATTCGTGAAAGCTAAGAACAAACTTCGGAACCTTATAGGACGCAATACGTGGCTTCAGGAAGGCATAAAAGCTTTCCATATTCAGTATGTTTCCGTTTTTCGGAATCACGCAAGCGGCCACCTCTTCCTGACGGAATTTCGATGGCACACCAACCACCTTTACGTTTTCCACCATACCGGAACGCATAATCACTTCTTCGATTTCCATCGGTGAAATGTTTTCACCACCACGGATGATCATATCTTTCAGACGACCGGTAATACACAGTTCCTCTTCATCATTAAAATAGCCGATATCCCCCGACCGGAACCACCCGTCAGCGGTAAACGCTTCCGCAGTTTTATCTGGACGTTTATAGTATCCCTTCATGACATTGAAGCCACGGAACTGGATCTCACCTCGCTGATTCGGTCCCAGAACTTTTCCGGTCTCCGGGTCGGCGATTCGTCCTTCGACATCCTCCATGAGTCGTCCGACGGTCACCGCCTTCTTTTCAATCGGATCATCCCATCCGGCGAAGGATACCGCAGCTGACATCTCCGTCATACCAAACGAAGGCTGCAAATGCATATTCGGGAAGCGCGCACTGATTTCTTCATACTCTTCCGGCGGCAGTGGCGATCCTCCCACGATACCAGACTTCAGACTCTCACCGTTCAGATCAGCATATTCACTCTTATGAATCAGTGCCAGATACATACTCGGTACACCGATCATGATGGTACAGTGATACTCTGTAATCGCTCTCCATACAGTCGCTGTACGGAAATACGGAAGCAGATGCATCGTAAAGCCGGTGGTCACACAACCGACCAGTGCCGTGATCAGGCCGAAGCAGTGAAACATCGGAGCCGAAACACACATCTTATCTTCCTCTGTCCAGCGCATATAATGCTTCGTATGCAGTGCATCGTTGATGACGCTATAGTGTGTCAGCACGACCCCCTTCGGCGTTTCGGTCGTTCCGGATGTGAAAATGATAAACACAGGATCCTGTGTATCTACCTGCTTTTCTGCATCCCGTACCTGCTGGATCGTCTCCACACTCTTCTCGTTCTCCGAAAAACTGTCGAGCGACATCCAGATGCCGCCTTCCTTTTCGTCAATGTGATAAAAGTGCTTCACTGATGGCGTACGGCGCTTAATGTCCGGTATCAGGTCATCGTATACTGTATCCTTACAGCCACCACCATAAAACAGGAGTTCAACATCCGACTGGTATAGAATACTGCTCATCTCTTCTACACGATAATATGTATTAAATGTGCAGACCACCGCACCTATTTTTGAAAGTGCAAGCGCCGTGAATACGAAGCTAGGTGTATTCACACTCCAGATGCCGATATGCTGTCCCTTTTTTACACCATACTGATTCATCAAGCGTCCGGCATAGGCATCTGTGATTTCATCCAGTTCCCGGAAGGTACAGGTCCAGTCCGTCTGCTCGAGTGCGATATGATCTGGATATTTTTCCACCATCGTTCTCAGACAGTCTGCGATTGTCCGATTCACCAGTTCCATGTAACATCCTCCTTGAATCAACTTTTACCCTATCAAAGTTATTCAGCTTGTTTAGTTGTATACAAGTCTACATCTTTGATATAAATATATCAAGCGGAAACTGGATAAATATTAGACAAAATGCCGAAATGATTTCTTCCATGCAAAAAGGTCAGCACCTGGCTGACCTTCTTTCCAACGATCCTATTCTATCGATCGAAAACCTTCGATTATATATCTTTTGTTGTCGACAGGGTCCGCGATGCTCGAAATCCGCAGTTTCTCATCTCATTACTACGAAATCAAACCCGATGCGTTCTTTCCCCGGCACATACACGATATCCCTACCGTGCTGAAATCCATAACGCTGGAGTGCCTGCTGCATCGCTCAGATTTCCATCATCTGCCAGTACAGTGTGCCACCGCCATCCGCCTGCGTGTTCTTCGCCGGACGCAGTGAAAAAGCGCAGCTGTCTGCCAGCAGAGTCGCGTTCTGCAGCATCGCTGCATCATGAAATTCCGTGGACGCCTGCACCTCCCGCACGAGCAGATTCGTGTGCGTGAACCCGGCCCAGTGCGCGAGCTCCATCGCTTCCTCGAAGTCGCCGTCGAGCAGCTCCTTCTGGTGCGCATCCGCAGAGATCAGGATCTCACCGCCGAGCGCATGAAGATGCCGGAGCAGCTCCGGTCGCGGATACAGCTCCTTCTTTCGCCCACGGTTCACTGCGCCGCAGTTGATTTCGAACGGAAGTCCGTACGGCACGAGTGCCTCCATGGCCCGCCGCGCCGGCAGAAGGTAGCGCTCACTTGTCTCATCGAGAAAGTGTCCACCATCCGCGCGTGAAAGATCGTTGAAGCGCGTGATCAGATCGAAGTGTCCGATGAACGTCGGGTGCAGCCGCGCCGCCACCATCGCCTCGAAGCGATAGTAGTCCGCCGACAGCGCATAGAAGTCACCGCCATAGTACTGCCTGCACTGATCATGTAAAAGGCCAATGTCTCCATCCACGCCGATCAGATCCCAGTTTTCGGAGCCCTCACGGTGCGTGCCGAAGGCGGCTGGTGTCGACCACACAGAAGAGCCCGGCACCGGCACAAAATGCGTCGAACCGATCGTGTATTCCGCACCGGGAGCGCGGAAAGCTTCACCTGAGTGAACGCTTGGTGCGTCGGACAGCGTCCGGTCCTTCTGCACTGCCGACGGCACCGCCCCTGCGCTGCTGTGCACCTCCTCACCAGCCACGCACGACGGATCGTAAACATTGTCCAGCTCCGCACCACGGAGGATGTCGATCTGGTCGCGGTACGCCGACTGCAGACGGCAGATTTCCTGCGCGTAGGCCGCATAGTCCATCGTGACACCCGGGTCCATGTGCCCACTGAAGCCGAGATGCGTGAAGCCCTTTCGAAGCGCCGCCTGCACCACTGCCTCAGGCGCGTCGGAGCCATCACAGAAGGTGGTATGTGTATGATAATTTGCTTTCAGTTTATTCATATAGATCCCCTCACATCTCGAACGCCGCATCCGAGGCGAAAAAGATGTTATTCTGCGGCACGAACGGACTGATCTCGTCGTCGCACTGCATGAGGAAAGTGTACGCGAACACCTTCTGAAAATTCTTCTGCTCGCGACGCATCTGAATCGAGTGGAGGCCACGAAGCGCCGTCACCATATTGGCAGCGTACAAGCCACCATCCGTGAGACACTGGTGGAACAGCTGCGCCGACGCCTGCATTGACGCGCTCGACTTATAGCCGATGTACGCATCGTTCAGGATGGCATCGTATGTTACCTGATTCAGATTCTTCTCCAGATACTGATGTCCGTCGCCGACGATGACGCGGAGGCGGTCCGGATACTGTGCCTCCAGCGCACGCAGTTCGAAATAATCGCGCGCGATCTCGACGATCGTCGGGCTCAGCTCGATCACGTCGATCGACTTCTCCGGATAGTTCTTCAGAAAAAAACGAGGGTAGGCGAAGCCGCCGCCCCCGATCAGCAGTACCCGCCGCGCCGACGGATGCAGTCGAAAAGCCCACTCGAACTCGCGCATGTACTCGAACGCGAGTTCATCCCGGAGCAGTGGATCCAGATACTGCGCCGACTGCATCGCCCTATCGACGAGCAGCAACCGCATGCGCTCCTCGTTATAGAGGCCCTCGCAGACCTCGATGGACTGCCCGAGCGGATCCCGCGTTTTATAGATTGTTTTCTTTTCCTTGATAAACTCTTCCATGTACAGTTCTTCGTTCTCTCACACCCCAGGCATCATGCCTGCTGCGCACTTTTCTCCGCCGCAAGTGCTTCCTGGATCCGCTTATAGTGCAGGAACGCGTCGGCTTCGTGCAGCGCGCGGATCTCGTCCATCGTCGCCATGCGGAAGTCGATGGCCTCCGACTGCTCGATGGTCACGTCTGCATCCGCAAACTCCAGCTTCACGTGATAGATGTCGACAAAATAATTGTCGCCGCGCTTCAGGTCCTCATTGCGATAGCCATAGATCGGCGTCCGCATCGCCGCCGGCACAGCCGAAATATCGAGCCCGGTCTCCTCGCGCACCTCGCGCGTCACCGCGGTGAAGCTGTCCTCGCCTGCAAGCGCCCCGCCACCGGAGACCTCCCAGGCACCCGCCGCCCACTTCTTCGTGAGCGCACGCTGCGTGATGAGAAAACGCCCGTCCGACGGCCGCTCGATCAGTGCCAGCACATAGAGCATGTACTCGCCCGCCTGCAGGAAGCTGCTGCGCGGCACGACACGGCCAGTACGGCGCTTCTCGCTGTCATATATGTCCATTCGCTCGTCTTTTGAATCCATCTTTTCTTCCCCACATCGCATGTTCTTCAGCCAATGCCTCTGCCGTCAGCCTTCCGGCCGGTTCTCCGCCCATTCTATATATAAAGAGTCATCAAAGCAACTGTCATTTCCGAGATGACATGCCGGACCCTCCTTCCGGACCTGCACGAGGATCGCGTCATGGTCGCAGTCTGCCTCCATCGTCACGATGTGCTGGTAGTTTCCGCTTGTCGCGCCCTTCAGCCAGAGCTCCTGCCGCGAGCGGGACCAGAAGCAGGTGAGTCCCTTCTCCAGCGTGATGCCCAGCGACTCCCTGTTCATGTACGCCAGCGTCAGCACGCGCTTCGTCTCGACATCCTGCACGATGCACGGCACCAGCCCCTTCTCATCAAACTTCACCTTCTCGATATCAAATCTCTCGATTGCCATTCCTGCCCTTTCCTTATCCACTGACGTGCTCAGATTCTGACCTAGATGCCTTCTGCCGGGAATCTCGCCTCCAAATCCTCGATCTTCACCTCACCGAAGTCCGCTTATACGCTCAGATTCTGACTGGGATGCCTTCCGCCTGCAGTCTCGCCTTCAGATCCTCGATCTTCACCTCGCCGAAGTGGAAGATCGAAGCTGCGAGGCCGGCAGAGATGTCCGGAATCTCGCGGAACAGCGTCACGAAATCCTCGATGGATCCGGCACCACCGGACGCGATGACCGGCACCTTCACGAGCTGGTTCACCGCCGCGAGCATCTCGATGTCAAAGCCCTGCTTCACCCCGTCGGTATCGATCGAGTTCAGCACGACCTCACCCGCACCACGCTTCACGCCATCCCGGATCCACTCGAGTGCATCCATGCCGGTGTCGATGCGGCCGCCGTTCAGGAACACATGATAGCTTCCGTTCACACGCTTCGCATCCACCGACAGCACCACGCACTGATTGCCGTACTTTTCGGCCGCCTGGTTGATGAGGTCCGGGTTCCTGATCGCGCCCGAGTTCACCGACACCTTATCAGCACCGCACTTCAGCACACGGTCGAAATCATCGACGGTATGGATCCCGCCGCCCACGGTCAGCGGGATGAAAATCTGCCGCGCGACCTCGGTCAGGATGTCCGTGAAGAGCTTCCGCCCCTCGAAGCTCGCGGTGATGTCATAGAACACGAGCTCATCCGCGCCCGTATCGCTGTAGTATTTTCCGAGCTCCACCGGGCTGCTCACATCGCGCAGTCCCTCGAAATTGACGCCCTTCACGACGCGTCCATCGCGCACATCCAGGCACGGAATAATTCGTTTCGTGATCATCTCTTCTACCTCATCATCTGCCTTCGGCCGGTACGCCTTCACAGGCACCGTCCGCTGCGTTCTGTCAGCAAAACTTCACCGATGTCGCCTGCCGAAACCTCACTACTAGCCGCCACCTCATCCACGTGCGACTGCCAGTGCTTCCTTCAGATCGATGGCTCCGTTATACATCGCTTTCCCGAGAATCGCGCCATAGAGCCCCATGTCGCGGAGCGCCCGGATGTCCTCGAGCGTCGACACACCGCCAGATGCCGTGATATCGATGCCGTCGAGCCGGCTCAGACGCTCATACAGCGGCAGATTCGTGCCCTTCATCGCGCCGTCCTTCGAGATGTCCGTGACGATCGCGGTCTTCACACCGATGCTTCGCAGCTTCCACAGGAAGTCAAACATATCGACATCGAGCACCTCGACCCAGCCCTTGACGGCCACCTTTCCATCCTTCGCATCGACGCCCACGGCGATCCGGTCGCCCCAGCGCCCCACCGCATCCCGCAGGAAATCCTCATCCGTCACAGCCTTCGTGCCGAGGATGACCCGCGCGACACCGGCCTTCAGATAGCGCTCGATCATCTCGAGACTGCGGATACCACCGCCGATCTCCACCTGAAGCTTCGTCTCATGGCAGATCGCCGCCACCACATCGAAGTTCGGCGTCGTGCCGTCTTTCGCACCCTCGAGGTCCACGAGATGCAGCCAGCGTCCGCCGTCCACCTCGATGCCCCGGGCCGTCGCCACCGGATCCTCACTATACACCGTCATCTTCTGGTAGTCGCCCTTCAGGAGCCGTACCACCTTGTGGTCATATAAATCAATCGCTGGAAACAGCAGCATAGTTCCTCCTCACAGTGCAGCAAACGCCTTCAGGATCTTCAGGCCGACAGCCCCGCTCTTCTCCGGGTGGAACTGCGTGCCATAGACATTGCCCTTCTGAACCGCGGCAGTCAGCGGCACACCGTACTCCGCCGTCGCCGTCAGATTCGCGTCACAGTCGAAGGCCGCGTAGCTGTGCACGAAATACACGCAGTCGCCCTCCGTGAGATCGCGGAACAGCGGACAGTCATGTACGAAGTGCAGCGCATTCCAGCCCATGTGCGGGATGTCGAGATGCGCCGGAATCACGCCCTCGATCGGACGCACCTCACCCGGGATCACGCCGAGGCCTTCATGCTCCCCATACTCGAGGGAGCGGTCGAACAGCAGCTGCATCCCGAGGCAGATGCCGAGAAAAGGCTTCCCGGTCGCTGCCTGCGCCTTCACGAAATCGAAGAGCCCGCCGTCGCGCAGCTTCTGCACGGCGTCACCGAACGCACCGACCCCCGGCAGGATCACATGATCCGCCTGCCGGATGACCTCCTGATCCGCCGTCACCACTACCTCCTCGCCGATCGCCCGAAGCGAGCTCTGCAAGGAAAAGAGATTTCCCACGCCATAATCGATGATTGCTATCATAGTCGTCCTTTCAAATTAATCTCTGCCTTCCTTACCGAAGCGGATGTCCACGGCGCGGGCGTGGGCGGTCAGCCCCTCCTTATTCGCGAACATGGAGATCTTATCGTAGTCCTGCTCGAGCGCGTCCTTCGTGTAGTAGCTGTACTGCATCTTCTTCACGAAGTCGTCGACACCGAGCGGGCTGTAGAAGCGTGCCGTACCAGAGGTCGGCAGGGTGTGATTCGGTCCGGCGAAGTAGTCACCGGTCGGTTCGGCGTTGTAGCGGCCGAGGAAGACGGAGCCGGCGTTCTTGATGAGCGGCAGGTAGTCAAACGGCTGGTCTACGCACACCTCCATGTGCTCCGGAGCGATGCGATTCGCCGCGTCGATGCCCTCGCGGAGGTCATGGGCGACGATGATCTTTCCGTTGTGGTCGATGGACGCCCGCGCGATCTCCTCCCGCCGGAGCTGTGCAAGCTGCAGCTCGAGCTCCTGCTGCACCGCCTCTGCGAGCGCCATGGAATCCGTGATGAGCACCGCCGACGCATTCTTATCATGCTCTGCCTGGCTCAGCAGATCCGCCGCCACGAAGCGCGGATCCGACTTGCCATCCGCGAGCACCAGCACCTCCGACGGACCGGCGATCATATCGATCCCGACCTGTCCGAACACCTGCTTCTTCGCCTCGGCGACGAAGGCATTGCCCGGACCCACGATCTTATCGACGCGTGGAATCGACGCCGTGCCATACGCGAGCGCTGCCACCGCCTGTGCGCCGCCGACCTTGAAGATACGGCCCACGCCTGCGACATGCGCCGCTGCAAGGATATACGGATTGACCGAGCCCTCCTTGTTCGGCGGGGTCACCATAACGATCTCCTCGACGCCCGCGATCTTCGCCGGAATCGCATCCATCAGCACCGTCGACGGATACGCCGCCGTGCCGCCCGGTACATAGAGGCCGACCTTCTCAAGCGGGATCACCCGCTGCCCGAGGATCACGCCCGGCTTGTCCGCCATGATGAAGCTGTTCCGCACCTGCTTACTGTGGAAGGCACGGATATTGGCCGCCGCCTCCTCAAGCACCGCGATAAATTCCGGCTCCACCTTCGCGAGCGCCGCCTCGATCTCAACCGCACTCACGAGGAAATCCTCGATCTCGACGTGGTCGAACTCCGCGCTGTACGCCCGCAGCGCTGCATCTCCCTCCGCACGCACGCGTGCGATGATGCCCTTTACGATGTCCTCGACGCTGGAGGTCGGCTCGAAGCGCGCGAAAATCTCCTCGTCTCTGATCTTTCCCATCTCGAAAATCTTAATCATGTCTCTCCCATCCTTCCAGCGCGGTCGGCCAATGTCTCTGTCCCGACCTCATCACTTCGCTCCATATCTCATCAGATTATACTCAGTGCTCCAGCTTCACGGCTTCTACCTTCTCGCCGCTCGCGACGATCTCCGCGAGGCCGTCCCGGAGCCGCATGATCTCGTCATGCTTGAACTGATAGCTTACCTTATTACAGATGAGGCGCGCACTGATCGGCACGACCTCCGTCAGCACCTCGAGGTCGTTTTCCCGAAGTGTGTTGCCCGTCTCGACGATATCGAAGATGACATCGCTGAGGCCCAGGATCGGTGCGATCTCGATGGAACCGTTCAGCCGGATGATATCGATGTCGCGACCGATGGACTCGTAGTAGCGACTCGCCACATGCGCAAACTTCGTCGCGACTCGGAGCGTCCGCTCCTCGTTATCATAGAAATCCTTCGGACCCGCCACGCACATACGACACTTACCGAAACCGAGATCCAGCAGCTCGTACACATCCGGCTCGTACTCGAGGAGGATGTCCGCACCGCAGACGCCGATGTCTGCCGCACCACGCTCGACGTAGATCTCGACATCCGACGGCTTCACCCAGAAGTAACGGATGCCCTTCTCCGGATTCTCGAAGGTGAGCTTCCGGTTTTTCTCGAGGATCGCCGGGCAGTCGAAGCCGGCCTTCGCCATCATCGAGTAGGTCCTGTCTCCGAGGCGGCCCTTCGCTAACGCTACATTAATCATAATTCTCCGCCTCCTCAAGTGTCAGTGTCTGCCGTGCGGTGATCTTATGCTCGACGTGCGCCTGCTCCTCTATCCGGAGACTCCGCACCCGGAGGCCACGCGCACTGAGCGCCCGCATGACTGCCGCCACCCGCGTCGCTTCGTCGCCCGCCGCATAGAGCACGAGCACATCGACATCGGCATCCCGGCGCTGCGGGCTGTAGTTCGCTACGGTATCGAGATCGAGAGCGAAGCCGATCGCGCCGACCTTCTTCCCCATCTTCTCCGGGAGACGATCATAGCGTCCACCCGACAGCACGGTGAACGGGATGTCCTCGACCGCGCCCTGAAAGATCAGTCCGTTATAATAGTCCATGGAGTTCACCAGGGAGAAATCGAGATAGACGTACGGGAGCACACCGAAGGCATCGAGGATATCACAGAGCTTCGCGAGGTGATCTGCCATCTGGGCGGAAGCATTGGAGATCGCGAAGCTGCGAAGCTCGGCAGCCCCCTCCCGGAACGGCCGGTACAGATCCGCGAGCGACTTCAGCGTCCGCGCACTCGCTTCCGTGAGCCTGCCCTCACGCACCAGCGCATCGAAGCCCGCCGGGTTCTTCATCGAGAAGAGCCGCAGCGCCTCCGCCACGGTGCTGTCCGTGAGGCCCATCGTCGCGAACATCTCCTGCAGAAAGGCCGCGTCCGACACGCGGATCACGAAGCGCTCCCCGATCAGCTTCAGCGACTCCGCCGCGAGCGTGATCACCTCGGCCTCCGAATACGCGTCGATCCGGCCGATGCACTCGATGCCCGACTGCAGGATCTCGCGGTAGTGGTTATCCTTCGGACGGTAGACCGTCTCGTTGTAGTAGACCTTTTCCTCACCGCCGAGGTTCGACTTGATGATGCTGAGCGTCACATCCGGCTTCAGCGCCAGCAGCGAACCATCGAGGTCCGTGAAGGTGATCAGCTGACTGGACTTCAGAAAATCCCGGTTGTCCGCGTAGAGATCATAAGGCTCAAATTTCGTCATCTTGAACTTCCGGTAGCCGAAGCGCTCGTAAAGCTCATTCAGTTTCTGTTCCGTCATCATGTTCATCCTTCCTGCACCGCGCCCATGCGTCCCCTGTGCAGTTGTATCGTGTGGCCAATGCCTCGCCCGCTACGTAATCATCGCCCCACGCGGGCTCTACGCCAACACACATTACTCCCCGGTCGGGCTCGCAAGTACGCCCTTCGTGCTTGGGATATCGTTTGCGAAGCGCGTGTCGATCTCGACCGCCTCCCGCAGCACATGCGCGAGGCCCTTGAAGCAGCCCTCCGCGATGTGATGGCTGTTCTCGCCCGCGAGCTCCCGAATATGCAGTGTGATACCGGCGTTCAGCGCGAAGGCCTGGAAGAACTCCACCACGAGCTCCGTGTCGAAGCTGCCGATCTTCTCCGTCTTAAACGGAATCTCACCATAGAAGCCGCCACGGCCGCTGATATCCACCGCCACGAGGATGAGCGCCTCATCCATCGGCAGCGTCATGCTCGCATAGCGCCGAATCCCCTTCCGGTCACCGAGCGCCTCCGACATCGCCTGCCCGAGCGTGATACCGATATCCTCCACACTATGATGATCGTCGACCCAGGTATCCCCCTCGCAGGTGAGATTCATCTGAATCCCCGAGTGCCGGCTGAACAGCGTCATCATATGATCGAAGAAACCGATCCCCGTCTTGATCTCCGACTCCTTACCATCCCCATCGAGGTCCAGCCACAGCTGCACATCCGTCTCATTCGTCACCCGATTGATCTCTGCTACTCTCATATCTACTCCCTGAATCTCATCTTAAGAATTTCGTAATGGGGTCAGACCCCATTAAATTTTTATAAACTCAGAACGTGAGGATGTCCCGCACGGTCTCGATAAACTGCGCCATCTCCTCCTCGGAGCCGATGCTGATGCGGTTGAAATTCGTAATCTTCGGGTCATCGAAGTGGCGCACCAGCACGCCGTTATCCTTCAGGCGGAGGTAGAGCTCCTTACCGGAGATCGCCGGGCTCTCCGCGAAGAGGAAATTCGTCTGGCTGTCCAGCACATGGAAGCCAAGCTTCTCCAGCTCTGTCCGCGTCCATGCACGATTCGCACGAATCTTCGCACAGTTCGCCTCGAAGTAGGCCGTATCCCGGAGCGCCTCCACCGCACACTTCATCGAGATACGGTTCACGTTGTACGGGTTGTTCGAGTTCCTGAGCGTCTCCATATCCTGAATCAGCGCCGCATCGCCGATCGCGAAGCCGACCCGCGCCCCCGCCATGCTGCGGGACTTCGAGAAGGTCTGCGTCACGAGCAGGTTTTTATACTTCTTTGTGAGCGGCACCGCACTGATCGCCTGGTCTGCGAAATCCACATAGGCCTCGTCGATCATCACGACGTGGTCTGCATTGGCCTCACAGAGCGCAGCGATCGCGTCGAGCGAAATCGGAATCCCGGTCGGCGCGTTCGGGTTCGGGATCACGATGTTTTTCCCGATGCCTGCATGCCCTCCGTCCACCGTCTCCGGCCCGAGATAATCCGCGAGGTCGATCGTGAAGTCCGCCCGCAGCGGCTTCACCTCCGTCGTCACCTGATTCAGCTGCGCGATCACCTTATAGAAGCTGTAGGTGATGTCCGGAAACGCGAAGCCATCCTCGCCGAAGGCCATGAACGCATAGTTCAGGCACTCATCCGAGCCGTTGCCAATGAACACATCAGACACGTCCACCTGAAAGCTTTCGGCCAGCTGGGCCTTCAGGGGCTTCAGCTCCGGGTCCGAGTAGAGCCGGAGGTCCATCGCCTCGGAAGCATTGACCGCCGCGATCACCCCCGGTGCCGGCGGAAACGGCGACTCGTTCGTGTTTAACTTGATGTACTTCTTATCCTGCGGCTGCTCGCCCGGCGTGTACGGCGTCAGCGTACGATATGCACTGTTGAAAAATCTGGACATCTCGAACCTCCCGATGATTTCCTATAAGTATACAACATGACATGAAAACCCGATATAACAATTGATGATATGAGCTCTTCTCCGGGGAAGCCTGTTACTGTTCACTCGTAACTGGATTCCGACAGGGGACCCGGCTTGATTTCACACGGTCTCTACGTATGGCCTCCGTTGCCGCCCCCTCCGGCCCCCTGCCTGATCAGTACATGTGTGAACAGTAACGAATTCTGGCAGAACTCTCTATACAACTTTATCATGGTAGCGTAGTAAAGCATCACAGTGAAATGATATATAACGAAGCCGCGCATGTCAAGAAAAAAATCAGCCAGAGCAACTGTTCAGTTACCCTGGCTATGCTATGGTTATCGCGTCGTTTATGGTTTTATCGCTTCGTCGCCTGTGCGGCCTTCAGCAGCTCCATCTTCATCTGGTAGTATGCCGGGCTCATGTCGAGATAGTGCGTGTGCGGGTTCTCGAGTCGCTGCTCCTCCGGCCAGATCTCCTGCTCGAGCTGCTGCTTCACGTAGCTTCGCAGCTGCTCGATGGATGGGGACGGCTTCGTCCGCCGCCCGTCGACCATGACGGTCTCCTGCAGCTCACGCACCGTGCAGTCCGTGAAGGCCATCGACTTCCACGGCTTTTCCGGGTCCACATACGGGATCGGCCGCGATGGATCCGGCATCTCGTCCGCCATCGTGATCAGATCCGCGACCGCGAAGCCGTCCGGATTATACACACGCCATACGCGCTTCTGCCCCGGATTCGTGATCTTCTCGAAGGTCTCGGATACCTTAATCTTCGGGAAGCAGACCTTATCCTTATTCACCGCCACCAGCTTATACACCGCGCCGAACACCGGATCGCTCTTCGCTGTGATCAGCCGCTCGCCGACACCGAAGGAATCGATGCACGCGCCCTGCTCGAGCAGCGAGTGAATCGTAAACTCATCGAGGCTGTTCGACGCCACGATGATGCAGTCCTCGAGCCCCGCCGCATCGAGCATCTTCCGCGCCTTCTTCGACAGGTACGCGAGGTCACCGGAATCGAGGCGGATGCCCTTCAGACGCTTGCCCATCGGCATCAGCACCTCCTTCGCCACACGAATCGCATTCGGCACACCGGATGCCAGCACGTCGTAGGTATCGACGAGCAGCACCGAATTATCCGGATAGATCTCCGCGAAGCGCTTAAACGCCGTGTACTCGTCATCGTGGTACATCACCCAGCTGTGCGCCATCGTCCCGCTCACCGGGATGCCGAACATCTCCCCGGCCAGTATCGTCGCTGTACTTGCGGCGCCGCCGATATAGGCGGCCCGGGCACCATACACCGCGGCGTCAACATTGTGCGCACGACGCGCGCCGAAGTCCGCCACCAGCCGGCCCTCTGCCGAACGGACGATGCGGTTCGTCTTCGTCGCGATGAGGGACTGGTGATTCACCTGCGCGAGAATCGCCGTCTCCACCAGCTGCGCATCGATGAGCGGTGCCTCCACCGTGAGGATCGGCTCGTTCGGATACATGATGCTGCCCTCCGGCAGCGCCCGCACCGTGCCGCGGAAACGGAAATCCCTCAGCCAGTCGAGGAAATCCTCCGCATAAATATGGAGCGAGCGAAGGTAATCGATATCCGCATCATCGAAGTGCATCCCCTCGAGGTAGTCCAGCACCTGCTCGAGCCCCGCGAAGATCGCGAAGCCCGCATCATCCGGGTTTTTCCGGTAGAACACATCGAAGGTCACCAGATCCTCCGCACCCGGATCCTGGAAATAACCGTTCGCCATGGTCATCTCATAGAGATCCATCATCATGGAAATATTTCGCTGATCACTCTGATTCATGTCAAATCCTCTTTCTTTTAGTGCACGTTCACCTGGCAGCTCCGCATCACCTCGAGGGCCGCTTCATGCTTCTCTGGTGTCACGCCGGCACAGCAGCCTGCGTCCACGTACATCGGAAGCTCCGGTATCGTCGACTTCAGCATCAGCGCGTTCGACACCACACAGATGTCCGTACAGATGCCGACCAGCTCGAGGGACTCCAGCTCGCCCCGCTCGTACGCCGCCTTCATATCTGCGACGAGCTCGAGACTTCCGAAGCACGGCTTATCATATACCTTGAGATTCTGCTCCACACGGATCGCCTCCAGCTCCGGCACCAGTGCCCAGCCCTCCGTACCGCGGATACAGTGTGGTACCGGAAGCATCCGGCCCTCCTGCGTCTCCATATAATCCGCCTCGTGCGTATCCCTCGTCATCAGGATCTCCCCATCGAATGTCTTCACCTTCTCGATGAGCCGCTTCAGCATCGCCTGCGCCTCCTCCGTACCCAGACTCCCCGTCACGAAATCGTTTTGCACATCGATGACAACCAGTTTCTTCTTACTCTGCATGATTCGATCCTCCCTGAAATCGACCACCCGGTCTGTCTTAAATAGCCCTCCATGCCAGCTCAGCTCTATTCATATCCTATAGAAACTGCCCAGTTTTTGCAATAAAAGTTCTCTTCTACTGCCCCGTTTTTCACAAATATGTCGCCATATAATGCCCCGTTTTTTGCAATTTAGCCGTCTTATAATGCTCCGTTTTTTATTTGTCAATCCAAACCCATCTATATGTCGGGGATAATTTATGGCCTGTACCAGTCTCCCGGCGCAGGCCATACCGCTTACAGCAGCATCTGTCCGTTCTCCTCATCGTGGTTGCCGATCGCCCAGATGATCGGGGCAATGTCTTCGGTCGCCACGTTCATGCCACGCCCACATGTGCGAAGCTGTTTTTCGTGAAATGCAACGCCTTCATCGACTTGTCCTGCTCCTCGATGCAGGTCGTCACATCGTGATCGGCCTGCACCAAGAAAAATAAAGGAAAATCTGTTGTATCCATAGCTCTACGCAGTACGCAGTATAAATTTTTTTATCAAGCGTTCACCTATTTAAAAATGCATATCATCCAATACGTGTAAATGTTGCTGTATGGGTATCTACATTGATATCTGCTCGATAAATAATATTCGAATAAATAGTATCGACATTCCCCTTTAAATAAACAGTTTTCGTTCCCGTCTCAGGAAGTTCTATATTTGTAATTCTAAAGAAATAATATGTCTTTCCATCCCAGACAAATGGAGCACATTCTACATTAGTATTACTTCCTTGAACATTCAACTCGGTATACCCATCACGTTCAGCATTCGGATCATGCGGTTGATCTGCATACATATATTTTTGATGCGCATCTTGTCGATTTTGAGTTTCACAAATAATACCAAATCCATCTGATTCAAAATTGCCACCATTTAGATTCTGCAATCCAGTTGTTAGTGACGTATCATACCCAGTAAGTGTGAATTCACCTATAGTATTATCACCACTATTTTTATGATAGTACACGATTCTTCCATTTAGCTGTTTATTTGGCAGTGGCCAGTCTCCGTAATAACAGATCGGTTTGACTGCCTCTGTGCTCTCCCAGTCACTGGTCCAGTTCTTATATGGATATGCTTGACCCTTTAAGGTTGCATCATAGTTTTTCGAATTGTCAACGGTTGTCATGTCATTTGTTTCTAGCTTGCCAAGAATCTGGGTTGGATCTTTT
>CABTMH010000112.1 GCA_902485915.1 uncultured Oribacterium sp. | reverse complement strand
GGATCCCACCTGGATACCGTAAAGAATGGTGGAAAATATGATGGCGCACTGGGCGTTGTGACCGGTGTGGCAGCGCTGGGATACCTCAAAGAGTCTGGTTTTGTTCCGAAACACAGCCTGGAAGTGGTCGGTCTGATGGAGGAAGAGGGCAGTCGTTTCGCTAGCGGCTGTCAGGGGAGCCGTGCGATCTGTGGCACGCTGAAAGAGGAGGATCTCGAGGAGCTCGGCCGTGATGGTGTCACTCTTCGCGAGGCACTGGTAGCTGCCGGTTATCAGCCGGAAGCGCTGAAAAGTGTGAAGCGTGACGATATCAGAGCGATCGTAGAGCTGCATATCGAACAGGGACCGGTGCTTGAAAGCGAGCAGAAGCAGATCGGTATCGTGGACAGTATCGTCGGTATCGTCAACTATGAGCTGACTATTCAGGGAAGCCAGAACCATGCAGGTACCACCTCGATGCCTTTACGACACGATCCTGTGGTGGCTGCTGCGGAATTTATAACAGAGTCTACCCGTCAGATGATGGAGCAGGCTCCTTCTGCCACCCTTACCTATGGCGCGATACAGGTGTTTCCTGGAATGCAGAACGTCATTGCAGATCGGGTAAATCTGCTCATCGATATGCGTGATGGCAGCGAAGAGGAACTGCTTCGAGATGAAGCTATCCTGAAACGTGCGCTGGAATCCATCGAACGCAAGGGCTTCAAGGTCCGGCTGGGACAGGACCACTGGCTGGCGTCCGCGCAGATGGATCCGAACGTGATTCGGGTGATCGAGCAGCACTGTAAAGAAAAACATCTGGCATATAAGCATATGAACAGCGGTGCCGGTCACGACTCGATGGTATTCGGAAAGGTGTTCCCGACCGCGATGATTTTCGTGCCGAGTATCGGAGGTATCAGCCATAATCCAGCAGAAGCCACCGCTATATCGGATATACAGACGGGCTTTGAACTGCTTTGTGACGTGTTAAAAGAATTATCAGAATAAAAGGAGGACCAGCCTTTTCGAGATTTGAGGCTTATTTCTGGGGCAGACTTGCGGTCTGCCCTTTATTATATCGACTTCACCTCAGGTCGCCTCGTTTTGCCGGATGCATGGATAAGATATATGAGCGTTGTTGCGCCTATCCGATTTCCTTCAGGATCTCAGCTTCATGATTTTTCGCAAAATCGCTGAGCGTATCGGAAACGATTCAAAATTCCATTATTTCTCCACTATTTTTACAGTATTTTCCACTATTTCTCCATTATTTTTTCCTTAATGGGCTATGGATGATTCTTCGATATGTCCCGAAATCAGTTGGCTTTAACGCCGCGCAGTGCTAAAATGCTTCTTATGTATGTTTCCGCACAGGACGGAGAAAAATCCAGGAGGTCGATCATGCTGAATTTTGCAAGTGATTATACAGAGGGCTGTCATCCGAAGGTGCTGGAGGCACTGACACGGACGAATATGGAGCAGCTGACGGGCTACGGTACCGATATCTACAGTGAGCGCGCGAAGGAGAAGATCCGCGCATTCATCGGACATCCGGAGGCAGAAATCTATTTCCTGACCGGTGGCACGCAGACGAACCAGACGGTGATCGATACGACGCTTCGGATGTACGAGGGCGTGGTCGCTGTGCAGTCCGGTCATGTCAACTGCCATGAGGCGGGGGCCATCGAGTTCACGGGACACAAGGTCCTGGCGCTTCCGAGCCACGACGGTAAGATGGATGCTGCGGAGCTCGACCACATGGTGACCGCGTTCTATGCGGACGGCGACCACGACCACATGGTGTTCCCGGGGATGGTCTACATCAGCCATCCGACCGAGTACGGCACGCTCTACCGGAAGGCCGAGCTCGAGGCGATCGCTGAGGTCTGCCATAAGTGGAAGCTTCCGCTCTTCCTCGACGGTGCACGTCTCGGCTACGGACTCATGAGCCGCGACACAGATGTAACGATCGAAGACATTGCCCGACTTACGGACGTGTTCTACATCGGTGGCACGAAGGTCGGCGCACTCTGTGGCGAGGCCGTCGTGTATCCGCACGGCGGGTCACCGAAGCAGATGGTGACGATGATTAAGGAGCATGGCGCGCTGCTTGCGAAGGGCCGCCTCAACGCTGTGCAGTTCGACGCGCTGTTCACCGACCGTCTCTACACGGAGATTTCGGCCAATGCCATCGACCGCGCAGAGGAGCTCAAGGCGGTTTTCCGTGACCGCGGATACGCATTTTTCCTGAACTCTCCGACGAACCAGCAGTTCGTGATCCTGCCGAAGACGACGCTCGAGGCGCTGAAGGCGCGGGACGTCATCTGCACCCCGTGGGAGCCATACGGCGAGGACCAGATGGTCGTCCGCTTCTGCAGCTCCTGGGCGACCACGAGCGCACAGATCGCCGCCCTCGCGGAGATTCTCGACGAAGTAAAGTAATAAAAAACCGGAAGGCACTTGTGCAGTGTCTTCCGGTTTTTAATTTCACTTTCCGAGAATCGCGTCGCGAAGCGGTGCAGCGATCTTCTCGAGCTCGGCCTCATCGGTGATCTTATTCATGTTCGGATCCATCGCGAAGGTGCCGCCCCACTCGAACTGATCCTTATACTTCGGAACGAGGTGCATGTGAAGATGGCAGCCCGTGTCGCCGTACATACCGTAGTTCAGCTTATTCGGGTGGCATACCGCATGAATCGCATTTGCAACCGTGACGACATCCGCGATAAATGCTGCGCGATCTGCCTCGCTGAGCTCCAGCATCTCGGATACGTGGTGCTTCGATGCCACGATGCATCTGCCCGGATGGCTCTGCTCCTTGAAAAGATAAACGGTGGAAGCCGGAAGCTCACAGATCTCATAACCGAACTTCTTTACCAGCTCGCCCTTTGCACAGTACGCACAGTCTGGATGCTCCTTCGCCATATCTGCCATATCAAAATCCTCCTCTTTCTATGGATGCTGTCGACCAGCACGCTTATGTTTCTTTTTTCGATTATATCACCGATAGCGCAGCATGGAAAGCGCTTACACGATTGATATTTGTTCCTGTTCACTCGTCAACTGGATTCAGGCAGGGGGCCTCCGTTGCCGCCCCCTCCGGCCCCTGCCTGCTCAGTACACAATCGATATTCTGCAGCCACCGGGCCTTCACTTCCCCTCTTATTGAAAACCCCTGCATAACTTGGTACAATAAGTTGATACGTTATCGACACTTTACGAACCTTTCGAAAAGGTTCATGATATAGAAAAAAAGAAAGGAGCAGCGAGGATGAAACTCCGTACGTTTTTTCTGACGGCGGCAGCCTGTGTGATGCTGTCCGCGATGAGCGCGATGACGGCGCTGGCGGCCGGGATCAGCACGGTCCGCATCGATCTGGCCCCGGAAGAGGAGAGCAGCATGACCGCCGGCGACATGTCGAGCGGCGAGGAGCCGGCGACCTACGACCATCTGTACTTCGTGTATGATTACAGCACCTCCGGTGACCGCACGAAGCCGGGAAAGGCCTACACCTACACGATCGAAGTTCACCCGATGACGGGAAACAGCTTCACCGAAACCTGTGCCGTCGAGGTCCTCGGCGCGACGAAGGTCGAGATGCTGAGCCGGAACGAAAACGCGATCCGCCTCCGCTGCACCACCTACCCGTTCTACGTACTGAAGAACCCGACCGGCTTCGAGCATAACGGCGACGAGATCAGCTGGGATAAGGTGACGTACGCGACGAAGTATAACGTCTACATCTACTGGACGGACGCGGACGGCGACGACCACGAGACGAAAACCTCAGTGACCGCTCCGAAGCATGCGGTCAATGTCTCCAGCTACAGCTCGGGTGGCCGCTCGGTCGATCACATCTCCGTGCAGGCAGCGGCCTCCGGCGATGGCGGCGGCTTCATCGCGAAGTCCATGTTCATCTGTGATGATGCGACGATCGATGGCGATAAGACCGAATCCGATTACAGCTTCTCGATTCCGACGGCGCGTTCCAACGCGATCGTGACGAGTAACTCGACTGTCAAGGTAAAGAACAACGCGGAAAAGGTCTTCGGCCCGGGCTTCAACCTCCAGCAGGGCAGCCCGGCGAGCACCCTGAATCCGACCGGTGTGACCGGTACGGGCAGCGGACAGTGGATGCAGTACATGAATAAGTGGTACTACATCGCCGGTAATCAGTTTCTGACCGGCTGGATCTGTCCGGACGGCCTCAACTGGTACCTCATGGGTTCGGACGGCGCGATGCTGACCGGCCTCCAGCGAGTGGATGGCCGCTGGTATCTGCTGAATACGACCGAGGGCGCGACCTACGGCGCGATGCTCCATGGCTGGTGGAAGATCAACGATAAGTTCTACTATTTCAATCAGCTGCACGACGGCACCTTCGGGGCGATGCTGACGAACACGACCACCCCGGATGGCCTTCACGTAGGCGCAGACGGCGCATGGCTCGGATATTAATAAATAAAAGAGAATAAAAGAGAGGGAGTAAAGTAAAATGAAAAAAACGGCACTGGTAATTATGGCGGCAGGTCTGGGATCTCGTTTCGGTGGTGGCATCAAGCAGCTGGCGAAGCTGGGACCGAGTGGTGAGATCATCATGGATTATTCCATCCACGATGCACTGGAAGCCGGATTTGACGAGATCGTGTTTATCATCCGTAAGGACATCGAGAAGGATTTCCGTGAGATCATCGGCGACCGTGTCGAGAAGATCGCGAAGTGCAAGTATGCCTTCCAGGAGATCGATAAGCTGCCGGAGGGCTACAGTGTACCGGAAGGCAGAAAGAAGCCGTGGGGTACCGCGCATGCACTGATCCAGGTGCGCGATCTCATCGACTGCCCGTTCGCCGTCATCAACGCGGACGACTTCTATGGCCGTGAGGGCTTCAAACTGATTCATGACTACCTCGTGAACACGATGGACGAGGATGCACCGGCCTTCGATATGTGCATGGCCGGCTACATCGTGGGAAACACCCTGTCTGATCACGGCACCGTCAACCGTGGCGTCTGTGTGATGGGCGAGGGCGGTTATCTCCATGAGATCGACGAGACCTACGACATCGCGAAGCAGGCCGATGGAAAGCTCATGGGAAAGGACGGCGATGGAAATCCGGTCGAGGTGGATGGCGATGCGATCGTCTCCATGAACATGTTCGGTCTTCCAGAGAAGTACCTGGATGTCCTCATCGAGAACTTCCCGGCATGGCTCGACGAGCACGGTCAGGAGATGAAGAGCGAGTACCTCCTTCCGGCGGAGCTTTCGAAGCTGATGCTCGCAGGCCAGGCGACGGTCAAGGTACTGAAGGATCATGACCGCTGGTTCGGCGTGACCTATGCAGAGGATAAGGAAGCCGTGCAGCAGTCCTTACAGGAGCTCGTAGATCAGGGCGTATATCCGCACAGCTTATATTAACAGCATGCGTTCCGGGCGGGAACGTACGGATCGGCGTCGACATTGGCCGAAGCTGTGGGTGGTAGCGGCCCGGAACGGGATGCAGCGCAATCTGAAATGCAGGAGTAGAGCCCTTTATGGCAGATATTGAGAGAGAAAACCGAAAACAGGAGCTGCGCCGTCGCGTCGTCGATACGAAGGACCTGCTGCAGCAGGAGGAGGCGGAGCAGGCGCAGGAGAAGGGGAAGCGGAGACGTAGTCGTCGCCGCCTCCTCGTTTTTCTCGTCGTCGTACTGGTGCTCGGCGCGCTCGTGGCGGGTGCGGTATATATGATGAAGCGACCGTATACAGGCTTTTCGCAGAACTGGCGAAACAGCTTCACCGGTGAAAACGGCGTGAGCGAGTCGGACTATGAGGACTACGAGATCTTCGGCGACGGCTTCCTGAAGGTGACTCGGGATGGTGCGACCTATATCGATTCGTCCGGGAAGACCATCTGGAATCAGTCCTACGAGATGAACAGTCCGTATGTGTCCATCAGCGGAGACTACTGTGCGATCGCCGATCAGGGGAAGACCGCGATCTACATCATGAATAAAACCGGTACCACCGGACAGGCAGAGACGAATCTGCCGATTACGAAGATTTCGGTGGCTGGCACCGGCGTCACCTATGCACTGCTCGAGGATTCGAAGGCGAGCTATATCACCGTCTTCTCGAAGGAGGGGGCGGCGCTGGATATTTCCATCAAGTCGGTGCTCGACGGTGACGGATATCCGGTGGATATCGCCGTATCGCCGGATGGCACGGAGCTGATCGCGTCGTTCGCCTCCATCGAGAACGGAACGATCCAGAATAAGGTCATCTTCTATAATCTGAGTGAGATCGGCCAGAACGCCGGCAGTAACCGTGTTGTGGGTGGCTTCACCGATGATTTCAGCGGACATCTCGCCGGACGGGTGCATTTCTCGGATGATACGCATGCGCAGGCCTTCTATGATGGCGGCATCGCCTTCTTCAGTACGAAGGTGCTGACGAGTCCGGAGCTCAGCCAGAAGGTCGAGATCGAGCAGACGATCCAGGCGATTACCTATGCGGACGATTATATCGGCATCATCACGGATAACAGCGATTCGGAGACCTCCTCGGATCCGTATATGCTGACCGTGTACCGGCTGAACGGCCAGACGGTGTTCTCGACGCCGTTCCAGCTGAACTATACAAACTTCGATATCGATCAGGACAGGGTCCTGGTTTATAATAACACCACGCTCCAGCTTTACGACATGAGCGGCACACTGAAGTACAGCGGTAACATCGATACCTCGATCTCCAGAGCGCGGGTGGCGCATGGCATGAAGAATCCGCTGAACCTCGATCTGCTCATCGGAAGTGCGGGCGCGATGGAATCTGTAAAGCTGAAGTAGCAGGAGGGGGCTCATATGAATCAGTATTGTGTAGGCGTTGATGTAGGCGGAACGACGGTGAAGTGCGGTATCTTCACACTCACCGGTGTTCTGATGGATAAGTGGGAGGTTCCGACCCGTAAGGAAGAGGACGGAAAGTATATCCTTCCGGATGTCGCGGATGCGCTGAAGAAGCGTCTCGAGGAGAAGGGCATCGAGCTCACGGACATCGAGGGCATCGGGATCGGTGTGCCGGGTCCGGTCGAGCCGAACGGTTACGTGCATGTCTGCGTCAACCTCGGCTGGCATGATCACTGGCCGGCGAAGGAGATGCAGGAGCTCATGGGCGGAAAGATCCGCTGTGCCGTCGGGAACGATGCCAATGTTGCCGCCCTCGGCGAGATGTGGCAGGGTGGCGGTAAGGGCCACGCAAATCTCGTGATGGTGACCCTCGGCACCGGTGTCGGTGGCGGACTCATCATCGACGGCCAGATCATCGCAGGCGTCCATGGTGCCGGCGCAGAGATCGGGCATATCCAGGTGCGTGACGGTGAGCAGGAGGCCTGCAACTGCGGCGGCCATGGCTGTCTCGAGCAGGTAGCCAGTGCGACCGGCATCGTCCGTGAGGCGAAGCGTAATCTCGCGGCAAGCGAGGAAGCCTCCACGATGCGTGCGTTCGGCGATGCGCTGAGTGCCCGTGATGTCTGCGACTGTGCAAAGGCCGGTGACCCGCTCGCGGTGAAGACCATCGACACCAGCATGTACTACCTCGGCCGTGCCCTCGCTACGATTTCCATGGTGGCCGATCCGGAGATCTATGTCATCGGCGGCGGTGTTTCCAGAGCCGGTCAGTACCTGATCGACCTCGTGAAGAAGCACTATGCAGACTACACGCCGATCCTCACGAAGAAGGCAGATATCGTGCTCGCTACCCTCGGCAACGACGCCGGCATCTACGGCAGCGCGAAGCTCGTCCTGACGAACTAAAGTGAAACGATCCTTATTTGTAAAATTTATCGTGGCGTATATCGTCTTCGGTGTGCTGGGCTTCATGGTCGTGGCACTCCTGTCCTCCGGACTCACCTACCGCTACCTGATCCGGGAGCAGGCGAACAGTCTCTACAGTGAGGCGACCCTGATCTCCTCGACCTATTCCGAGACGGGAAATCTGAACCTGAGCACCGACGCGGTGAGTCAGCAGATGAAGGCGGTCTCCACCTTCCTCGATGTCGACATCTGGATCGTGGACCGAAACGGAAAGGTGCTGAGCGACACCGCGGAGGATGCGCATAAGAACATCGAGATCCCGGATTTCGACAGCACGATGACCGGCATGCGCTATAAGCTCGGCCGCTATCACGATCTGTATCCGGACGATGTCCTCTCGGTCATGGCCCCGGTGACCCGTGGCTACACGACCGGCGGCTATGTCCTCATCCATGAGCCGGTCGCCCACATCGTCGCTTCACAGAACGACATCCTGAACATCGTCTACCTCACGGCACTCATCATCTTCATCCTGTCGCTGCTGATCATGGCCGTCTTCTATGTCATCGTCTACCGTCCGCTGAAGAGAATCACGGAGGGGGCCACGAAGTATGCCGCCGGCGACTATCACTATAAGATCACGACGAACTCGGAGGATGAGATGGGCTACCTTGCGGAGACCCTGAACTTCATGTCGGAAGAGATCTCGAAGTCTGACGACTATCAGAAGCAGTTCATCGCGAACGTCAGCCATGACTTCCGTTCGCCGCTGACCTCCATCAAGGGCTACCTCGAGGCGATCCTCGACGGTACGATCCCGGAGGAGCTGGAGCCGAAGTACCTCATGCGCCTGATCTCCGAGACGGAGCGTCTGACGAAGCTGACACAGTCCATGCTGAGTCTGGGCACCCTGGATAAGAAGGGCTTTCTCAGCCGGACGAACTTCGATGTGAACCGCGTGATCCGTGACGTCTGCGCGAGCTTCGAGATGACCTGTCAGAAGAAGGAGCTCGTCTTCGAGCTGACCTTCGCCGAGAAGAAGGAGATGGTCTACGCGGACTACAGTAAGATTCAGCAGGTGCTCTATAACCTGATCGATAACGCGCTGAAGTTCAGTAATCCGAAATCCTCGATCGCGATCCGCACCGGGATACGCGGCCAGAAGGTCTTCGTCTCCGTAAAGGACACCGGCATCGGTATCCCGAAGCGTGACCTCGCGAAGATCTGGGACCGCTTCTATAAGGCGGATCAGTCCCGCGGCAAGGACAAGCACGGCACCGGCCTCGGTCTCAGCATCGTGAAGTCCATCATCACCGCACACGGTGAGAACATCGACTGTGTCTCCACCGAAGGTGTCGGCACGGAGTTCACCTTTACACTGCCGCAGGTAAGCTACGATGTGCCTGAGTTATAAAGAACGCCGCCGGGGGAGTCCCCCGGCGGCGTTTATGTGATGATTGAGTTCGCGTTGACATCGACCGTGAATCCCGGACTGTCCCTCGGCGGCGTTTACGTGTCGAGACGAAGTGGAGAATCCGGCGCACAAGCAGTTGCCCAGGCGGCGTTTACATGACTCTGAACTTGTATCCGATGCCCCAGACCGTGGAGATCTCCCAGTCCGGATTCCCCGGCAGCTTCTCGCGCAGCCGCTTGATGTGCACATCGACCGTCCGGGAATCCCCGGCGAACTCATAGCCCCAGATGTGATCGAGGAGCTGCTCTCGTGTGAAGACCTGATTCGGTGAGGATGCCAGGAAGTAGAGAAGCTCGAGCTCCTTCGGCGGCATCTCCACGATATGGCCACTGTAGTAAACTGCGTAATTTGACTTATTGACGATGAGGTCCTTATACTCGATGTAGTCACCGTTCCGGTAGGCATCGAGCATATCCGTCGCATGTGTCCGCACGTCCGTACCACCGCGATGCAGCTGTCCGGTCTGTCCGTTGTAGGTGTACAGCTCGCCGGAGCCGCTGTCGCCCTCGACATACGCCCGGAAGGTGATATTGCCATCGGCATCTGCTGGCGGAAGGCCCGCCGTATCGAGGAAGCCCGCGCCCATCCGTGCCTGCGGTGAAGCCGCACCGACGCCGCCGTTTTTCGCGAAGCCGGCACCAGCCGCGCCCGCAGCACCGTTCGTCGCGAAGCCGGCACCCGCTGCGCCCGCGCCATTCATCGCGAGCCCTGCGCCTGCCTTCGCCTGCTGGGCGGAGAGTGCAGCATCGACGGCAGCATTGACCTGCGCCTGGGCCTGCTGGTAGCGACGAAGCACCGCCTTCACGCGCGCCACGAGCTCCTTCGACTCAAACGGCTTCACCATGTAGTCGTCCGCGCCGAGCTCGAGCCCGAGCACCTTATCGAAGGTCTCACCCTTCGCCGACAGCATGATGACCGGCACCTGCGAGCTCGCCCGGAGCCGCCGGCAGACCTCATAGCCATCGATGCCCGGCAGCATCAGATCCAGAATCACGAGATTCGGCTGGTATTCCGGGAAGAGCTGCAGCGCCTCCTCGCCATCCGCGGCACAGCGCGTATCAAACATCTCTTTTTCGAGATAAAGGGAGATGAGCTCCGAGATCGAAGCGTCATCATCCACGATCAGAATTTTCTGTTTCTCCGCCATCCGGCTTTCCTCCTCGTTCTTCTGCCGCTGCCTTATTTTTTAAACATGACGATCGTGACACCATCCTGGCCCTCGCCGAACTCGCCGAGGCGGAAGGAATCTACGTACTTCAGCTTCTTCAGCTGTGCATGCACCGCCTTTCGGAGCACGCCGGTACCACGTCCGTGGACGACACGGACCTGCGGCAGATGCGCGAGATAGGCATCGTCGAGGTACTTCTGCAGCTCCGGGATCGCCTCTGCGGTGGTCTGGCCGATGAGATTAATCTCCGGAGAGATGCTCATCGTTTTCTGCATGCGGATGTTGCCGGCATGCGACTTCTTTCCCTTCTTCGTCGGCTCGAGACCAGGGCCGGATACCTTCCCGGTATCCACGAGCTCGATATCGCGCACCGATACCTGGGTGCGGATGATGCCGGCGGTGACATAGAGCTTACCGTTGCGATCCGGCAGCGTCGATACCGTGGCGTTCAGGTTCATCGAAGCCACATGGACGGTGTCGCCGATGCGGAGGCTCTTCGCGGATACCGGCTGGGCCGGTCCCTTCACCTTCTGTGTGGCCGAGAGGCTCGCCTGGGTTTCCCGCAGCTTCCTGTTCAGCGTGGAGCGGGTCTGGTCGGCCTCGAAGACCGCCGCTCCGTTCTGCTCCTGCTTACGGAGCTCCTTCACGATGGAGTCCGCCGTTTCCTTCGCATCCGCCAGGATCTGTGCGGCTTCCTCACGGGCCTTCTGGAGAATCTTATCACGGCCCTTCTCGACACCGCGGGAGTTCTCCCGCGCACGGCGCTTATACTCCTCGATCTCTGCCTTATAGCGCGCGATCTCCTCACGCTCACGCTCGACGGTCACGCGGCTCTCCTCGAGACTCGCGATGACATCCTCGAACTTGACATCCTCGTTTTCGAGGCGGCTCTTCGCATCCTCGATGATGTAGGATGGCAGGCCCAGCTTCTGTGAGATGGCGAAAGCGTTGGACTTACCAGGGACACCGATCAGCAGACGATAGGTCGGGCTCAGGGTGTTCACGTCGAACTCGCAGCTCGCGTTCTCGACGCCCTCGGTGGAGAGGGCATAGACCTTGATCTCTGCGTAGTGGGTGGTCGCGACGGTCCGTGTCTTCATATTATGAAGGAAGTTGAGGATCGCCATCGCGAGCGCCGCACCCTCGGTCGGATCGGTACCGGCACCGAGCTCATCGAAGAGACAGAGACTGTGGCTGTCGGCCTCGCTCAGGATCCGGACGGTGTTCGTCATGTGCGCGGAGAAGGTCGACAGATTCTGCTCGATGGACTGCTCGTCACCGATGTCGGCGAAGATCTCCTCGAACACACCGAGCTCCGAGCCTTCGGCGGCCGGGATGAAGAGACCGGACTGGCCCATCAGCTGGAAGAGACCGATGGTCTTCAGACACACGGTCTTACCACCGGTGTTCGGTCCCGTGATGACGAGAAGATCGAAGTCCTTTCCGAGGTACACCGTGATCGGCACGACCTTCTTCGGGTCGATCAGCGGATGACGGCCCTGCAGGATGTTGATGTAGTAGTGATCGTTCAGCACCGGACGGGTGGCCCGCATGGAGGCCGCCAGCTTCGCCTTCGCGAAGACGAAGTCGAGGTGTGCGAGGATCTCGATGTTTCGACGGATCTCGTTCGTATAGGGCATCAGGGAGCCGGACAGGGTGTCCAGGACCTTCTCGATCTCCTTCTTTTCGTCGGCCTCGAGCTCACGGATGTCGTTGTTCAGCTTGACGATGCTCATCGGCTCGATGAAGAGCGTCGATCCCGTCGCACTCTGGTCGTGGACCATGCCCGGGAAGCTCGACTTATACTCCGCCTTCACCGGGAGACAGTAGCGACCATCGCGCATGGTGATGACCGCGTCCTGCAGCAGGGCGCGGCTGCCGTTCAGGATGCCGTTCAGCGTCGTGTGGATGCGCTCCTCCAGGGCATGCTTTTTCTTACGTACGCTGAAGAGACCGGCACTGGCATCGTCGGCGATCTCATCCTCCGAGAGGATGCAGCGGACGATTTCCTTATTGACCGGAGAGAGCGGCTCGATGTCACGGAAGTACGGCGACAGTGCATCGTCTGCGGCTTCCTCCCGAAGCTTCTCCGGATCCGGCTGATTCTTCGTATAGTGGGCGTTTAAACGCACCGCCCGTGGCACCGGCTTCGGTGCCTCCGGGGTCTTCTCGCTGTCACGGGCATAGGCCTTCGCACGACCGGCGACGGTCAGCACGCCGCTGATGGAGAGCAGCTCTGCCGCAGACAGAGAAGCCGCGATCTCGAGCCGCTTCAGGCTGTCACGGACGTCCTTCACGCCGGAAAAGGAAAGCGTGCCATAGAGACCGATACGGAGCATGGCCGCGTCGGTTTCCGCGAGGTTTCGATCGATCTCTGCGAGATCCGTCGATGGCAGCAGCGCCTGGACGAGCTTGCGTCCCTCCTGAGAGCTCGCACAGTCCATCAGGCGATCCTTGATCTTATTAAATTCGAGTGTGTGTAATACTTTTTCGTTCATGCTTATCAGTATAGCACATGAAGGCAAATTTCTTGCGTGAAAATATCTTCATGGTTATAATTGTGCTATGGCAGAAAAAGACTTTATAAAAGAGAATATCGTAGGTCGGAAGGAGAACTGGAAGAAGCGCACGCGGCACTATGCACGTGTGCTGATTTCTGCACTTCTGTTTGGTTCCGTCAGCGCCGCTGTCTTCGGTGGCCTGGAGCCGGAGATCCGGGAGCACCTGCATCCGATGGAGAGTGAGGCCGTCGTTCTGGAAACAGAAGTAACCGCTTCAGAGGGTGGTGCTACACTTCCGGAGGAGAGTACAGCCGGGGACCGTGCTTCATCCGCCGCGGAGACCACCGCAGCTGCATCCGGGGAAGCCGGACCGTCCGCTGCAGAAGTGGCACAGGCAGCGGAAGCGAGTGCCCCAGATCGGAAGAGCACACGTCT
>CABTMH010000111.1 GCA_902485915.1 uncultured Oribacterium sp. | reverse complement strand
GGCTGGGTACGAGATTCATAGCTGTCTGAAAATAGGGGCAACTAAAATCTCTTGTGTCCTTGACAAGGGGTACAATTCACCATCCCATTCTCCTTTTCCGTTTTTTCCATCCTTACAGTTAACTTTTGCATTTTATGATTCAAATGTCCTGCATGCGTCCGTCAATGTTTCTATATTTTCTTCTGTTCTATGCCTGTAATTATACTTAGTGCACACAGCATGTGCCTCCACTTATCGGCATGTCCTGTTTTTTTATTATACTTTTCGGAACAAAATGCACAAAGCTTTTCAGCGGAGGCAAAGGGAAGCGGAGGGGCGACAACGGAGGGGCGACAACGGAGGATGCTACCTCCGCGGCCGCCCCCTGTAGTCCTCGGCTTCAAGCCGGCAGGGTTCACAGAGCACGGTGCCTCCGCTTCCGCCCCTCCGGCACGCCCACGACATAATCTGTCCTATCAAAAAAGAGCTGACTTCTGTCAGCTCTCTTCTCTCCACTGCATGCGGTACTGCAACGGTGTCATGCCTTCCGATTTGCGAAAGACGCGCGTAAAGTACTGTGCATTTTCGTATCCAGTTTCCATCGCGATATCCAGGATACTCTTACTGGTCTCCCATAAAAGATGCTTCGCCTGTTCCATCCGAAGCTCTGTGATGTACTGGACGCAGGTTTTTCCCATAATCTCCGAGAAGTATTTCCGCAAATATCTGGAACTGACACCCGCATCAGCTGCCACCTCCTCAAGGTTGATCGGATCCATGTAGTGCTCCTGTATCCACTCGACAGCCTGCATCAGTCGGCCCGATGCGCGGAAGGCTGCCACTTTATCATCTCGGTTGATGTAGTAATTCAGCGTGATCATCATCTCGATCGCTGAAATCTTCATCAGAAATTCATTGCTTTCGGTTTTTTCCTTTCGGAATCCTCTGGCGATCCGTTCAATCAAAGGTGCGATCTCCTCACAGTTTTTGATCACGTAGTACGCTTTCACTTCACCGTCCTTCATCAGGAACGATTCATCCTGATTCTTCATCTTCAGACTCATCTCAAGCTGCGTCAGTCGACAGCCGATTTTCGAGTCTACATGAAACGAGTGCTTTCGATGCGGCGGTATCACCACACACTGTCCCTGATGAAGCGAAACCTCACAACCCTCGATCCGCATAAGCGCATGTCCGGAATTTATATAATTGATCTCGTACTCTTCATGCGCGTGCTGACGAAATCGATATGCTTCGACGAAACGAAACACTCCCGCCTTTCGAATCTTCAGCCGATACTCTTCATTCTGAAGGAACTTGATCGCCAGTTCTTCTAGACTTTTCATCCGCTCAGATCGTCTTTACGAAGCGGTCGAACGCTGCCTGGCCTTCCGGAGTGCGCTTGTAGACGCCGGCGTCCTCGAGCACCTGCATGAAGACGATACCGATCTCATCACGGAGGATCCCCTCGAGGTTCTCCTCAGTGAGCTGCACGCCCTGTGCCGCATACTTCGCACGGAACGCATCGACCCAGTCCGCATGCTTCGCCAGTACCTCATCCGCACGAAGATCCGTGCCTGCAAGAATCGCCTTGCGAAGCGCTTCCATCTCACTCTTCAGACGGCTCGGCAGAACCGCAAGACCCATCACCTCGATGAGGCCGATGTTCTCCTTCTTGATATGATGGAGCTTCGCATGCGGATGGAATACACCGAGCGGATGCTCCTCTGTCGTGATGTTGTTTCGAAGCACGAGATCCAGCTGGAACTGATCACCCACCTTACGCGCGATCGGCGTGATCGTCGAGTGCGGTGTGCCCTCGGTCTCCGCGAAGATGAACGCGCTCTCATCCGTGTAGCCTCTCCACTTCGTGAGGATACGATCCGCAAGCTCTGCGAGACGTGCGGTATCCGGACCACTGAGACGGATGACACTCATCGGCCACTTCACGATACCGGCCTCGACGTCCTCGAAGCCCGGAACCGTAAATGTCCGCTCTACCGGTGCCTTCGCCATCGCGAAGGTATAGTGACCACCCTGGAAGTGCTCATGTGCGAGGATGGAGCCACCGACGATCGGAAGGTCTGCATTCGACCCGACGAAATAGTGCGGGAACTGAGCGACGAAATCAAACAGCTTCAGAAACGCTGCCTGATCGATCTTCATCGGCGTATGCGCCGCGTTCAGCACGATGCAGTGCTCGTTATAGTACACGTATGGCGAATACTGGAAGCCCCACTCCGCGCCCTGAATCTCGATCGGGATGATGCGGTGATTCTCACGCGCCGGATAGTCCACACGACCGCTGTAGCCCTCGCACTCATGACAGAGCTGACACTTCGGATACCCCGTCTGCTTCGCCTTGCCCGCCGCCGCGATGGCCTTCGGATCCTTTTCCGGCTTCGAAAGATTGATCGTGATATCGAGATCGCCGTACTCCGTATGCGTCTGCCACTTCACATCCTTCTTCACACGATAGCGACGGATGTAGTCCGTATCCCGCGAGAAGGTGTAGTACCAGTCGGTCGCCGCCTTCGGGCTCTCCTCATAGAGACTCGCAAATCTGGCCTGTACCTCCGACGGACGCGAGGTCAGCGCGCCCATCAGACGCGTATCGAACAGATCACGATAAACCACCGAATCACCACCCGTGAGCCCATGCTCCACCGCATAGTCATCCAGCGCAGCCAGCACGTTTTCCAGATATGTTCCATCCGAAACCATCCCCAGTGCATTCACCTTCTGATCCTCACTTGCCTCCGTCTCATCGAAGGCAATGCTGTCGGCCTCCGCGATCACATCCTCCCTGCTCGCCGTCACCTCGCTGATGCCCAGAATCAGCGTCACCGTGTTCAGCGCCCAGATGATATCCGCCTCCTCGATCAGCCCCGTCTTCAGCGCATACGCCACCAGCTCTCTCACCGCTACCTGTATATCCATCATTTCATCTCCTCACATAAATCATTTCATAACGTAAATCGGCTATTGCCGAAATCCGGTACCGGGCAGTCTTGCGCATTCAAAGAACAGGTTCTGAAGGGATGTACACGATGGGCGGACAGGTGCTTTCCCTGTCCGATCCATGTGCACATCCCGAAGGTTCTGTCCTTTGAACTAAGTGAGACGCCCGATACCGGTTTCGGCAATAGCCTCAAAGTATCAATCAGGAATTATATCCGTTCGGATTCTTCTGCTGCCAGTTCCAGGAATCGCGGCACATATCCTCGAGGTCGAACTCCGCGGTCCAGCCGAGCTCCTTCTCTGCCTTCGCAGGGCTCGAGTAGCAGGTCGCGATGTCGCCCGGACGACGCTCCCGAATCACATACGGAAGCTCCTTGCCACAGGCCTTCTCAAACGCATGGATGACATCCAGTACCGAGTAGCCATGGCCGGTGCCGAGGTTGCATACGAACACACCATCCTTCTTCGCGAAGCGCTCGATGGCCTTTACATGACCACGTGCGAGGTCCACGACATGGATGTAATCACGAACGCCCGTGCCATCCGGTGTATCATAATCATCGCCGAAGACGTTAATCTCCGGCAGCTTGCCGATCGCCACCTGTGCCACGTATGGAAGCAGGTTGTTCGGGATACCCTTCGGATCCTCACCGATGAGGCCGGACTTATGCGCACCGATCGGGTTGAAGTAACGAAGCAGGATGACGTTCCACTCCGGATCTGCCGTGTGAATATCGGTCAGAATCTGCTCCTGCATCCACTTGGTCCAGCCATACGGATTCGTGCAGGTGCCCTTCGGGCAGTTCTCCGTGATCGGAATCTCGGCCGGATCGCCGTACACCGTCGCAGAGCTCGAGAAAATGATGTTCTTGCAGCCATGTGCACGCATCTCGTCGGTCAGGTTCAGCGTGGAGCCGATGTTCGTGCGATAATACTCGATCGGCTTGTGAACAGACTCACCGACCGCCTTCAGTCCTGCGAAGTGAATGACCGCATCGATTGTGTTCTCATCGAAGACACGCTTCACCGCTGCACGGTCCATGAGGTCCTCCTCATAGAACTTCACCTTCTTACCGGTGATCTCCTCGATCCGGTCCACGGCCTTCTGATTCGAATTATACAGGTTATCGATGATCACGACATCGTAGCCCGCGTTCAGAAGCTCTACACATGTATGGCTTCCGATATATCCAGCACCACCTGTTACAAGAATAGTCATAATTTTC
>CABTMH010000110.1 GCA_902485915.1 uncultured Oribacterium sp. | reverse complement strand
TCCTCAATCCGGCTGTACGCAGAAGCGAACAGCCGGATTATGTCATATTATGAAATAAAGGAGCTTCTCCATGAGTAAGCAAAAGAAAGCAGGAAACACAGAGAAAGCAATGAAGGACGTAGTGGCAGTGAAGGAAGCTGAAGCGGCCAGAGCAGCAGTGAACCAGCAGGATGGTCCTGAAAGCACTCGCATCCAGCAGCGCTTCGGCCACATCACCAGCACCCTGATGACCATCTACGTGCTTTTCTATCTCTGCATCTTTCCACTCGCAACCCATGACAAGTACTTCGATATCCTCGATTTTCGTTTCAAGCTCTACTGGATTCCGACCCTCATCTACGGCATCCTCTTCCTCGTACTGGGCATCCTCTATCTGATTTCCGATAGGCGAAGTAACGGCGGTGCTCTCACAGCGAAGCTGAAGGAGAATCTGAAGTGGAACGTCCTGAAGACGAAGCTCACGAAGATGGACATCTGCTTCATCGCACTGATCTTTATCATGACTCTGTCCGTGCTCTTCGCAGATTACCAGTACGAAGCCCTCTGGGGCAGCCGCGGCCGCTTCAACGGCCTTGTCCTCTGGCTCATGTTCTTCATCGCGTATTGGCTCGTGACCAGATTCTATCATTTCAGGAAATGGCACCTCTATGCCTACCTCATCGCAGCGTGCTTTCCGGAAATCTGGGGAATCACGGACTTCTTCCTGCTGGATCTATTTAAATTTCATGTAAATGCAGCGCCGGAATACATCTATACTTTCGTATCCAGCGTGGGCAATATCAATACCTATACAAATATGGTGGCACTCCACCTGGGTGCATCTGTGGCTCTTTTTGTCCTTTCAAAATGCAGGCGGGAGACCTTGCTTGCGTTGATCTCCGTTGGGATCTCCTCCTTTGCCATCGTCATGGGTATCAGTGATAATGGCATTCTTGCAGCAGCTGCAGTGTTCGGACTCCTGCCCTTCGTGGGATGGTATACGCGGAAAAGCATCGCGCGCTTCTTTATTGCGTGCAGTATCTTTGCAACGAGTGTTGTGATAACAGCACAGCTTACCATCGGCCGTGCCACCATGGCAGACTGTGATGGAGGCAGCGTGTTTGTAACCCTTGGAAAAACAAAAGCCATGTTGTTCCTCACCATCGTACTCTGGATTTTTTCTATCGTACTGTCAGCTTGCATTCGTAATGGAAGGATGCAGGCAAAGGAGGAAAAAACGGCGCGAATGGCACGCCGCATCTGGCTTGGCTTCTTTATCGCAGGCGTGCTGGTAGCGGTGACCGCTTTCGTAGACGCGAATACAGGAAGACATCCGGAATTGTGGGATGCATATCGCAATGTGCTGATCTTTGGTGATGACTGGGGAACCGGTCGAGGCTTCAACTGGCGCCTGGCCTGGGAATACTTTACGAAGGATGCCGGTTTCTTAAAGAAGCTTATCGGCTATGGGCCGGATACCTACTACATCATCACCATGGACCGCTATAAGCATGCGATGCGAGAGGCAGGCTATGGCATATTTGACTCGGCGCATAACGAATATATAGAGTATCTGACCACCATCGGAATACTAGGTACGCTTGCATACCTTGGGGTATTGGCGACGAGTCTTCAGCAGACGCTGAAAAAGCCAGGAAATGCCTGTGCCATTGCCTGCAGCTTCGCGGTGATTGCCTATGCGGTGCAGGCGGTGGTCAATATCGCGATTCCGGTCACGACACCGATTTTTATGCTTCTTCTTTATGTGGGTATCAATAGCGCCCAATCATCGAACTGTGAGAAAGGAACGTTATGAGATTTGACTGGAATTTAATGAAAGGCTTGAAAAAGAAAATAGATAGCATCGCGCATGCATGGATGCTTGGTCTCCTGATGATGACGATGTTTATTTTCGGTAGGGTACCTGCGCAGGCAGCGCCGATCATTGATACGACGACGGAACAGACGGCAGCATCGATGAGTGCGTCTGCAACACAGACGATGCAGACAGTGAATATCACGACCGCACAGATGGTATCTATACCAGGCAGTACAGGCATGCAGATACTTCCAGCGTCCGGTGATGCAGGCATGCAGCAGAGTGTGCCTATGTCTGGAATGACGATACAGACCACTGCGTCTACATCTGCAAGTGACGTGGGTGAGTTATGGATGCTGGGCAGCACGACCGGCGCACAGAATCTAAGCATCGTCATCAAGAGCCCGCACGGAAAGCTCATCGTCGTCGATGGTGGTTGGGAGGTAGATGCAGAGAAGCTGTCATCACTCATCCTGCAGCAGGGCGGAAAGGTAGACGCATGGCTCATCACCCATCCACATGAAGATCATGTCGGTGCACTCTGTGCGATTTTGAATGATACCGCTCGGAAAATCAAAATCGATAAGATCTACTGCTCACTGGCAACGCCAGAGTGGTATCGCCAGGTTTCACCGACAGGTGCCGGTAACGCAGATCAGCTCCTAAGTGCATTTACGAAGCTGTCGGTCGGCACGGTGACAAATAACATCGGCCGTGGAACGGAAATAAATATCGATGATGTCAACATCCGTGTATTAAATAATCGTGGCGTGTATACCTATAACGGCGTCAACAACAGCAGTATGGTCTATAAGATCCGTGTAAGCGGACAGTCCATCCTGATTCTCGGCGATCTCGCATACGACGGGGGAAAAGACCTAATCAAGACCTGTACTGCGTCAGAGCTGAAATCAGATATCGTACAGATGGCACACCACGGCCAGCAGGGGGTAGACCAGGACGCCTATACACTGATCGCGCCGACCACCTGCCTCTGGCCGACACCTGCCTGGCTCTGGAATAACGATAACGGCGGTGGCGTCGGCAGTGGCCCATGGGGGACCCTGACGACCAGAGCATGGATGGATGTTCTCGGCGTAAAGGATAACCGATCTCTGAAGGATGGCGATGTGCACATGTATCTCGGCATGCCTTCACCGAATATGTAAAAAGTGCTTGCTTTCCTGTGAAAAGCATGTATAATCGCAGACATAGGTTAATTATTAAGATTTGATTAAGAAGTACGAAAGATAGTCTTTAAGAAATTCGTAAGAATTAGTAATGACTCTGTTATATACTTTCTGATCGAATCGCAGTAAGATAACCTCGTACATGATGAGAGAGTACGAAGCAGGTACTTCCTCCGCGGAACCGAGTAAGAAAAGGACTTGCAAGGTCACACGCTTAGAGGTATAATCTCACCGTAACTGAGCCTACAGGCTCGAAAAGAAAAAAAGGAGAGTGCATTTATTATGAAGAAGCAGACAAAGGTAATGGCAACACTTTCTACTGCAGCACTTCTTGCTCTTGGTTTTTCAGCCGTTTCCATGGCAGCTGGTTGGGATAACTCAACAGGCGCTTGGAGATATCTGAACAACGATGGCACAGAGGTTGTTGACGAGTGGAAGTCCGCAAACGGAAATTGGTTCTATCTTGACAGCGACGGAGTTATGGCTACCGATAAGCTGATTGAGGATGAGTCTGGTTCCAAGACCAAGTACTATTATGTTGACCAGTACGGCGCTATGGTAAAGAATACCTGGAAGGCTGTAGCTATGGACGACGATGATAACACTGATCTCGATGCTGAGTACTGGTGGTACTACTTCGGTAATGATGGTAAGGCTTACACCACCGAGTCCGACAAGAAGCTTACAAAGAGCAAGGTTAAGACCATCAACGGCCTTAAGTATGCCTTCGATTCTGAGGGTCACATGCTTTATGGCTGGGTTAATGCTGATTCTCACACTCAGGATGACGACGATGCACAGGCTTGGATGCACGCTGATTACTATTTCAACGGTTGGAACGATGGCCATGCACAGACTGGTTGGGCTCAGCTTAACGTAGAGAAGGAAGACGGTGATACAGAGGATTACTGGTTCTACTTTAGCGGCGACGGCGAGAAGCAGTATAGCAAGCGTAAGAAGATCAACGGTGTTTACTATGTATTTGATGAGTACGGTCGCATGGTTGATGAGTGGGCTATTCAGCATGGCGATACATGGTCCGCACTTGATGAGATTGCTACTGGTACTACAGCAACAAACATCGCATATCTCAATGGCGATGGTTCTCAGAGAAAGAATACTTGGGTTTGGGCTATTCCGGATGAGGATTGGATTAACAAGGATTACGAGAACGATGACTACAGATGGTTCTACTTCGGTAAGAATGGCAAGCTGACTGTTGATCAGAAGAAGAAGATCAATGGTAAGTACTATGCATTTGATGAGTATGGCCGTATGCAGAAGGGCTTCGTAGCAGTTGGCAATGATAATCAGGACGTAACCAAGATTGGTAATGCGGATGATTTCACTGCTAAGGAGTGGATCGCAGCTAACCACGATGGTGTATTCTTCTTCTCTACTGATGAAGAGAAGGATGGCTCCATGAAGACTGGATATCAGAACATCGAGATGGATGATGATACCTATCAGTTCTATTTCCAGAAGAATGGTGAGGCAAAGACTCAGTACGATAGCAAGATTAAGAAATTCACTGTTGCTGGTCTCGTTCTGAAGCCAACAGCTGATGATGACAACAACTATGGTGCAGTAGCTGCTGATGGTCTGAGCATCTCTACCAATTATAAGGATATGGACCTTGGTATGTATCTTGTTAATAAGCAGGGTACTCTTGTAAAGAACAAGACTGTCAAGGATGAGAACGACCAGTACTGGCTGACTAATGAGGATGGAAAGATCATTAACAAGGCAGCAAGTAAGGATGCTTATGATGATCTGAAGGATGATAAGAAGTGGTATATTGCTGACTAATTTCTGAACATCATTCTTTAAGAAATTTGAAAAAGATTCCGGGGAGAAGTCCCCGGGATCTTTTTTTTAAAGTCAGGCTTTTATATGATGATTATGCACACAACTATATCAATATGAAAGAACACTCTGAACTTTTTATGAACATATCTTGAAGCTGCTAGGCTTTTTCTTGAAAGAATGGTATGATAGGCAACGTTGTTATTTGACTAAAAACCTAAACAGTGACGTAATCGCATCGAAAGCATGTGAATGATCACTGATTTCAGAAAACCATAGGAGAATGCGATATGAAATCGATGAAGAATTTGATGATCTTTGGCGTAACAGCCCTTGCTGCGCTTTCTGTAACCGCATGTAAGCCGACGTATGAAGTACCAGTGGATGATCCGATTATGACGACGGCCCCTGCGGATGCACCGTATGAGATGGACTTTGATCAGTTGAATGATGATGTGATCGACGGCTTCTCGAAGACTCATGTGGTCTTCCCGTTTGTGAAGTCCATGGAGATCGACGGCGATAATGATGCAAAAACCATTACGGCGACCATCGATATCCAGCCAAATGTCGACGACTACGCCGTCCGGGTGTTGCTTTCCGATGTGACGAAGAAAATCGACAATAATGCTTACATTCAGGATTTTCGTATCAAGCAGGCAGATGATACACAGTTTGGATCTGTCTATGATATCTATAGTTACACCTATAAGGTGACCTGTGATGGAGAAACATTATACGATGAAACCATTCAGCAGGGATCGGAGATTCCGTTGGATCCGAGTGTGGATGGGAATAAGATAATGGAATCTTTAGCGGACGAGCAGGCTTCTGAAGAATCAACAGAGGTGAGTGAAACGACATCGAACGCTGAATTGTAAAAGTAAATGCAGTATGAAAAAGTAAATGCCACACTGCATGAAAAGT
>CABTMH010000109.1 GCA_902485915.1 uncultured Oribacterium sp. | reverse complement strand
CGTCATAATTCAGAAAAACTCGGCCGCAGCCGAGTTTTTTCCTTTTTTTCCGAAAGAAATAAAGTGCACCCCATGTCAAGGACAGTTAGAGTTTTGAAAATCCTGTTTTTTAGACTGGTGGTTTTCAAATTCCCTTGCTTTTGTACAGACAGGATTTTGATTCCCATGCTCTTGGACAGTGACTTTCCTGTGACACTCTGCTGTTGGTTGTTACGTATTGTTGTTTATAGCACCCAGCTCATGCGGTTGTTTCAGGATGTAAGGCAGTGCCGGTGCTTTAGCTACATTTAAAGGATACTTTCCGGTTATGAAGTAGCTGTAAAACTCATTTGGTGACAGTTTGCACAGCTCCCACTGATAACGGTCATTGTTATAGTAATCAATGTAATCATCTATAAGAGCTTTGACTTGTTCAAAGGTCTCACAGCTGTTTATGTCGATCAGATCCTTCATATGACCGAAAAAACTCTCCTGTGGTGCATTATCCCAGCAGTTTCCTCGCCTAGACATTGACTGGCGTATGCTGTTATCTTTCAGGACATCGATAAAGCGATAGCTGGTATAGTGACAGCCTTGGTCCGAATGCAGTATCGTTTCTGTCTTTAATTCTGTTCCATGCTTTTCCATCAGCTGTTCTACCGTAAGAAGCACAAAGTCTACTTCCAGAGAATCACTGAGAACATAGGACAGGATCTGTTTTGTATAGGCATCCAAGATCACGGAAAGATAAGCAAAGGCACCATTAAAAGGAATATATGTGATATCCGTAAGCAGCACATACCTTGGACCATAGGATTCGAACTCACGCATCAGAAGATTATCTGCAACATTGCTCGTTCTAAGTGCCCTCGCCATCCGTCTGTATGGATTTGCTTTCCGGACACCGCAGAACAGATGGAACTTCTTCATTAGTCTCGATATCTTTTTGATATTCATTATGATTGGCGGATCCATATGCAGTAGCCGCATATGGATGCTCCTTGCACCTTTATCATATCCGCGGAAGTTATAAGCGATCAGGATTAGCTTAAAGTCAGCTTTATCCTGTACTTCTCTTGCTTCTCTTTTAGGCGCAGCACTGCGCCAGGCATAGAAGCCGCTTCTTGATACGCCTGCAAGTTCACAGGCTTGTGAGACATTCAGTTTGTTACCTTCCTGTGAGAGGACGGACTGTATGATCTCAAACATGGCAGAAGTCTCATTCATACAGCAGGACCTCACTTCTTTGTATTTCTTACTGAGGAAATTTTTTTTAGGAACTCAATCTCCTGCTGGAGAAAGAGTATTTCATTCTGCATCTTTATGATAGTTTCCCTCGTAGGATCATACTCAATGGAAGTGAGTCTTTGTGTCGGCATTCCGGCAAGTGGTGAATCCGTAAACTCTTTTCCGGAACGTACTGTTTTTTTGATCAGTCCCTGAATGCCGGAAATACGTGTTTCACCAAGAATGTCAGGATCGTAACCAAGGATCTTAATGATATCCCTTGGTTTTATGCCGTTCTGATATCGGTTCCAAAATTCCTGCTTGAATTCCTTGGTGAATGAGATCATTCCTTCCGTTACCCAGTAGGTATACGGGTTTGCTTTCAACTGTCTGATTTCTTCATCTGTGAAACTTCTGTTTGCCATGTTAGACTCCTCTCGTTGGTATTAGAGTATCACATGGATCAGGCATACAAAAGTTGATTGTCTGAATTTATGGATTATCAAAACCACGTTGTACATAAACATGGGGTTTACAAATCCGATTGTCTAAAATTAAGGTAATTAAAAACTCTATGTGTCTAAAATCATGGGTACAGTTTAAAAAGCTGTCGTACAACCAGATTTTCAATCTGGTCGTGCGACAACCCCTTCTGTGTGGGCCCGCCCGTCATCATCTTACTATTCACTCGTCAACTTGCTTCAGGGAGGGAGAAGGAGGGCAGATTAGAAACTTATTTGAAAAATTGATTTGATGCAATATAGCTCTGGTTTTTACTTAACGGTGCATAAATCTTCATGTTCAGTATCATGACCGGCATCATGTTCGGTGCGGATCATCTCGCACCCGATCAGCCGATCCCATACTGCTTCATCAGCTCGTCGCAATACGCCGGATCCTCCGCCGCATGCTTCGCATCCTCGATGCGATTCTCATCCAGCAGGCGTTTCATGAGCTCCGCCATCTGGCTCTTTCCTTCAGCATTTCCTTTTGCCATTCCTTTTTCTATTCCTCTGTTCTCAATTTTATCCAGAATCTCACACATATTTCGCATCTCTCCCTTCTGACCATCCGTTGCTGCATTATATACTTCCTCAAACCGATGGTCGTTTGCCATGATACTGAGCAGCTGCATCGTCTCCTGCACGTGCGTCAACTCCTGCAAGCTCGGCTTGTAGTCTCCATTCTCCTGCTTCTGCACGAAATAGTCTGCTACGACCCGAAAATCGCTCTGAAATAAGTTTACCTCCTCATGCGACATATACGCAATCTCAAATACGTGAATTTTGTAATCATTCACATACTCATCGAATTCTTTCGGGATATCCAGCCTTTCCTTCAACGTCAGCGGTCCACTCCATCTCTGTTTATGTCCGAAGTAAAGCACCAGCGTCACCACAGGATAGAGTTCCGTCTGTTTATTCAGAAGCTGTGCCCGATACTCCGCGCCATCATAACCCATGACACGAAGCGGCATATCCGGATCACTCGCGGTCTGGTTTTCGAAGCCGATGCAGGCGACTCGGATATTTCCGTTCTTCCACCTCTTCGCAACATCCCGTTCGATCTCGTGGATCTTACCATCCGCCTTATAGTACGCCCGTGGAGCCTGATCCTCCAGCTCATCCGCCGACAGCACCTTTCTGCCCTTAAACAAAAGTACATTCACAATGTCTGAAAACACATCATTATAGGATTCGAGAATCTTCTCAGATGCATCCTTCTGCGCCATTTCGTCACTCCTCTCTTTATCGTTTCCTTCGGGATATGAAAGCACAAACCTTCCAGCCGGCTGTTTCATTAGGGAGCCTTAATATGCTTTCATATGCTCCGATTCTAGCATGAGGATCAGAAATTGCATATGATCGTCAAACAGACTATATTAAGCGGTTTACCACCAGTGTTATCAACGGTTTTCGAGGTTTTAGGCCAAAAAAATAATTTGGTTTTTCAGCCACCTATCGGGCCATATCCCCTGTCACATCACGCGCCAATGCCTCCGTCTTCACATCATCATGCCTATAACTTATGAACGACTTGAAGTGAATAGCAGTCATCTTCCTGCCATACCCCTGAGATGGAATTTTATCATGCAGTATTTCGATGTTTCACGCGTTGAAAGCATGATATAACTAGAGTATCAAAGGAGGCTACTAGCGATGAAATCTACAGATATGACGTCCACACTTCGGAGGACCTGGGCAGAGATCGATTTCGATGCCCTGAGCTATAATTATCATACGATCCGGGACTATATCGGGCGCGACCGGAAGTTTCTCGGTGTGGTGAAGGCCGACGCCTACGGGCATGGCTCGGTGCATATCGGCCGAAAGCTGCAGGAGCTCGGCGCGGATTACCTCGCGGTCTCCAGCATCGACGAAGCGATGGAGCTCCGCTGCAACGGCATCACGATGCCGATTCTGATTCTCGGGCACACGCCGAAGGAGCAGGCCGACCGGCTCATCTGCTTCAACATCACGCAGGCCGTGACCTGTGAGGCGAAGGCGCGTGAATACAGTGCAGAGGCGGTGAAGTACGGCGGCACGCTGAAGATCCACATCAAGGTGGATACCGGCATGTCACGGCTCGGCTATATCTGTGATGGTGATTTTTTCCAGCATGGCGTCGACGGCATCGTGGAGGCGTGCCGGCTGCCGGGCCTCGAGGCGGAGGGCATCTTCACGCACTTCGCAGTGGCCGACGAGCCAGGCGAGGACTGCCGGGCGTACACCCGGCATCAGTTCCAGCTCTTCACGGAGGTGATCGCAGCGGTCGAGGCGAAGTGGGGGCACCGTTTCGTCCTCCGTCACTGCGCCAACACCGGTGCGACCGTAGATTATCCGGAAACCTGGCTCGATATGGTGCGCCCGGGCCTCCTGCTGTACGGCTATGGCGAGTTTGCGCAGAAGCTCGGCCTGCGGCCCCTCATGTCACTGAAGACGACGGTCAGCACGATCAAGATCTATCCGG
>CABTMH010000108.1 GCA_902485915.1 uncultured Oribacterium sp. | reverse complement strand
GATTCTGTTTAGAAAAATTTAATGGGGGGGGCAGACCCCAAAGTCTTATGGGCCATCCTGGATGATCTCATCGTCATCCGGGGCCTCCTGTGCCCCCGGTGCTTCGATGACCTCATGCTTCGAGGCCCCCGTCTCCGGGGTCGGTGCCTCCGGCTTCTTCGCGGTCTCGGCCGGACTCGTCTCCGGGGCCGGTGACGGCTTCACTTCTGTCGTGGACTTCGTCTCGTCCGTGGATGGCTTCGGTCCGTTTTCGGATACCATGGATTCTGACGTGCTTCCACTCTCCGCCGTCGACTCTCCGCTCTCCGCGATCGAGGACTCTGCGGTTGACTCCGTCGTGCCCGGCGCATACTGCTTCGGTGTATGACCGTTGTAGTGTGCCGTATGATCCTTCACCTTCTCGGTCGTTCCGTCGGCCTTATGAATCACCTTATAGGCCTGCCACTCGGAGCCCGCAGAGCCCGCAGACTCTGCCCCCTCCTCCGGGGTGATGATCTTCGGTGCCGGCACCGGAAGGTCTGCGGTCTTCTCGCAGACGAGCTCCCAGCTCTCGCCCTTCGGAAGCACACGGACACCATAGATCTGAACGGTACAGGTCTGGTCCTCATACCATGCACGGATACCGATGGCGTGATCCGAATTATTGATAAACTGATAGTCCGGACCCGGGTAGGAAACCGTCGCATCGGCACCCGGTGTGACATAGGTCGGTGCGAAGGTATGGGAGCGACGATAGGTCGTCGTGAGTCCCGAACGGAACACGGCATTATAGAGGGTCGAGGAAACCTGGCAGACACCGCCGCCGACCTCCTGCACGACCTCACCGTTATTATACGCGCCGGCCGCACCATAGCCCTTCGCCTCAGTACGCTGGCCGACGGTCTTATTAAAGGAGAATTCCTCACCCGGCTGGAGCACGGTACCGTTGATGGCGGCCGCTGCCAGCTTCACGTTCTTGTTACGGGTCGCGTTACTCGTGGTCTTCGTCGTGAAGCTGCCGATCGTGCCATACAGATCCTTGATGGAGGAATCCGATGCGGAGACCTTCTCACCCTCGCACTCGATCGTCGCGTCATAGACATGCTGTCCGATGGACGCCATCACCTTCTGTGCGGTCGCCTCCGCGTTGACCGCATAGCCCGCCACAGAGCCACCGAAGACGAACTCACCGCTCTCCTTATCGTAGCTTGTGATGTCGCCGTTCTTCGGGCTCATCTTCCATACGATGGCGAGCTGCTTCATGTAATCCGAAATCTGCGCGCTCATATCCGGCAGCGTCAGCGCATAATCGCTGACTGCCTCCGTCGTGCCCTCGGTCTCGCTTTCTGCTTCCGAAGCGTCTGTACTCTCCTCTGCTTCGCCCGACGTCTCACTGCCGGCAGACGCCGATGCAGATTCTTCTGCGATCATCGCCGCATAATCCGTGAAGATCTGCTCGACCAGCGTATCCACCTGCTCGCCGATGAGATCAGGGATGGCGAAGCTCTTCGCTTCCGGGCGGATCGTCACGCTGGCATAAGGATTATCTACCACCACCTCCTGTACGGAGCCATCGTTATCACTCTCACCGGAGCTGCTGCTCGTCTCGGTTTCCTTCTCCTCATCATAGACCGAAAGATCCGGCATCTTGAAGCTGTCGATGGATGGATTCGCGTTCTTCACTACGAGGTTCCAGCTGTAGGCTTCGTGGATGGCCTGCTTCACCGCCTCGCGGTTCATGCCGTTCAGATTCAGGCTCTGCGCATCCGGCGAAAGCGCACGGAGGTCGAGGGTGATATCCTTATGGATGGTATCGGTATCCGTAAACAGCACACTCTGCGTCGTCTCTTCCACAGCCGCCGAAGATTCCTGCGCACCGCCGATGAATCCACCACGTACGGCAAACACGAGCCCACCGCCCACGATCAGGAACAGGAGCACGGCGCCGAGCACGAGCTTCATGTTCGGCCCATCCTGGGGCTTCCGCCCATGCGCACCGCCGCGTCGTCCACCGTTTCCGGTCGAACGGCCGGTACGGCTCCCGCCCGCATAGCTGCTGCGACTGCCCGACGAACGTGGTCCCGTATATCCGCTGCTGTGGCTGCTTCTCGAGGATGCCGCACCGCGTGCACGGGACTGTCCTCTGGACTTCTCTGTATATTCAAAATCGTCTCTCATATATAAACTCCTGAAAAAGGTCACTAAAAAAGCGCCGCCCGAAGACGACGCCTATAATCTTAACAGGATTTCGAATCTTTGTACATGAGAGAAGCCGCGAAATACATGACGAATATTTTACGGTTTTGTGAAGGTTTTCTTGTGATTTTTCGCATGGAAAAAATCATACACCTGTCGCGCGGAGTACTCGTCCATCGATGGGCAGGCCCGGAGCTCCTCGAGCCCGGCCACGCGGATGTGGTCAATGTCTCCGAACCGCCGCATAAGTGCCTTCTTCCGCACTTCACCGATCCCCTTTATGTCGTCCAGCAGCGAGCGGATCTGCTTCTGCTCCCGGAGCGAGCGGTGGTAGCTGATGGCGAAGCGGTGCACCTCGTCCTGGATGCGCGTCAGGAGCTTAAAGGCCTCGCTGTTCTCCGCGATCGGCAGTTCCTCGTCCTGATACAGCAGTGCCCGCGTCCGGTGATGATCATCCTTGACCATACCGACGACCGTGATGCTCGTGATACCGAGCGCCTGCAGCACCTCCTCACAGACATGCACCTGTCCCTTACCACCATCCATACAGATGAGGTCCGGGAAGTTCGAGAAGGAGCCGAGCCGGTCATCCTTACCATCCCGCGCGTTCGCCTGCATCTCCGAGAGGCCATGCTCGAAGCGGCGCGTCAGCATCTCCCGCATCGAGCGGACGTCATCCGGCCCCTGGACGGACTGAATGCGGAACTTCCGGTAGTCGTTGTTCTTCGGCCGACCGTTCTGGTAGACGACCATCGAGCCGACATTGAGCGCGCCCATCGTGTTCGAGATATCGTAGGACTCGATCCGAAGCGGCAGGCTCGGCAGCCCGATCAGCTGCTGCAGCTCCTCGAGGGCCCGGGCGTTCTTCACGTCCTGCTCGCGGTACTGCTGACGATAGCGGTTCATGAGGATACCGGCGTTCGTGATGGCGAGCTCGACGAGCTTCTCCTTCTTCCCGATCTGCGGGGTCACGATGTACACACGCTTCCCCTTCTCCCGGCTCAGCCACTGCTCCAGCACCGCCTTCTCTTCGAGCTCTGTCTGTACGAAGATCTCCCGCGGCACGAACGGGGTGCCATCGTAGTACTGCTCGATGAAGTTCGTCAGGATGCTCTCGTCGGTTTCCTCTGGGTCAATGTCGATGAACTGATGGTCACGGCCGATGATTTTCCCATCTCGGACGAAAAAGATCTGGACGATGCAGTCCGCGAAGGAACGGCGCATGCCGATGATATCCCGGTCCTCAGCGTCATAGGCCACGATCTTCTGCCGGTTCTGAATCGCCTCGATCGCCCGGATCAGATCCCGCATCTCGAGTGCCGTCTCGAAATCCAGGTTCTCGGAGGCGCGCTGCATGCGGCGGGTCAGTTCCTTCACGATGTCCTCGTACTTTCCGTTCAGAAAATCGATGGCCCGGTCCACCTGGAGCTTATAATCTGCCTGTGACTGCTTCCCGATGCACGGCCCATCACACTGGTGGATGTCATAGTACATGCACTTGTTCGCAAGCGGAGCCGCCTCCGTGAACAGCTTGTTACAGTTCCGGATATGGAAGGTCTTCCGGATGAGCTCGATGACCTCATTGACCTGATCGTTCGACGCGTATGGACCGAAGTAGCGGGCACGGTCCTGGTACTGCTTCCGCACCTTCAGAATCCGCGGGTAGAGCTCGTTCGTCACCTTGATGTACGGATAGGTTTTGTCATCCTTCAGCAGGGTGTTGTAGCGTGGCTTATGCTCCTTGATGAGATTATTCTCGAGCATCAGTGCCTCGAGCTCCGAATCGACGACGATGTACTCGAAGCGCTCCACCAGATGCACCATCTGCTGGATCTTCACGGATTTCTTATAGGATTTCTGGAAGTACTGCTTGACGCGGTTTTTCAGCACCTTCGCCTTACCGACATAGATGATCTCATCCTTCGGGCCGTGCATGATGTAGACGCCCGGGAGCGCCGGAAGCTTCTGGAGCTCTTCCTCGATATTAAATTTACTGTTATCTCTCATGGCTTCCTGCACCCCGATTCCCTTAGCCAATGTCTACGACCGATGCCATATACACCAGGACGGTCTCTTACTTCTCTTCTTCAGATGCGAAAAAACCGGCAGACCCGCCCAGCGGGCCCACCGGCCATGTTTCTGTCGTTTACGTAATACTCTGTGTCGCAGATTCCGTTTACTTCACGACGAAGTTCAGGATCTTTCCAGGAACGAAGATCACCTTTACGATGTTCTTGCCCTCGAAGTACTTGCTTACCTGCTCGTTTGCCTGCGCAGCTGCGACTGCATCTTCCTGCGTCGCCTCTGCCGGGATGTCGATGTTACCACGCACCTTACCGTTGATCTGGACACCCATGTTGATGACGGCATCCTTCGTCTTCGCCTCGTCGTACTCCGGCCATGCACTCAGGGTCAGGAGGCCCTCACCACCGACGGTCTCATAGATTTCCTCTGTGAGATGCGGCGCAAACGGATGGAGGAGCTTGATGAAGGTGATGAGGTCATCACGTGTGATCGCACCGGCCTTCGTGTAGTCGTTGATGAGGGTCATCAGCGCAGCGATCGCGGTGTTGAACTTCATACGCTCGATATCCTCGGAGACCTTCTTGATGGTCTTGTGGGTCTTCGACTCGAGGCTCGGATCTTCCTTCTCGAGGGTCGCGATGTCGGTGAGACCGGCTACACGATCCAGGAAACGCTTCACGCCACGTACACCCTCCTCGCTCCATGGCGCAGCGGCGGTGTAGTCACTCATGAAGAGCACATAGGTACGAAGGGTATCCGCACCGTAGAGGTCCACGATGTTCAGCGGGTCGATGACATTGCCCTTTGACTTCGACATCTTCTCGCCATCCGGTCCGAGGATGAGGCCCTGGTAGGTACGCTTTGCGTATGGCTCCGGTGTCGGCACCTCCTTGATGTCATAGAGGAACTGATGCCAGAATCTCGAGTACAGAAGGTGACGCGTTACGTGCTCCATACCACCGTTATAGTGGTCGACCGGCATCCAGTACTTGAGCTTATCCGGATCTGCGAAGGCATGATCGTTGTTTGCATCGCAGAAACGGAGGAAGTACCAGGAGGAACCGGCCCACTGCGGCATGGTATCGGTTTCGCGCTTCGCCGCGCCGCCGCACTTCGGGCAGGTGCAGTTCACGAAGCTGTCGATCTTCGCCAGCGGGGACTGTCCATCGGTACCCGGCTCGAAGTTCTCGACATCCGGAAGGGTCAGCGGAAGCTCTTCCTCCGGAACGACAACCGTTCCACAGTTCGGGCAGTGAATGAGCGGAATCGGCTCACCCCAGTAGCGCTGACGGTTGAACGCCCAGTCCTTCATCTTATACTGTACACCCTCGTGACCGATGCCACGCTCGGTGAGGACCTCGAGCATCTTATGGATGGAATCCTTCTTGTTCGTGAAGCCATCGAGGAAGCCGGAGTTTACCATCTCACCGTCGCCGGTATAGGCTTCCTTCGAGATATCACCGCCCTTGATGACCTCGACGATATCGACACCGAACTTCTTTGCGAAGTCGTAGTCACGCTGATCGTGTGCCGGTACGGCCATGATCGCACCGGTGCCGTAGCCCATCATGACATAGTCGGCGATGAAGATCGGGATCTGCTTACCGGTGATCGGGTTGATCGCGGTCAGACCCTCGATGCGTACGCCGGTCTTCTCCTTCACGAGCTGTGTACGCTGGAACTCGGTTTTCTTCGCAGCCTCGTCACGGTAGTTCATGACGGCATCCCAGTTCGTAATCTGGTCCTTATACTTATCAAGTGTCGGATGCTCCGGTGCGACGACCATGAAGGTGACGCCATAGAGGGTATCACAACGGGTGGTATAGATCTCGAGCTTATCATCGACGGTCTTTCCTGCCTGATCGGCGAGCTCGAAGTTGACGAACGCACCGGTGCTGCGGCCGATCCAGGACACCTGCTGCTGCTTGATGGACTCCGGATAATCGACATCATCGAGTCCCTTCAGGAGACGGTCAGCATACTGCGTGATGCGGAGATACCATACATCCTTCGAAAGCTGTACGACATCGCTGTGGCAGATGTCGCACTTGCCGCCCTGGGAGTCCTCGTTCGAGAGAACGACCTTGCAGTGCGGGCAGTAGTTGACGAGGGTCTTCGCACGGAATACGAGATTATGCTCATAGAGCTTCTCGAAGATCCACTGGGTCCACTTATAGTAATCCTCATGAGAGGTTGCGATCTCGCGGCTCCAGTCGAAGGAGAAGCCGACCTTCTCCATCTGATCCTTGAAGTGCTGGATGTTCTTCTCAGTGATGATATGCGGGTGGGTGTTGGTCTTGATGGCATAGTTCTCTGCCGGAAGACCGAATGAGTCGAATCCGATCGGGAACAGCACGTTATAGCCCTGCATGCGGCGCTTTCTTGCCAGAACCTCGATGGAAGAATAGGCCTTGATATGGCCGACATGCATGCCGGCACCGGACGGATACGGGAACTCTACCAGTCCGTACCACTTCGGCTTACTGTCAAAATCTACTGCCTCAAATGCATTCGCCTGCTCCCAGGCAGCCTGCCACTTCGGCTCGATTTTCCTGAAGTTGTATTTCATTGATTACCTCCTGTGCCGCAGACTGTTTGCCGCAGCAGCTCGATCTGAAGGAAAACAGATTCTCTTTCCCTCTTTTGCATACTTTTTTAATGATATCCCCACGAAATACCAGTGTCAAGGAAACCGCGCTTTTTGCGATTCAACGCGTTGGTGCAATAAACTGTGGACCGCCGCTTTTAATTGCGGTACACTATATCCATTCGACCAATTCCATTTCTATCATTATTTTAATACCTTTGGCCGGTTCAATTTCTGCAGATATCCGAGGTGACTGATTATGTCTGATTTTAACTCCTTCCGTTTTGGCTTTGTCGGTCTTGGCCTGATCGGAGGTTCGATTGCAAAGGCGATTCGAAGCTATTGGCCCACGGCGGAGATCATTGCCTATAACCCTTCCCGTGACACGCTGGACGAGGCCATTCATGACGGAGTCGTCAATGCCGGTGCCTGCAGCGAAGACGGACCTCTTGACGGTGCTCTGTTTGAAAACTGCGACATTGTTTTTCTCTGTGCTCCTGTCCGGAAGAACGCGGAAAATCTTGCCGCACTGAAGGGACATCTGAAGCTTTCCGCCATTTTGTCCGATATCGGCTCCACCAAAAGAGACATTCAGGAGCAGGTAGAAAGGGAAGGGCTCTCCTCCTTTTTCGTCGGAGGTCATCCCATGACAGGCTCGGAGAGAACCCGCTATCACAACTCCCGTGCGTCTCTTCTGGAAAATGCATACTACATTGTGGCGCCCACAGACGAAACACCGAAGGAGAAGACGGAATGCTTTCAGGCGTTCGTAAAGGGCAT
>CABTMH010000107.1 GCA_902485915.1 uncultured Oribacterium sp. | reverse complement strand
TGATCACCGCAGTAGCTCTCGTCGATGATGCCGAGGGAGTTCGTCTGTATCAGGCCAAAGTTCTTAAAGGTCGAGCTGCGCGGTGCGAGCAGCATCTCGTAGCCGTCCGGCACCTGTACGGAGATTCCCATGCTGATGAGGCGGAACTCGCCCTTCTGCAGGGTGACGTTCTCTGCGACACGGAGGTCGATCCAGTCGCTCTTCCCGGCGATGTACTCGAGCTTCTCGATCTCATCGGAATGATATTTGATACGCATTGTTTTTTCCATCATGCTGTCCTTCCTGTTCTGTGAAGCCGCCTTCATCCGAGGCGGAGCTGTACGCTGTGTACATGCGAGGTTCCATCACTGTGCTCCTCCGCCGGCATCTGCCGGCGAAGCGTCCCCGCTGTCTGCCGTTCCTTCTTCCGGCGCTGCCTCCTCGGCGTGCCCCATGATATCCACGACCTCGTCATGGACCTCCTGCCTGATTTCTGCCTCGACCTCCGGATTCAGATCCGGAAGCTCCTGGATGGAGCTCACGCCGAAGCGACGCAGGAACTCCTCGGTGGTCGCGAAGAGGGCTGGTCGTCCAGGTGCGTTGAGACGTCCGACCTCATACGCGAGCCCGTACTCGACGAGACGGTTTACCGCATGGTCCGAACTGACGCCACGGATACGCTCGATCTCCGCCTTCGTGACCGGCTGCTTATAGGCGATGATGGACAGGGTCTCCATCACGACGTCGGTCAGTACCGGCTTCTTCGGCTGCTTCGCCACACGGATGAGCGCCGGATAGCATGCCGGATCCGCAGCCATCTGATAGCGCTTCTCGAGCCGCCTGATCACCGTGCCGCCCTTGCGCTCCTCATACTTCGCGATGAGCCGCTCGACCGCATCCTGCGCGATCTTCTTTCCTGCGTTGAGGGCCGTCGCGATCTCATCGAGGCCGACGGAGCGTCCCATCGTGAACAGCAGCGCCTCGACGATGCGCTCCTCCTCGAGAAGATCCGCGGAAAACTCCTGATCGATTTCTTCGGCCAGCTTCTGTGCTTCCGCGTCAAGGGCGATGGAGGCATTGTCCTCCTCTGCCTTTGACTCTGCCACTGTGGTTCTGGTCTCTGCCGGGGTGACCGGCGTCGCCGATTCCATCGTCGTATCCTCCGCCCTCGTCTTCTGCTCTTCGTTTTCCATCAGTCAAAATCCTCCAGTCCCTTCATGTCGAGCTCGTCATCCGAGCCCTCCGGGCGTTCCACCTCTGCGATATCGAGGTCACCGAACGGCTGCTCCTGTACGGCCGTGATGCGGCCCATCTTCATCAGCTCCAGGATGGCCAGAAAGCTGACGACGACCTCCATCTTATCCTTTTTCTCCGCCACCATGTGCCGGAAGGAGACGCGATGATGACCACGGACATACTTCAGTACATCGCGGATGCGGCCTTCCAGCGAGATCTTCTCCCGCTTGATCACACCAAAGCGCGAGCGTACCTGATCGACCGACTCATCTCTCCGCTTCATGACATCCTCGAAGACCTTCCGCATACGCTCGAGGGTCACATCCTTCAGCAGTGCATCGAGATCGATCGGCGGCACATACTTCTCGACCTCCTTCGGAATCGTCGGCGGCTTATAGAAGTAAAGCTCTGCCTGATCCTCCTGATTTTCGAGCTGCTCTGCCATGTACTTATACTTCCGGTACTCGAGCAGACGGGCGACGAGCTCTGCACGCGGGTCGACCTCCTCACCGGTCTCCTCATCCACCTCCTTCGGAAGCAGCATGCGCGACTTGATTTCGAGGAGTGTCGCCGCCATCACGAGGAAATCCGAGACGAGATCGAGATCTTCCTCCTCCATCTGCGTGATGTAGTCCATATATTCTGCCGTGATCTGCACGATCGGGATATCGAAGATATCGATCTTATCACGCTCGATCAGATGAAGCAGCAGGTCCAGCGGACCCTCAAATTTTTCCAGTTTAAATCTTAATTCCTGTGCCATTCTTTTTCCTGTGCAGGGCCGGTGCCTTCCGGCAGCAGTGTGATCACGGAGATCTCCGGCTTATCGTTGATGCGGATGTTGATCGAATGTGTACCGAGTCCGCGATTGATGAGCCGTATGCCCTCTCCCTCCCGGAAGATGCCGGCGCACTCCCGGACGAAAAACTGAAACTGCGGTGTCATCAGCGCGCCGATCCCCGGAATCCGGATCGTACCGCCATGGTAGTGACCGCTGAGGACCAGATCCTCGCCATGTCGCAGTGCCTCATGCCCATACATCGGCGTATGCAGCAGCATGATGGAAAACCTCGTTTTGTCTGGCGTACCGACCTTCGCGCGGATCTCCTCTTCCCGAAGCGGCTTCCGCGGGTGGGTCAGCATGTTTCGAAAGTAGCTGAGGTCCAGGGTCAGTCCACTGAGTTCGATATCATCGAGCACCACACGGGCATCATCCAGTACATGGACGCCCTTCAGCGCTTCCTCGAGTCGTGCATAGTCTGCCCGGGCCATATCCTGTATATATGTATCATACTTCGCCCCACTCGTGCAACGCACGATTCCGGCTTTCTCCCGCAGGCGTGCCTCATGGTTTCCGATGGCATAGTAGATCGGATAGCGCTTCCGGATGGCCTCCAGAAAACGGCAGCTCACCTCGACACTGTCCCGGTGTCGATGACCTGTCCATGGCCGGACCTTATGACAGCGGATGAAGTCACCACCGATCAGTATGAACTCTGGATGCTCTGCGTCGATCGCATCCAGCAGGCGCTGATTATCCTTTCCGAACTCAACCTCATGAAGATCCGAAAGGAAAACGAAGCGATGCGGCCGTCGGATACGGCTGGAACAGAAGCTGTATCTTTCCGGCATCAGTATACTTCTTTCGTGCTTTGATATAGTTATAAGAATGGCTGGTATAATCAGCAGTAATAATATAATGAGTATTCTCAGCATTCTCTTCCACCTTCGATATATATAATAAATCTAAAGAACATTATTTGTCTGTTTGATATCCTCTCC
>CABTMH010000106.1 GCA_902485915.1 uncultured Oribacterium sp. | reverse complement strand
CAGCTTCAGGTCCATGCCGTCGAACGGAAGCTCATCACGCCGCGCATGATTTAAGCAACATCCGATCTGCGATGTGAGCAACGGTTTCATATCGTCGCACAGCATGTACTGCAGGCGCGCCCGCCGATGCGGCTTCGCCTGCGGTGACCTGCGAATCTGAAATCAAACTTATGCCAGAATCAGTCCCGGGAACGCCAGTGGTGCATAGAGGATCACGAAGAACACCACGATGAGGCCGATCAGGTACGGGATGATGGCCTTCGATATCTTCGTCATCGGCAGTCCCGTGATACCCGAGGCGACGAAGAGGTTGATGGCTACCGGCGGGGTGATCATACCGATGGCGAGGCCGACGGCGAACACCACACCGAAGTGAACGAGGTTCACGCCCATCGCCTTCACGAGCGGAAGGAAGACCGGGGTGAGCAGGATGATCGCGGAGGAGGTCTCCATGAAGACACCAGCGATCAGGATGATAAGACCGATCAGGAAGAGGATGATGTAAGCATTGCTCGAAACAGAGAGAACCGCCTTCGAAATCATCTCCGGGATCTTCCAGTTCGCCAGTACCCAGCCGAACGGACCAGAGAAGCCGATGATCAGCATGATGACGGAGGAGGTCTTCGCAGAGTTCTTCATGATCTCCATGAGGCCCTTCGGCGTAAGGTCACGGTACACGAAGAAGCCGATGATGATAGAGTAGATAACCGCGACGTCCGCGGCCTCAGACGGGGTGAAGTAGCCGGAGAAGATACCGCCGAGGATGATCAGCGGCATGAGGATGCCCCAGATCGCATGGAGGAAGGTCCGGAGGACGTTCTTCACGCTGAGCGGTGTACCCTTCGGGTAGTTGAGCTTCCGCGCTTCGACGAGGGCGATGATGATCAGGATCGCGCCCATCGTGATGCCCGGGATGAAGCCGTTACGGAACAGGGTATTGACCGACTGCTCTGCGATGACCGCGTAGAGCACCATCGGAACGGATGGCGGGATGACGACGCCGATCGTACCGGCGGCTGCGATGAGGGCGGCAGACTTATCGACATGATAGCCACGCTTCTCGAGCTCCGGGATGAGGGTCGCACCGACGGCTGCGGTAGTCGCGGCACCGGATCCGGAAATCGCGGCGAAGAACATGCCGGCGAGGACGGAAACGATGGTGAGACCACCACGGATCCAGCCGAGGAGGGACTCTGCGAACTCGACGAGCACCTTCGACACGGCGCCCTTCGACATGAGGTCACCGGCGAGGATGAAGAACGGAACCGCGATCAGCGAGAAGCTGTCCTGCGCAGTGAAGATACGCTGCACCATCATGAGGGCAGGTACGTCACCGGCGACGAGGGTGATGAAGGCAGCGATGGCGATGGTGAAGCCGACCGGAACGCCGAGAAGAAGTAAAACTGCGAACGAAATAAACAGTACGGCTGCCATTATGACTCCACCTCCTTCACTTCATCCATGTGGAACAGCTGCTGCAGGAACGCATCCAGCGCATGTACGGCCATGAGACCACATCCGAAGTCGATCCCTAAGTATACATAGCGCATCGGCCAGCGGAGGGATGCAGAAAGCTGTGTTCCCTGCTTTCCGAAATACTTATAGCCGTAGTAAACGACCACCAGGCAGAGGGCGAAGCAGAGTACATGCACGAGAAGCTGCATGCATCTCTTTACCGGTGCCGGCATCACATCCTGCAGTACCGTGACGGCGATGTGTCCGCCGTGCTTATAGACACAGCCTGCACCGAGCATCGAGCACCAGATCAGTAAATAACGGGTAGCCTCCTCGGACCACTGTAACGACTTAAAGAAGATACGGCACACGATCTGCGCACCGGTGATGATAACCATCAGAAGCAGCATCGCGAAGATGACATAACCCATCACCTTATCGATCGCATCTGATAACTTATGAACAGCTTTAACAAATCCCACTTTGTCTGCCCCTTTCACTACCTGCTTCAGGCGTCCGTACGACCCCTGTTTCTGAGACGGAGCCTGCTCACGCAGGCTCCGTCTCAGCTTTATCTCTACATGTACTTCTTAAGATGAACGTTCGGATAGGACATGTTTTCGTAGCGATCCCTTCGAACGTTTCACTCCCCGACTATCCGAAAAATCACTTGACGGTAGCGATGACGTCGTTGATCTTCTTAACATAATCTGCATACTGAGGATATGCATCGTATACCGGCTGTACAGCTGCCTTGAAGGAAGCGATATCCGGGTTCTCCTCGACCTCCATGCCGTTATCCTTCATCGCCTGAAGCTGATCTGCCTCCTGAGCGGCTACCCACTCTCTCTCGTACTCTGCGGCATCCTGTGCTGCATCGAGGAATACCTGCTGGGTATCGGCGTCGAGCTCGTTAAACTTATCGAGGGACATGGTAACGATCGCAGTGGAGTAGCTGTGACCATCGAGGGTTGCGTACTTCTGGGACTCCCAGAGCTTGTAGGAGTTGATTACGTTGATCGGGTTCTCCTCACCATCGACCGTGCCCTGCTGTAAAGCAGTCAGTGCATCAGCCCATGCCATCGGGGTTGCATTTACACCGAGTGCATCGAAGGCCTTCTGGTAAACTTCGTTCTCCATCACACGGATCTTGAGGCCCTTTACATCCTCTGCGGTCTTGATCGGACGAACGTTGTTTGTGAGATCACGGAAGCCTCTCTCTGCATACGCGAGACCCTTGAGGCCGGAACCCTCGAGTGTATCGAGAAGGGAACGGCCTACCTCACCATCGAGCACGGCGTATGCCTGCTCCTTGTTCTCGAAGAGGTATGGCATATCCAGTACGCCCATATCCGAGGAGAAGTTTACGAACGGTCCGGAAGTAACGATACCCATATCGAGGGTGCCCATCTGCATGGACTCGAGCATATCACGCTCACCACCGAGGTCTCCGTTCGGGTGAAGCTCGATCGCATACTTGCCATCGGTCTTATCCTGTACATCCTGTGCGAACTTTACCGCTGCGATCATGAAGGAATCCTGCTCGTTGGTGGTCATACCAAGCTTGAGCACGGTTGCACCCTCCGGGATCTCCGGCTGCACGTTCGATGCGTTCTTGATGTCGTCATCAGCTGCAGCTGCCGTAGTCTCTGCACCTGCTGCGGTCGTTTCCTCTGCAGCTGCCGTGGTATCTGCGGCTGCAGCAGTCGTCTCTGCGGCGGCTGCCGTGGTTGCCTCTGGTGTGCTGGATGCTCCGCATGCTGCCAGGGATGCTGCCATCGCGCCGGCCATCATCATGGCCATCATTCTGTTCTTTCTCATAATGTCTCCTCCTCAAATTGTATCCACAAATGTAAACGTTTTTATATCTCATCCGCCGAAGCGGCTGAAAGCTTCTTCCATCAATACAATACTGACCACTGTTTCTCATCTCGTATCTGGTTGACTTCAGATACAAAAAAAGCCTTTGTCTCTTTTATCAAAGAGACAAAGGCTGTAAAATCCTCTGCGGTACCACTCTCATTGTCGAATAAAACGACCACTCTGTCGCATCTATCAATGCTTAGTCCTTTAACGGAGACCAGCCCGGCGTAGCTTACTAACCAGTGCGTTCAGCGCGCAACTCAGAGATGATTTTCACAGCTTTCGTTCCACTGTCTCGCACCCACCGACAGCTCTCTGGCTCGCTCCAACTGCTACTTTTTCTCGTCAACGTTTTTTGCTCTGTATTGATTTATCCGTAATTTACGCCTTTTCTACTGCAGTGTCAAGAAGTCCGCATAGTCCAAAATTTCATAGCTGCTATAACGTCACTGCTTACACGTCAACTGGATTCAGGCAGGGGCCGGAGGGGCGGCAACAGCTAAACCAAGTATGTGAAAAAAATATATCTCGGTACCACGCAGATTTGCTAATATAGATAAAAATATCCGTCTGCACGGCATGGGCGGAGAGTCAGGGAGGAAATGATGAAGACGAAAGTTTATATCGATGGTCAGAGTGGCACGACGGGACTTCAGATCTATGACCGTATCGGTCAGCGCGAGGATCTCGAGCTGCTGCGGATTCCGGAGGAGCTTCGGCACGATCCGGAGGAGCGGAAGAAGTATCTCAACAGCGCAGATATCGTATTTCTCTGTCTGCCGGATGAAGGTGCCAGAGAAGCGGTTTCCTTCATTGATAACCCGAACGTGCGCGTGATCGATGCGTCGACGGCACACCGGACGCATCCGGACTGGACCTATGGCTATCCGGAGCTGTCGAAGGCGCAGCGGGACGCGATTCGCACGAGTAAGCGTGTGGCGAACCCGGGCTGCCATGCGACGGGCTTCATCTCGACGACGGCACCGCTGGTGGCGATGGGCGTGCTTCCGAAGGACTACCCGATGAGCTGCTACAGCCTGACCGGCTACTCCGGGGGCGGCAAGAAGATGATTGCGGAGTACGAGGCGGAGGGACGGTCTGAGCTGCTGAACGCGCCGGGCATCTATGGCCTCAACCTGCATCATAAGCACCTTCCGGAGATGCAGACGGTGACGGGCCTCGCGTATCCGCCGGTTTTCATGCCGGTCGTGGACGATTATTATAAGGGGATGGCGACGACCATCATGCTGCAGAATCGCCTGCTTCCGGGCCAGCCGAGCGCGGAGGAAATCTGTGCAAAGCTCGCTGACTACTACCGTGGTGAGCACTTCGTATCCGTCGTGCCGTTCGGTGAGAACGACAGCAAGCTCTATGCGAACAGGCTCGCCGGCACGAACCGCCTCGAGATCGTGGTCTGCGGACATGAGGAGCAGACGACGGTGACCGCACTTTTCGATAACCTCGGAAAGGGTGCGAGCGGCGCTGCAGTGCAGAACATGAACATCATGCTCGGACTGCCGGAAGAGACTGGACTCGAGTGATCTCTCCATACCATGTAAATACAAAACCATCCTGTCTGTCAGAGGGGGAGCCATGCGACCTCTCATAAGACAGGAGCACAGTCGCACTGAATCGAACAGTGTCCATTCAATATGTAAAAAGAGCCGTCGTACGAAGGGCGAAACTCTATGTGAGCGTTTCACCATGCGTACAACGGCTCTGTTTGATTAATTTCTGTTTGATTGATTACTTCACATCCGTGGCGTCGTCCGGGCCGAGGTCGATGATGTCGTCATCGTCCTTCGGATGCGGTACGAGGCGGGCACGGTCCGACAGGCTATGGTCGCCAGCGTCAGCCCAATGCTGGCGATCCGCAGCACGGGTGGCACGTCCATCCACAGAGCGTCCGTCGGCAGAAGCGGTCTGCAGGCCGAAGCGCCGCGCGATGTAGTCGTGGAGCGAACCGGAGATGTAGAAGATACCGAGAATCAGCAGAATCTGCGGCATCACGAAGAGGCTGAGTGCCGTGAGGAGGCCGTTCACAAGCTTCGCACGGGTCAGGAAGAGGCGGATCAGGAGTGAGATCGCGATCGCGCCGAAGCACATCAGGATGATATAGCCGACGATGCCGATGATCTGAAGCAGGCTCTGGAGGATCGCGTTCTCGAGCGGCTTCGCGAAGGTGTAATTATAGGCGAAGAAGGCGAGGATGGACAGGACACCCAGCCAGCGCGGCGGATAATACTCGATGATCGGCTTCGGCTGTGGTACAGCCACGTGGAGGCGACGCAGGATCAGGAGGCTGAGCTCATAGATGATGAAGCCCTGGACGGCACCAGTGAAGGCGACGGAAATGATCAGGATGCGCTTCAGGAAATCCGGCGTCAGCATCTGCTGGAAGACGTCCATCTGCGCGGTCGCTCCGGTACCGGCGAACTTCTGTGCCGAGTTAAGGGCCTCCGTCATGATCGTCTGCATCTCGAGGACATCCTGATCGAGCGTCGTACCCGAGATGACTGCGAGGAGGATGACATTGACCAGCTCCGTGATGATCGAGAGCAGCATCACGAGAAGGAGGGTCCGGGTCATATCCTTCTTATCATGGATACGGCTGCCGAGGATCATGCCGATGAAGGCCATGCAGGATGAGTAGATGAGCGTCGTCGGCAGGCTGAAGAACACGGCCATCAGCGTGGATGCGATCCAGACCGCGAAGCTCGAGCGGAGACCGTAACGTGCGCCGTAGGCGACCATCGGGATCGGCAGGATGAAGATGAGCGCCCCCTGGAACATGGAGCCGGTCTGGCGATCGATCAGGAGCAGGATCGTAAACAGCGCGGTGATCATCGCACCGAACGTGATTTTCTGAGTTTTCTGGTTCAATATGCTTACCTCGGTTCTGAAATTTTTCACTTCATGCTCATAAATATATAGCATATCTCCGCCTGTTTTTCTCGAAATTTCGTAATTATAGTGCTGGAATTTCACAGGGGAGAGTGTTATAGTCGGATCGTTTAAAATTTTCCATCACAGGAGTTCACAATGAAACTGATCCAATCAAGAAGAAACCTGTTGATTCATCTTCTCATGGCCTTCATGGGCGGTTATGCCGGCATGTACGGTATCCTGGTCCGCGGTTCGTTCGGGCAGGCCGTCACCTCGAATCTCGCCAATGTCTTCCGGCATCTGCTGCTCGGGGACAACGTCGAGGATGCGCTGTTTCGCGCCGGTGCACTGCTGGTCTTTCTGTTTTCACTCGCACTTACGCACATCCTGCAGATGAAGGACCGTCGCATCGCGGAAATCACCTGCCTCGTATCGCAGCTTGCCTGCATCCTGATATCGGCGGCGATCCCGGAATCCACCCCGGGCGCACTCGCGCTCTATCCGATCTTTTTCCTGACCGGTATCCAGTGGGGCACCTTCACCGGTGCCGAGGGCTTCAACAGCGCGACGATCTTCTGCTCGAACAACTCAAAGCAGGCACTCTTCGGCTGGATCGACTATATCCTCACCGGAAAGCGCGAAAGCTTCCGGCAAGGACTCTTCTACACCGCGACCCTTGCTTTCTTCTATGCCGCCGTCGTCATCTCCATCTTCATGAGTGACCGCTTCGGCGCGCACGCCATCCTCCTCGAGCTGCTGCCGCTCACGATGGTCGCCGCAGTCTGGCTCATCAACGACCACGCCGCCGCGAAGGACATGACGCTCGCCGCATGAGTCCGGGCCGAATGCATGATGGCATATCGAAACAGTATTTATAAGGACTGCCTCGCGAGATGTCCGGAGCGAATGCATGATGGCATACCCTTACGATGATATATAGACGCTATATGGCTGCCGTACCCGATGGTGCGACAGCCATTTTGATTTGTCACCGCTCAGGCAGGGGCCGGAAGGGTGGCACAGCTGAACGGTGACTTCGATTTCGCAGAACTTCATGCCTGCTGCAGGCGCGTCGCTGACCAGTAGGCGCCCATCGACTGGCCCGGCTGCTCGGTGACATCGTCCGTCAGATACTCGCCGAGACCGACCGAGGCCGGGTCGAAGGCCCGCGCCTCCTCCTCGCTTCCGAACTCGACTTCCGCATACCAGAACTCGGTCGGCGCACCCTCATCTACATGATTCACCTCGAGCTGATGGCCATCCGGGAGCAGGTAGGTGCGGCGAAGCTTAGGGATTAGCGGCAGACCGATGAGCTCCTCAAGCTCGCGGAAGCGCGCCTCCTCGATCGGAAACTCGATTTCCTTTCGGCTGAGCCGCCCCTTCGACTTGAAGCAGAGGATGAACTCGTCCTTCAGTGGAGCTATACTTCCGAAGACGGACGAGCTCGCGTTCTGCACGACCGCGTGGCTCGCTTCCTGTGCTGCCGCTACGGTCTCTCCACCATCTGTATGCTGTATCTCGCTCGGTCTCTCCAGTGGCGGAGCGATCCGCATCGCAGATACTTCCGAATCCAGTGTCGATGCACTTACTTCATTCATCACCAGCAGCTTCTCTTCACGGATCCGCACAGTCGGTCGCACCGACACGTAGCCCTGTCGCATCTCCTCTTCCTTCCGCAGCGGGTAGCCCTCCGGCCAGCCCTGCACCATCCACTTACGCTCGATTTCCATTCCCATATCTCTACCTCATGTTTTCGTTTTTGATTTTCGACCTGTCATGCATTGGAATACGCTGCAATTTGCAGTACTGCAACTTACCGCCTATGCGTTTGTTGCGTATGTGTACTACCACTTACGACTTACTCTTCACTGAAGCGGTCGACAGCATTGGCCGACGGCATGCGCCACGACCTGCCGCCGAGTCTCGTGTAAAGTCCGGCCATCCGCGCCGCGGTCGACAGCATTGGCCGACGGCATCAGGAGAGGAACTGAAAGGCCATCACGACGACGCCGAGGATCACCAGGATGACGCCGGTCGCCTGATTCAGGGTCTTCGCAGATGCTCTGTTTGCGAAAACCGCGGCGACACGCGCCCAGAGAAAGGTGAACATGATGCACAGCACCCAGACGGTCACATCCGGCATGCCGCCGATCGCGAAGTGCGAAACCGCACCGGTCAGCGCCGTGAAGGTCATGATGAAAACGCTGGTGCCCACGGCGGTCTTCAGCTCGTAACCGAGGACGGAGGTGAGGATCAGCAGCATCATCATACCACCACCGGCACCGATGAAGCCACAGATAAATCCGATCAGGACGCCGCAGATGATGGACTGGATGGCGCGCTTCTGCGCGGAGACGCCCTGCATGGCCTCCTTCGTCGTCATGACCGGACGGACGATGAACTTGATACCGAGCAGGAAGGTCATGAATACAGAGAAGCTTCCCATCGTCGCAGATGGTACGAGAGAGGAAACATAGCTGCCGATGACGGTAAATATCAGCACGCTGATCATCATGATGATGCCGTTTCTGATGTCGAGGTTCTGATTCTTTCCATAGGTATAAGCAGAGACCGCGCTCGCCAGCACATCCGACGAAAGGGCGATACCGACCGCCATATACGGGTCCATGCCGAGGAAGGTGACGAGTATCGGCGTAATCACGGCGGCCGCACTCATTCCTGCGAAACCCGTGCCGAGACCGGCACCCATGCCGGCGAAAAAGGTAACGATCATAGTAAAGAGAAGTGACATAGATTAAGCCTCCATATTTCTGATATTTTCTTCCATCTGCGCTAAAGCTGTACGAAATGCCGCCAGTGTCGCTTCATCGATGCCCTGCAGCATCGTCTCGATGAACTGCTTCTGTACCGCACGGCCCCTTTCGACGATCGGTGCCGCCTTTTCTGTCAGCTGGAGCTCTACCTTACGGCGGTCATGCGCGACCTCGCAACGCACGAGCAGCCCCTCCTGAACCAGGCGATCGACGTTGATCGACACCAGGTTCGCCTTGATGCGACGGATCTCCACGATGTCCCGCGCGCTCTTATACTCCGGATGATTCGCGAGAAACATCAGGATATCAAACGCCGTCTGCGGGATGTCGAGCTCATGGCAGAGTGCCTTACAGCTCCGCATATATGCCCGGCTGATCTTATCTGCAAAAGAAATATCAAACATAATTCCTCCATTTTTGATTAGTTCATTTTTGAATGATCGGAGTATAAAACGATTTAGAGGAGATGTAAAGAGAAACTTTCCACAGCGCAGGCACGGTAAGCGCTTTATATCGTCATCGTGCCTACGGAAATGGCCACATTTCGGGGTACACTATAGGCACGTTCAGGCACTTTTCCTACCACCATGCCTATAAAATCTTCGGTAAAAATAGGCATGATGAGCTATTTTGGCTGATATCATGCCTGCGACAGAGGCGCCTCACCGCTCCTGTGAAATTTCTGTGAAGCTATGGATTCTCCTGCCCCTGCGATCTAAAATCGCTTTATCATCTAACGTATAGTTATAAACATTGGCGAAAGGAGTTCAGAAAGACGATGTGTACAGCAGCAACCTATAAAACGAAGGATTTTTACATTGGCAGAACGCTCGATTATGAGTTTTCTTATGGCGAGGAGGTCACGGTCACGCCGCGAAACTATCCGTTCCAGTTCCGCCACGCCGGCGAGCTGAAGTCGCACTACGCGATCATCGGCATGGCCTTCGTGGCCGGCGGCTATCCGCTTTACTATGATGGTGTAAATGAAAAGGGTCTCGGCATGGCGGGCCTTAATTTCGTGGGCAATGCTGTCTATCAGGATGTACTTGCGGATGCGCCATCGGAGACCGATCAGGTTGCGCAGTTCGAATTCATTCCGTGGATTCTCGCGCAGTGTGCGACGGTCGATGATGCCAGAGAGAAGCTCGCGACACTTCGACTTCTGAAGACAGCGTTCAGCGAGCAGCTGCCGGCGGCACAGCTCCACTGGATCATCGCAGACAGAGACGAGTGCATCGTCGTCGAGTCGATGGCAGATGGTCTTCATGTATATGATAACCCGGTCGGCGTCATGACAAATAATCCACCGTTCCCGAGCCAGATGTTCGCCCTCAACAACTACCCGGGCGTTTCCCGGAAGCAGCCGGAGGCCACCTTCGCCGGTGTACTCCCGCTTCAGGCCTACAGCCGTGGCATGGGCGGTCTGGGTATCCCAGGCGATCTGTCGAGCCAGTCCCGTTTCGTGAAGGTCGCTTTCACGAAGCTCAGCTCCCTTTCCAGAGATGACGAGCGCTCCAGTGTGAGCCAGTTCTTCCATATCCTCGGCTCCGTCGATCAGCAGCGCGGCTGCTGCGAGGTCGCTGAAGACAAGTATGAGATCACGATTTACACCTCCTGCTGCAACGCAACGAAGGGCATCTACTACTACACGACCTACGATAATCACCAGATCCACGCCGTCGATATGCACCGCGAAAACCTCGATGGAAGCGAACTTCACCGCTATCCGATCGAACTCGAAGGCGAGGTCAAGTGGATGAACTGATCTCCTTTCATGCTGTCAATGCTATAAAACCGATTATATCAAGGCTCTAAATCCTATATATTTTAAAGGTATCATTTGTCCTTTCGAGCAGGCGCTCTTACTATCTGCATCGCAGCATGTCTTCTGCTTTGATTATCAAGCTGACCACTATGTCTTAAACGTAGTGCAGCCCGTCTTTCCAGTGACGAAAAGACGGGCTGTACTACATACATAAAAATCACAGGGCGCTGGACCCCCAGCGCCCTGCATGTCTATCCATATGATTCTGTGTATCAATGCACGAAGATCAGTGACAGGATGAATACGACGATGATCGTCGTGACACCCATGACTGCCGTCATACCGGTCTGGCACTTATATGCGTCCTTCGTATCCATATCGGAGAACTGCGATACAACCCAGAAGTAAGAGTCGTTGGCATGAGAAACCGTCATGGAGCCGGCACCGATCGCCATGATAACCAGTACCTTTGCGAGAGGAGATGTGAAGCCGAGGGCCGGCATCATCGGCGCAATCATCGCTGAGGTCGTGATCATCGCAACGGTGGATGCACCCATCGCAGTCTTCAGAAGTGCCGCGATGATGAACGGAAGAAAAACGCCGACGCCGAGTCCGAGCAGGGATGCACTGAGCGCATCTGCGATCGGAAGCTTCTGAAGGATGGCACCGAAGGATCCGCCGGCACCGGTGATAGCCAGAATACCTGCAGAGTTGGTGACGCCCTCGGTGATCCACTTCAGTGCGTTCTCCTTTTCACTCTTCGGAATCAGCGTCATGGAAAGGAACACACCGATGATCAGCGCGATGACCGGGTTACCGATGAAGGAGAAGAAGGTCTTCACGGCACCAGAGCCGAATGGTGCACTTGGAAAATCGCTGACCGACTTCAGTGCGATCAGGATGATCGGAAGAAGAATCGGAGAGAAACTATGCAGTGCACCTGGCAGCTGACCGTACTTCTCCATCAGCTCATCGACGGTATACTCCGGATTCGCCGGGATATCGATCTTGCTGGAAACCTTGTTGGCATAGATCAGTGCCGAAGCCACGGCCGGAATGGAAACCAGAAGGCCGACGAGAATCGTAAGTCCGAGGTCTGCCTCCAGTGTGCCCGCCATCGCAATCGGGCCCGGTGTCGGCGGTACCAGACAGTGGGTCGCATAGAGACCACCGGACAGTGCCGTCGCCATCACTGCGAGGGAAATGTTACTACGGTTTGCCAGTGCCTTCGAAATCGGGCTCAGAATAACGAAACCAGAATCACAGAATACCGGGATACCGGTGATGTAGCCGGTGATACCCATCGTCAGCACGCTTCGATCCTTGCCCACGAGCTTCAGAATCGAATTTGCCATCGTCAGCGCGGCACCTGTCTTCTCCAGGATCGTTCCGATGATCGTGCCACAGAGAATGACGATACCGATGCTTGCGAGGATATTACCGAAGCCGCTCTTCACGGTATCGATGACCTCGCCCGCCGGAATACCACATACCAGACCGACTAAAATCGCGATCACCGTCAGCACCAGGAACGGGTGCATGTTGAACTTTGAAATCGCGATGACCATACATACAACTGCTAAAAATATGACGCCAAAAATGAATAAACCAGACATTTTCATACCTCCTTTTATGTTTTAAAAATTCTGGTTCCAGTACTCCAGCAGCAGCCGAACATAGAATTCCCGCACAAACGCCGTATCCCTTTCGATTCCCAGAAGCTGGTATAGCCGCTTCATCCGATACAGTAAGGAATTCTTATGCAGGTGCAGCCGCTCCGAAGCTCTGGTCGCACTTCCGCTTTCCTCGTAATAGCATTCTGCCGTGCATAGAAGCAGTTCTGCCTGCTTCTCTCCCTCCTGCAGAAGCCGTGCCTTCATCTCCCGTACGGCACGATCGCCGCCATAGCTGATGAAGCGCCCCAGCAGATAACGCATCCTGCACGAATGCTCTTCGAGATTCTGAATCTCCCCTCCCTTCATCTCTTTCATTATCATCACTTCACGCATACCTTCCGGTATTTCGTTCATGTCACTCACTGAAATTCACAGGAACATGCAGTCCCCTGCGCCGAGATAGCAGTGCTGGATTTCCGGATGGGCGTCCAGCCTCTCCTGGAGCAGTTCGCCAGAACAGTGATTGAAGCCGATCAGATGGACACCCATGGCCTTCATCTCATCCAGCGTCTTTTCGATACGCGGCTGATTTGCCTCTACGAGGTGTGTACCGCCGAAGACCGCATATACCGGTCGATGGAAACGCGTCTGCACCGACTTCAGAATATTGAGGATGCCCGGGTGGCTGCAGCCCACGATGACGACGAGCCCCTCTGGACGCGTCAGCACGAGACAGATTTCATCCGAGAAATCATCCTGCTTCCAGCCATCCTGATCCCGAAGCACGAAGCGCTTCGGAATCGTCTCGAAATCATGCGTCCGCTGGAATCCACCGACGACATAGCAGTCGTCTTCCAGCTTCATCATCTCACGACAGATGCGATGATCGATCCGACGTTCCTCCATCCAGCGCTCATCGAAGCTGCAGCCGAGGTACGTCGCCTTCATCCCATCAAACGCATACTTTTCCTCGAAGTAACCGTCCCCTGTAATCAGCGGGCAGTTCAATCCGCCCTCGACAAAATACGGATATCCACCACCATGGTCGTAGTGCCCATGACTTCCGACGGCGTAATCGATCGATTTGAGATCTACGTTCAGCTTTACTGCATTGTCATACGCAGCCCGACCGGCACCGAAATCGAAAAGAATCTTCGTCGTCCCGGTGTCCAGCAGAAACGACAGCCCATGCTCAGCCGTCAGCGCCTTCTGCTCGCTACGGTGGTTATCCATGATTGCGGTCAGCTTCACATCCACACCTCCATTTTTCAGTTGTCAATTCACGATCTGTTCTGATAGCTCTATTATCGCACTTTCGGGAGCAGCTTTCACTGTGCTGTGGCACAAATTATCACGCCGGTTTTTAGTGAAAATGGCGGTTATTTGTACAGGTTTTATTTTCTGTAACAAATTGACGCATTAAAGGCACTGGTTTATCTTATGGTATTTCAGACAAAACTGATGGAATTATACCCCTTGTCAAGTACACAAGAGATTTTAGTTGCCCTAATTTTCAGACAGCGTGACAGTTCAGACGGGGCTCGAACTGTTACCAGACAGCTATATCCCTTTCAACTTTCGAACTTGAATCCGTCGATTTATTTCATCTATTTCTCGCACATTTCCCGCAACATTTCATCTTTTTCGTGTTTTTTCGTTGAAGCATTTCATCTTTTTCGCGAAAATGCCGTCTGATCCATGGATTTCCTGCCGTCGCGATGCTACAATCGTCCTATGAAATATCCTCTGGAACGAGAGTTGACTATCCCGAAGGAAGGCGAGGTGTGATGCATGTATAGAAAATTTTATGAGCAGCTGATGGAGTGGGAGCAGAAGCACATCCCGTCGCCGCTGCTGGTGATCGGTGCGCGGCAAATCGGAAAGACCTGGATCATCCGGAAGTTCTGTGAAGAAACGTACCAGAATTATATTTATATCAATCTCGAGGAGCGGGCTGATATCGCATCGGTATTTAAGGGAAATCTCGATCCGGAGACCATCCTTCTGCAGATCAGTCAGATTCTCGGACAGCGTGTAGACGACCGCACGCCGATCTTTTTCGATGAAATCCAGTCCTGCGAACGCGCGATCACATCTCTCAAGTACTTCTGTGAATCCGACAAGCCCTATCGCATCCTCTGTGCTGGCAGTCTTCTCGGTGTGAAGCTGAAACGTTTCGAGGGCTCCTTCCCGGTGGGCAAGGTCCGTATACTGAAGATGTACCCGATGGATTTCGAAGAGTTCCTGCTCGCCTGTGGCGAGGACCTCCTCCGTGATGGCATCCGCGAAGCGTACCTCAGGCGAATGCCTCTGGCGGGAGGCGTGCACGAGAAGGCACTGCGTCTCTACCAGGACTATCTCTATATCGGTGGCATGCCACAGGCCGTTTTATCCTATCTGGAAAGCGGAAAGCTGGCCGTCGAGGTGGATGCACTGATTTACGATAACCTGCGCCTCGCTTATCTCGCCGACATGACGAAATACGTGACGAGCCCTGCGGAAAGCGTAAAAATCACGGAAGTTTACCGCTCGATTCCGCGCCAGCTCGCAAAAGAGAATCCGAAGTTCAGATACAGCGAAGTAAAACCGAAAGCAAATAAACGGGACTACTTCGCGCCGATCGACTGGCTGGATGCCTCCGGCATGATTTATAAAGTCCATCGTCTGGAAGCACCACTCTCACCGCTCAGCGGCTACGAAAACAGTGACAGCTTCAAGGTCTATCTCTCTGACACCGGCCTGCTGACGCATATGTGCAGCCTGCACTATCGTGACCTGCTGCCGGATGTGCACAATATTTATAAGGGTGCCGTCACCGAAAACTACGTGATGCAACAGTTTGCGAGCCAGAACAGACCACTCTACTATTTCAAGCCATCGGAAAGCATGGAAATCGATCTGGTGAGTGATCTGAATGAGCAGATCATCCCGATCGAAATCAAATCTGGGCGCAACAAGCGCTCCACCAGTCTCCGGAATTATCGCGAGAAGTACCAGCCCGACTACGCGATCCTCTTCTCCGAGCTCAATTTCGGATGGCAGGATCAGCTCTACTCGATCCCGCTCTATGCCGCCTGGTGCATCTGATGATTTGATCGACATAGTGAAAGGCTCTCCGCGATGGAGAGCCTTTCACTATGTATACAGAATGAAAATCTTCAAAAAAATCACAGTATCACGCCTTGATATACCGCGTCATACGTCCAGAACCAATCCGCTGAATGCTGCCTTTCTGCATATGATTGTGTCAAATCATATGCAGAAAAGCAAGTGTAAGTGCAGATCATTCAAAAATCAATGTGCAGATCATCTCGATCGAAATCAAATCCGGACGCAACAAGCGCTCCACCAGTCTCCGGAATTATCGCGAGAAGTAGCAGTCAGATTACGCGATCCTCTTCTCCGAGCTCAATTTCGGATGGCTAATCATAACTACAAAAAGGGACGCCGATCGGCGTCCCCCCTGTTTTATACCATATTCATTTCGGTGAAAACTCTTCGTGCATGTCTCCAGCACATCCTGGTTTTAAGCCTCTGCAGAGAACTGGTCCTTACCAACCGAGCACAGCGGACACTCGAAATCCTCCGGAACATCTTCCCACTTCGTGCCAGGTGCGATACCACCCTCCGGGTATCCCTGCTCCTCGTCATACTCCCATCCACATACATCACATACGTACTTCATCTTTTTTCCTCCTGATTTTCGTCCTGATTTTCGTTATCCCTGCATCTTACATGCCGGTTAGATCCATTATAGATTGCCCGAAACATAATATCTAGTGAATCAGTAATCCGTAATCGTTACTGTTCTCTTTCACTGGATTCAGACAGGGGGCCGAAAGGAGCAGCCCCTGCCGAATTAACACACGTGTGAGCAGTAATCCGTCATCTTCTTTTCCACGAGTCGATCGCCTTCGTAACGGAGCTTGATAGAGAAGAAGCGCTCATCGCCAGAGAGAAGTCGCTCGAGGAAGACGCGGTCACCTTCCCAGGTCGGGAGCCCGAGAACCTCCGATTTATCCACCCACGCGAGCTCGCCTTCATCGCACTCGATCAGCTCACCGTCGTAGGCATCCGCGGTGAAGACACACATAAGCTCCGGCTCGCAGACGTCGCTCAAGAAGGTCACGAGGCCGCGGAGGCGATACGCCGTCAGCCGGAGCCCCGTCTCCTCCTTCACCTCGCGGAGCAGGCACTCCTCCGGCGTCTCACCGTTTTCCACATGCCCACCGACACCGATCCACTTTCCAGCATTGATGTCATGGTTCTTCTTCACCCGGTGAAGCATCAGGTACTTCCCCTCGTTTTCGATATAACACAGCGTCGTCATCTTCATCACGTCTTACTCCATCCACCCGACTCCATCGCTATCCACATCATCGCCGGTCGTCCGAGTGATGCTCTCCATGCTTTCCTCGGCGCCCCTCGCTATCCACAGCGTCGCCGGTTGTCCGAGTGAAGCTCTCCATGCTTTCCTCGACTCCCCTCGCTATCCACTTCGTCTTCGAAGTTTTACACCCGCACGCAGTCTCTCGTGATCTCCGCAAGTGTGCTCACACCGCACATCTCCATGGTGTCCTTCAGCTCGCTGCCGATCTTCTGGATATACGCTTCGACGCCTTCCTCCGCGCCACCGTACACCGCCGTCACGAACGGACGGGCAATGATGACGGCGTCTGCGCCGAGTGCCAGGGCCTTAAATACATCGGCACCGGAACGGATACCGCCGTCGACGAAGATCTTCATGTCGCTGCCGGTCGCACGCACAGCCTTCACGATATCCTCGAGCACCTCGGCGGTCGCCGGGCACTGGTCGAGCACACGTCCGCCGTGGTTCGAAACCACGATGGCTGCCGCCCCGGCCTCCTGTGCCTTCAGCGCACCCTTCACGGTCATGATTCCCTTCACGATGAACGGAACCCCGGCTGCCTCCACGATTTCACGAAGCTCCTCCACCGACTTACTGCCGGCTGGCGGTGTCAGATTCTTCAGAAAAGGAAGACCTGCCGCATCGACATCCATCGCTACGGCGAAAGCATTGGCCTCCTTTACAAGCGCCATCTTCTCGCGCACCGTCTCGATGTTCCACGGCTTCACCGTCGGGATGCCGAGACCACCGGCCTTCTTCACGGCTGCGGTCGCGGCCACCATCACGTCCGGATTCGTGCCGTCACCGGTGAACGCCGCGATGCCATGCTCCGCACACGCAGACACCAGGATATCGTTGTACGAAATATCGTTCAGTGCATCGCCGTAATGCAGATTCACCGCACCCACCGGACCCGCAAAAAACGGATACTGGAAGGTCTTCCCGAACAGCTCGAGGGAAGTGTCGACCGGGCGCTTCTCTACAAGCGTGTCCATCTGAAGACGGATCTCCTTCCACTTATCATAGTTGCGGATCGCCGTGTCACCGACGCCCTTCGCCCCCGGACCCGGAATCTGATTCCGGCATGCACGCCCGTTGCACTCCGGACACGCCTTACAGTACTTCCCGATACGCGTTCTCGCCTGCTCTATACACTCTGAAAAATTCATATCATGCCTCCTGTACTCTATGTGTTCTTCGAGTTTATGGGTCTAAGCCCGACTTCACCTCATGCAGCTACATTATACGACACTTCGCCAGTACTTGTATATTTCTGCAGGAATTTTCCACGAAACATCATCACTTCTAGTTTATGGGGGCTGACCCGCATGGTGGTGTGCAGGTCTACCGCATTCATACCGCTCGTCTGGCCGAAACGGCTGACCCGTATGGTGGTGTGCAGGTCAGCGCTTTTCATTATAGATAATTCTAACGAGATCAGGCGTCCCTGTGCATCAAATAGTCAGAGAGCATATACAGGGGAACATTCACCAGCCAGTCTTCTTCCTTATAATTTGCCATGCTGCTCCGGATCGCCAGACTCGGCTTATATTTATCGCAGAAAGCTTTCAGGCTTTTCGCCCGGAGATTCTGTTCTGCTTTCACTTCGACTGGAATGCAGTCCAGCTCTCCCTGCAGCATGAAATCAATCTCTCCGTTCGATCGCTCCGTTGCGAAATAATATAGTGGATATCCGGCAGCATGTAACTCCTGCGCAACGTACTGTTCCGTGAGTGCGCCTTTAAACTCTTCAAAAATCCGGCTTCCATCCAGCAGTAATCTGGCCGACAGCCCTGCCTTCGCGGTTAATAACCCAACATCGAACATGAACATCTTGAAGCTGTTCATTTCCATATATGCAATCAGCGGAATATCCGGCTTCGACACTCTATAGCTCTTTAAGATCAGTCCTGCATCTTCAAGCCACTGGATGGCAAGTTCAAAATCTTTTGCCCGTGCCCCCTCGCGTAACGCACCATACATAAACTTTCGATTTTCCTTCGCCAGCTGAGCAGGAATCGAATTCCAGACCATCATAATGCGTGGAACGACCGCTTTCGGTGCATGTTTGCTGAAATCCTCTTCATAGTACCGAAGAAGATTATTCTGAATTTCACGCACCTCATACAAATCATCCGAATCAATATACGTCTGCACCGCCTCCGGCATGCCTCCTACGTAGTAATACTTTTTAAGCAGATCCACATATTTTCCGGCGTAAGCATTGGCCAGTTCATAGTCCTGGTTCTTTAACGTTTCGTACAGGCCCTGTTCTCCCACTGCCAGAAGAAATTCGCGGAAGTTCATCGGGCACAGCTTCAGAAAATCCACTTTTCCGACAGGGAAGGACGTCCCCTCATGTAATGCAACGCCCAGCAGGGAGCCTGCTGCGATAATCGAATACTCTGGCGCATTCTCATAGAAGTATTTCAAGGACGCCAATGCTTTCGGCGCTTCCTGAATCTCATCAAATATAAGCAGTGTGTTCTCGGCATGGAAGCTCTTACCATACTCTATTTTAATCGCCGACAGAATCCTCTTCAGATCGAAGTCAAGCTCAAACACGTCCTTCATCGCCTGGTTGTTATCAAAATTGATATAGACTGTATTTTCATAGAATCTGGCACCAAATTCCTTCATGATCCAGGTCTTCCCGACCTGCCGTGCTCCCTGTATGATCAGTGGCTTTCTGTTCTTTTTATTCTTCCAGTGTTCCAGCTTCGCAAACAGTTCTCTTTCCATCCCAAATCTCCTGTACACTAACCATACCCATAACCATCCGTCTTTATAATAACATTTTTTCGGTTATATTTGTGCCGAATTCTACATTTTTTCGGACGTATTTTTAGTATTGAGCACATTTTTTCGGTGGTAACTGTGACGAATACTACATTTTTTCGGACCTATAGAGCATTGACCGCGCCCGGCCGCTCAATTCCTGGAGCACTTCTCTGCATCGATGGCAAGCACAAACATCTTATAGAAAGCTTTTCCTCTACTATCGCATGTCAATGCAGGCTCCTCTACTGCCGTCTCCGCCCGCGCTCATCGAATTCTCGCAGTTATATCCGATAAATTTGATATTTTCCAGATTTTATCAGTTATAACTGATAAAATCCGTTTTATCGTGTGTTTTTTCACTTATATTCTGCCATATTAGAAATTCGGCGTTATAACAGCATCCGGCATCATGCGCATAGATCACACCAACCGCCTGCAGATAAGCATAGATCACAGTGCTTCCGACAAACTTCATACCGCGCTTCCTGAGATCCATCGAAATCCGGTCTGAGAGTTCCGACTTCGTCCGCCCCTGCTCATACACCACCTGCCCATCCGTCCAGTGCCAGAGATACTCCGCGAAGCTGCCGTACTCCTCCTGTATCGCCCGAAAGATCCTCGCATTTGTCACTGCTGCCTGTATCTTCAGACGATTTCGTATGATCCCGGCGTTATTCCGTAGCGACGCCATCTTCTCCTCACCATAGGCACAAACCACCGCCAGATCGAAACCATCGAACGCTTCACGGAACGCCTCCCGCTTATTCAGAACACACTCCCAGGACAGCCCCGCCTGAAAGCACTCCAGAACCAGCATCTCAAACAGCTTATGATCATCATGAACCGGCACACCCCACTCTTCATCATGATAGCGGATGTACCGCTCGTTTTTCGGATTCGCCCAGCAGCACCGCTGCTTCCCATCGGCCCAGTCCATCTGTATACCTCCTGTCTCTGACACCCGCTACAGTCGCATGCCAATGCAGGCTCCTCTACTGCCGTCTCCGCCCGCACTGGTCAACCCATCCGTTCACTGCCGTAACAGGCAGCTTTCCTGTCATCTTCTTACGCCAGTTCCATGATGATATGCGCATTGCTCCGGATGAACGCTTTCCAGTGTTCCAGTTCATTTTCATCATACCCATGATTTTCATACTGATATTTCGGCAGCCAGCAGGTCAGATTCTTAAATCCGTCTTCCACCGGTGTTTCGATATATACTTTGACCGATCCATCCTCCAGCATCTGTGAATGGGTCACTTCTGTATCGTCGTTAAATGTCATGTATGGATACATCATATTTGCCACGTCCTTCATCGGCGTTTGCCTATTTCGTTACGTTAAATTTGCCAGGGATCGCATAACGAGATCCACATCCTGATTTTCGAGCTCCTGGATAACATGCAGATAGGTCTTCTGTGTCGTCGTCATGCTGGCATGGCCCAGACGTCGCGCCACGCTCGCGATGGATACACCCGCATAGAGGAGAATCGAGGCGTGTGTATGGCGCAGTCCGTGCACAGAAATCACCGGAATTTCCAGTTTTCGGCAGTAGCGTTCCAGGATGTCATTGACGGTCGAGTTATAGACCTTTTCATCCCCCACGACGAAGATCGGCTGGTTCGGCGGGAGGTCCCTGACGAGCGCTGCAAACTGCATGACGATCTGCCAGTCAATCTGTATCTTCCGAACCGAGGATTTATTCTTCGTCGGTGCAAATCCGCCGCCCTCCTTATAGTTCCAGGTCTTGCTGATCGACAGCGTCTGGTGTGCGAAATCAAAATCATCTGGTGTGATCGCCAGCGCTTCCGAAAAACGCATACCCGTCTTTGCCACCAGCAAAATGAACCAGTCCCAGCTGACGCTCTCTCCTAATCGAAGGCTCTTTAAAAGCGTATGCAGCTCAAACTGGTTCAGATACTTGATTTTCTTGCTGGTCGGGGTTCTACCCTTGATGATCACCTTTCTGGTCGGATCACGTGGAATCAGTCCTTCATCCACGGCATCGAGGACCGCGCCCTTCAGCTGATGATGAAAATCCATCGTCGTCTGGCGCTCATGATCCTTCGCGTATTCGTTGATGATCTGTTGATACGCCACGCGCGTCAGGTCACAGAGTCTGAGATCCGGCGCGAGCTTCTCGATCCAGGCGAGGCTCATCTGATATTTCCGAAGGGTGACATCCCGGATGGCACCCTCCTTGTATACCGAAATCCAGTTGCGATAGTACTCCTTTAATTGATCATTTGATTGATATTCACTCGGCATAAAATGCTCCTTTCTACGCCGATGAAGGACCAATCAGTTTTACTGTTTACTTATCTTTCTTCTCCTGCTCCGAAGAGTCTGCATCTGGATCCGGGATATCACAGCCGTCACTCAGTATAAACTTCGTAAGCAGCTCATCCACTCGGTTATTCACCATAAACGGCGGCAGCTTCTTACCATCCACCTTCGTAAAGTACGCCTGTGCCTTTTCCTTCACGACGGATCCCTTCAGTGCATCGAATCGTCCATACTCGTTCAGCTTATTTTTCGTCACATGCGCATCCATGATATCGGTCAGAAGCTCTTCGGAAACCCCGAGGTAATTCACGAGGCGCTTTTCCTGCGTCGTTTTCGCATTCTTCGCATACATGACGATGTAATCACGGAAGGTTTTATCCGGCTCGAGATGCACATCACCAGTCTGCACATCATGCAGGAAGAGATTCGCAAACTTCTGATCTTCCTGTGAGAGGAAGGCAAACGACTTATGCAGCTCCGCCAACGTGTTCTCCAGCTCCTGTGGATCGGTATTCGGATCCATCAGCTGCTTTTTCCACTTCACGAAGCGTGAATTCATGTAGTCGTTATCGATCACGCCGGTGCTCTGCTCGGTCAGGTACGGATCGATCGGGAACGTAATTTCGCCATCTCCTCCGTTTCCGCCATCATCCGGAGTACTGTTCGCAAGCTCCTTATATCTTTGCAGTAGAATCTGCCACTTTTCCTCCGTCGGAATCAGTGTGATCGTTCCGGTCTGCGCCACATCATCGGCATCCGCCTTCCTCTCATACTCCGTTTTCTCCCAGCGGAAGCCCTGAATGCGGGCAGCCTGCAGATAGGTGGCAAACTCTCTGAACAGCTTTGCAAACTTCGCTCTCGACGGAACATCCTTCGGCAGCTGGTCCATATCCGGAACATCCGCACTCTTGAAGACCGCGACCATATCCTGATATGTGAGGTTCATGTGCGCTACATTCTCCGGCAGATGATCCGCGAAAAGTCCCTGCGGACGGTCACCAGAATACAGCTTTACGGCATCCTCGATATTCCGCTTCATCGTATGTGGCATGCGATAGTAACGAATCGAACCAAACGGCTTCTCGTTGATATTAAAGAGACGGTTGGTTCTGGAGAAAGCCTGAATCAGATTCTGATAAAGCAGCACTTTATCCAGATATAGGGTATTGATCCACTTCGAATCGAAGCCCGTGAGCATCTGATTCACGACGATCAGAAGATCGAGCTGTTCCTCCGGCTTCATCCGCACATACGGTCTCTTATGCGCCAGTCTCGCCGATACATCCTTCTTAAAAGCCGCATATCCCGCGATATCGAAGTTCTGCCCATATCGCTGATTATAGTCCTCCAGCATCTCTCTGATGCCATCTTCCTTCGCCAGCGTCTTTTCGCCGCCCTTATTATCGATCGTCGGATCGAAGAGACAGGTCAGCTTCAGCTCCGGATAGTTCTTTCGGAACTTCCGATAGTACTGTACTGCCTCCGGGATACTGGATGTCGCCATGATTGCATGGAACTTATAGTTCCGGCTCAGTGTCAGCCAGTTTTCCATCATGTTATCGATCACCGCGTTCTGATATTCGTCGGTCTGCCAGGCTTCCTTTCCGATATAATCCTCGATGCCCTTCCGGTAGCTTCCATCCTCCAGCTTCATGCCTGCCATCGGAACCTCCGTCGCCGACATAAACTTATAGTAGACCTTACTCTTCATCGGATCCGAAACTGCCTGCTCCACCGAAATCGCTCCCGCCTCACGAAGTGCTACTTCCTTTCGGAGATCCTGATCCCGATAAACCTTGACCATGGTCGGATCAAAGCCCAGCACGTTTTTATCACGTATGCCATCGGCGATACTGTAGCGATGCAGTTCATCACCGAAGATATCAGCTGTCGTACTCATCGCCTGTTCGTTTTCCGTAAAGACCGGCGTTCCGGTAAAACCGAAAAAGAGTGCCTTCGGGAATGTCTCCTTAATCGTCGACAGCATCTCTCCGAAAGTCGAACGATGGCACTCATCGATGATAAATACGAGGCGCTTGTTCTGGATATCCTCGAGATCCTTTGCACGCATCTTGCTCGCTGCATCTTCCTTGATGTTGCTCATTTTCTGAATCGAGGAGACGATCAATGTGCTGTTCGGATCACCGCTTTTCAGCTTTGCGATCAGTGCGATGGTATCTTCCGTATCCTGAATTTCGTCAGCATCATCCGCAAACGCCCTGTATTCCTTCAGTGACTGCGTGCCCAGCTCGATACGGTCCATCAGAAAGACGACCTTATCAGCGTCCTTCGACTTCGCAATCAGCTGCGCCGACTTAAACGACGTCATCGTTTTACCCGAGCCCGTCGTATGCCAGACATAGCCCCCGAGCTGCTGGCCTGCTGCCCAGTCATTTTTCGCAACGCGGTCAGAAATCTTATTCGCCGCATAGTACTGATAACTGCGCATGACCTTAAGAATCCCATCCGAATCATCGGCCACCGTATAGAAGCCGATCATTTGATGCGCCATCGGAATCGACAGCAGTCGCTCGACGACCTGCTTCCAGTCATCGATCGGATCGTTATTCAGATCTGCCCAGTGGAAATAGAAATCCGAATTGAACCGTCCATCTGGTCCCGGATTTGCGAAATACAGCGCCTTCTCCGGATTCATCGCGACGAATACCTGCACCAGAGAAAACAGGCCTGTGAAGATGCCCTCATGCGCATACTTCATCAGCTGGTTTACCGCCTCCTGTACATCCACTCCCGAGCGCTTCAGCTCGATATGGAAGACCGGCATACCGTTGATGAGCAGCATCAGATCGCCACGGCGATCCTGCAGCACCTTCTCATGGCGCGGAAAGAGCGGCTGCTCCACAATCTGATAGCGACTCTGGCCTGCTGCGATTTCCATACGATCATACATCTTCAGACTGACTTCTTTTCCGTAGTGAAGCGTATCCTTTTCGTTCTTGCGCGTGATGGAAACGGTTCCCCCGTTGATAAAGCCATTCAGCGCCAGTGGCGTGCGAAGTGTCCGCACCTGCTCGATCAGCTCATCCATCTCTTCCTTGATCAGCGGACAGTCGTTAAGACGATCGATATCGCGGTTGTTCTCGAAAAGAATATCCGCCCAGTTCTGAATCAGATCCTGCTCTGTCGGACAGTACAGAACCTTCTTCTCCCATCCATAGCTCTGGAGCGCCATAATCATCGCCTGTTCAAAATCAGCTTCTCTATCAAAATGGCCCATACACACTTCTCCCGTTTATCCGCAGTCCTCCTGCCGATTTCTTATTTCGTCTCCCCGACCTTCTTCACCGCCAGGTCCAGGTCGAGGTCATGCAGTCCGCCGTATGCCTTCACGAGAAACGTCACCGGCACCTGCTTTACGACCTCGCTGCTCGGCATATCGTAGTACCACTGATAGTACGCATAGAATTCGCCGATCCAGTCCGGCGTAAAGCCCTCCAGCGTTTTTCCATCCTGCAGCTCATATCCATCCGTTTTACGGAAATACACCCACAGCTCCGGCGCGCTCATGGTATTCACATACGCCTGCGCATCATCGATGCTCTTTCTGGTTTTACTCCGCATGTAAGCATCGATAAAAGCCGCCGTATCCTTTCCAGGATACTCCTGCGCCACGAGATCAAACAGCTTTCCCTGATTCTCGACCACATCACTTAAATATGCATCTGGATAAGCACGCATTTCGATCACCTCTCAAACAGTGTACTGAACACATGGGTCACCTTGTTGGCATCGGAGTCCACGAGCGCACGCATCTTGTTTCTGGCGTTGATATCCCGCTCATTATATCGGTCATTGAACTCGCTGTAGTCCACACTCATGATGCCCTGCTCCACTTCGGAAAGCTGGGCAAATGCACGCTCTGATTTGATACAGAACTGAATGCCGAGACCGCCGAGTGACAGTAATTCCTCCAGTATCTCTATGTCAATGTTATCACGCACGAACTCTTTCGCAATGTAAAAATACGACGCATTCGCTCTCCATCCTGTGATCACATCATATCCACAGGTATCGATTCCGTACTTATCGATAAACTTCTGTGCCAGCATCTTATATCGCCTCGAGTCCGCGGCATCGCGATGCTTCATTAATTCCGCAAGCCAGGACAGCACATCGTACTTCTGAAAATCCAGAATGTTCAGCCCATCCATCTCCAGCTCGTACTTATGTACCCAGCCATGCGTCTCATCCGGCCTGCACACCGCCCATTCCTTCGCCAGCTCCAGGTTCTCCGTAAGGTAAAATCCCCTTCCATAATCATGGCGATCCTCGCCGAAACCAAACTTCGGCACTATTACTCGGTTCGGACTACCGTGGTACAATATTATCTTGCTCATAGTATATTTTTCTCCTATAAAACAATGGTCAACGAGTGAATTTCTGAGCCTTTTCAGCAGCTCCAGCTTTCGCTGATGAAGGGTGATAAGGTTGTCGAGTTGGCGAAAGAAGTCACCGATTGCCTTCTGT
>CABTMH010000105.1 GCA_902485915.1 uncultured Oribacterium sp. | reverse complement strand
TTTCCTTCCCGGGCGATACACCGCACCACGGCATATCCTTCGTGGATGCGAACGGCACACCACGCTGCTTCGCGATGATGATGAGCGGGTTTGATGGAAGCCTCGCACTGAGCGAAGAAAAGGCATTTACATAAGTGCGACAGCGTAGACGCTTATGTGATCGAAGCATATAGAGCTGCTTGCCTGTAAGTGACGAAAGCCAGTGCGGAGATGTGTATCCTGCATCCGCACTGGTTTTATATAGGTAGTCGATGTGTAGAAAAAGCAGGACTGAAAAAGGAAGGCTTCCCTTTTATTTAGGGACGCCTTCCTTTTTTATGCGGTGGATGTCGCAGCTTCAGATTTTCCAGCAGCTCAGCGGTTCCTCGACGTCGCAGATGCGATCCTTATAGTCGGCGACACAATCGAGGGAGAGGAGTTTCTTCGGAAGACCCTGCTCACCGAAGTTATGCATCGGGAAGATCCGGTCTGCATCCGCATAATGCATGAAATCCTCGATGCCCTTCCACCAGCCCTGAAGGCGCGGGTCGAGAGGGATGAAAGCCGCCGTGAAGTGCTGACCACGTATGTGCTCGAGCTCTTCGTGGTAGCGCTCTGCGAGCTTCTGATCCTCCGTATCCCCATTCCACCACCAGTTGTTGAGGTCGCCGGCGTGGTAAATGCAGAGGTCCCCGATCCGGACGATGAACGCGACGCCCTCATCATTTGAGCGGAGAGTTTCGACCGAAAGGTCGACGTCCAAGGCATCCGTGTTCGGCGCACCAGCATTCAGTGTATCGGCGGTCAGCGCGTCGGCGTTCAGCGCGTCGGCGTTCAGCGCATCGGCATTCAGTGTATCGGCTGGCGCCACCGACACCGCCGCCCGCCCATTCGTAAACTGAAGGAGACGGTGCTCGTGTGGAAGCATTGAACACGTGAAAGGCTGGACGGCCGCCGGAACCGGGATGTCGGCCGAGAGCACGAAGAAGCACTTCGGATAGCGCACCTGCAGCGCGAAGATCTCAGCTGAAAAGTGATCATGGTGCGCATGGCTCGAAAAGAGAACCAGCGGCTTCGACGAATCAAGCGTCGGGAGCGAAACGTCGCCCGCGTAATAATCGAAGAGGAGATAACAGTCCTCGGTTTCGATGAGAAAACAGGAATGTTCGATGTAGCGGATGTTCATGGTATACCCCTTTCATGTACTACTGCAAAGATAAGTTCTGAGATTCTGCCTGGATCTTCTTCATGATACGCTGGAAGAGAAGAACGGAAAGCACTGCGGCAGTGCACTCCGTGATCCAGAAGGCCTGCCACACACCGACGGCACCGATGGCCTGACTTAGGAAGTATGCGAGTGGCAGGAGAACCACGATGTAACGGATGAGTGAAATCACGAGGGATTCCGCGCCCTTGCCGAGCCCCTCGAGGACGCCGGAGATGGTCACGGAGACGCCGGACAGCACGAAGCCGCGGCAGATGATGAGGAGCGCTTCACGTCCCAGCTGGATGGTATCAGCACTCGACGCGAAGATTCCGATGAGCTGGTTCGGCAGCAGGATGCAGATCAGTGTGCCGATGACCATGACGCCACTCACCATCGCGAGTCCGGTACGGAAAATCGCCTTCAGTCGCTTGAACTCGCCGGCACCGTAGTTATAGCTGCAGATCGGACGCATGCCCTGTACGATGCCGTTTGCGGTGAGGTAGATGAAGGTCTGCAGCTTATAATATGCGCCGAGCACGAGGACATACGATGCGGAGTAGACGGCGAGGATACCGTTCAGTACGGTGATCATCAGGGAGGACAGTGCCAGGTTGAGGGCTGCCGGGATGCCGATACTGTAGACCTTTACGAGGGTGGTGCCGACCTGAGTCATCTTCCGCGGAGCGATGCGCACCGGGATGTTCTCGAGATCGCGATGATAGATGACGAGATAGATGATGAGCGATACGACCTGTCCGATTCCCGTAGCCCATGCCGCACCGGAGATGCCCATCGCCGGAATCGGTCCGAAGCCGAAAATCATGATCGGGTCGAGCACGATATTGACGAGACAGCCGATCAGCATGCTGACCATCGAGACCTTCATACGGCCGATGGCCTGGAACATCTTCTCATAGGAGATGGCGGCCGCGTTCGGCACACCGAAGAGGAAGACGATACGTGCATACTGGGTGCCTAAGCGGATGATGTCAGCATCGTCCGAAAATCGTCCTACGAAGGCCGACATCCCGAAGATGCAGAGCACGCTGATGAGGATGCCGTGGAGGATATTTCCGAGGAGACCGAGGGTCGCTGCGGTGTTTGCCTGCTTCTGGAGACCAGCGCCGAGCGAGTACGCGATCACGGCGTTCATGCCGATGCCGTAGCCGACCGTCACCGCGATGAGCAGATTCTGCGCCGGGTAGACGAGGGACAGCGCGGTCATCGCCTGCTCGCTGATGCGAGCGACGTAGTAGCTGTCGATGATGTTGTAGAGCGAGTTCACGAGCATGGAAATCGTCATCGGAATCGCCATGGAAATCACGAGCGGCACGATCGGACGCTCCTTCATAAATGTCTGGTCCATAAGTTCTCCTTTCATTTCGTGTGATAGCATCACATCCTGGTTTCCCAGAACGAATGGGGGGTCTGACCCCATAAACTGCCGGTCGTTTTCAGCGCAAAAAAAGGCCACGCAGCGGGGAAAGCAGCCTCCCGACTGTGTGGCGAAAAATAAAGCGCGCCTCGGGCGTCGCTTCAGAAAAATCCACTCCATTACATGGTTTTGGAGCATTAATTTAACATCGATGAAATCCGCTTGTCAAGGGGGTCGGGCGGCTGTACTTGATTTTGAAACACGCCTGCGATGAAATGCAAGATGATTTCTGCTCAAAGATGAAAAATATTTTCGTACAAGCTGCATAAAAATTTCGAAATACTTGAAAATCTGAAAATTAATTTCACAAAACTATTGAATATTAAATCTTAGAAGACTAAGATGGAAATTAATAAAAGCAGTGGAGGGGGATATGTCCATGCAATTCCGTATGGTCTTAATATGTCTGCTGCGCTAAGGAGGCTTGTATGATTAGCTTTTTCTTATGTCTGATCGCACTCGTCGCCGGCTATTTTACCTATGGTAAACTCGTCGACAGTACCTTCGGACCGGATGACCGTGAAACACCGGCCGTCAGAATCAATGATGGCGTCGATTACGTCGTCATGCCACAGTGGAAGCTGTTTCTGGTTCAGCTTCTGAACATCGCCGGCCTCGGCCCGATCTTCGGTGCTCTGCAGGGTGCACTCTGGGGCCCGGTCGTTTTCCTGTGGATCACCTGTGGTACCATCTTCGCCGGTGGTGTCCATGATTACTTCTCTGGTATGCTTTCCGAGCGAAACAACGGTGGCTCCATCTCTGAGGTTACCGGTAAGTATCTCGGCGGCGTGATGAAGAACGTCATGCGTGTATTTTCGGTCGTTCTCCTCATCATGGTCGGCACCGTATTTGCGAAGGGCCCGGCCAGCCTGATCGTGAAGATGATCGATCCGAACGGCACCGGCTCCGGACTGCTGGCGAACGGCTCCTTCTGGCTCGCCATCATCCTGCTGTACTACTTCATCGCCACCTTCATCTCGATCGATGCCATCATCGGACGTATCTATCCGATCTTCGGTATCTGCCTGATCGCGATGGCCGTCGGTGTCATCTTCGGTATCATGACGAATCCGGCCTACACGATCCCTGAGATCTGGACGAACTTCTACAACATGCATCCGAAGGGAACCCCGATCTGGTCCTTCATGTTCATCACCGTCGCCTGCGGCGCGATTTCCGGATTCCATTCCACCCAGTCTCCGCTGATGGCACGTTGCCTGAAGAGCGAGAAGCAGGGTCACTTCGTATTCTACGGCGCGATGGTCGGCGAAGGTATCATCGCCCTCGTATGGGCCGCTGCCGGCTGCGCGATCTATGAGAAGACCGGTGGACTCTCCACAGGACTGCAGGAGAGCCTCGCAGGTGGTCAGTCTGCCGCCGTTTACGACGTCTGCATCAAGACCATGGGCTCCGTCGGTGTCGCACTTGCGATGCTCGGCGTCATCGCCTGCCCGATCACCTCTGGTGATACCGCCTTCCGTTCCGCACGTCTGACCATCGCCGACTGGGCGGGTCTCGACATGAAGAACTGGAAGACGAGACTCATGCTGACCATCCCGGTACTCGGTGCCGGTGCCATCATTTCCCAGCTCGACTACACCATCGTATGGCGTTACTTCAGCTGGACGAACCAGACCCTCGCGATGATCGTCCTCTGGGCAGCCTCGATGTACCTCTTCCGTGAGAAGAAGAACTACTGGATCACCGCTGTTCCGGCGACCTTCATGAGCGCCGTCAGCGCGACCTACTTCATCCTCGCACCGGAGTGCCTCGGTGGCTTCGTGAACCAGAAGACAGCAGAGGGCGCGACGATCTATAACACCATGGTCGCTTATCCGATCGGCATCCTCGTCGCCGTACTCTTCCTCGTTCTCTTCCTGAAGGCTACGAAGAAGCCTGCGAAGGCCTGACACTGCATCACCTTCTTCCCCGCACTGAGCCGCCTGCATCCCTCCATCCAGGCTCGGCCAATGCTTCCATCAGGATGCGCTGACGCGGGGGAGTTCACTAAAAACGAATATGCAAGCGAAAGGCGGAGGTGGTGGCACTTCCGCCTTTCGTAAATCTACAGCAAAGGATCGACGAATTATGAGTGTTTTTCTATCAGCCGTGGCGACGGATCTGTCTCCGGAGGAACTGAATATCGAAAAGAAGCACATGGTGAAGATCGGGCGTCTCGGCGTCAGCGATCGGGCAGTGTTCCTGTCCTCGATGATGCTGGACCGGAGCCGCTACGTCCTCTTCACGGACATGAACCGCATCTTCAAGCAGGTCGCGATGTCGAAGGGCGGCTTCACCGGCAAGGGGATCTTCGGCAGTATGGCGTACATCGTCGTGGAGCTGAAGAGCGGGCACCAGATCCGCTGCGCCGTGCAGGCCGAGCCGTATGCAGATGCGATGCTCGAGGAGATCACGAAGCGCTGCCCGGAGCTCCCGACCCACAGCCGCGAGGCTGAGCAGAAGCTGCGTGCCGCGGAAGAGGAAGAGAAGCGGCGCTATGCCGAGCACCTCACGCCGGCCGCTGAAGCGACGATCGAAAAGCTCGAGGAGGAGAAGGCGACGCTTGAGAAGCAGCCGGCACTGTACCGGCAGCTCGCCGCGACGGCGAAGCAGCTCCGCATCGTCCAGCGCGTGAATCCGAGCGCGAAATGGGTGGCCCTCGTCGTGCTCATCATGGCCATCTGCGCGACGGCCCTCGGCATTGTCCGACTCCTGCAGGGCGGCACGAGCGCGATCTATGTCGTGTTCTTCGGCTTCGCGATCATCTTCCTGCTCGCCGCATCCCGCGTGCTGCCGAACGCGCAGAACAACGTGCGGAAGGTTCGCGCTGCCAATGCTTCTGCCGTCGCACAGATGGAGAGCGCGCTCGTCGGTGAAGCCCTCGACGTGCCGGCTCGCTATGCCCACCCGGTCGTGCTCGAGCGCATGATCCGCGTGATCCGCGAGGGCCGCGCCGAGACCCCGGCGGACGCGCTCGCCCTCGTGAAGAAGGACCTCCGGGCGCTGAATTCCAGTGTCACTGTATCACAGAAGGAATACGACGAAGTCGTGGAAATCAAACCCATGTTTCTGAACTTTGATTACGAGTAGTCTTCTAGGAAGGTTGACGCCCCCGTGTTTCTCAACTCTGATTACGAGCAGGCGTATATGAAGATCGATTTGATTGAGCTGCTGATTACGAGCAGGCATATTTATGATGACTGATTTGATAGAGCTCCTAGAGCGTGATGGTGTGAATGAGCATTTGCTTCAGCTTGTTCAGGACCATGTAAGCGAAGAAAAGAAGGTGCCGCTGGGCCCGGAAGTCGTGGCGAGAATCCCGACGCCGGAGTGTCCGTACTACGGGCGGGCGATCTGGGAGGCGGCGATCGCGGCGCTTCTGAGCGGGCAGAATCTGCTGCTGTCGGGACCGAAGGCGACGGGCAAGAACATCCTCTGCGAGAATCTGGCGGCGCTGTTTGCACGTCCGGTATGGGATGTGTCCTTCCATGTGGGGATGGATGCGGCGTCGATGATCGGGGCGGACAGCTTCGATGGAAGTCGGGTCGTATTCAAGCCGGGACCGGTCTACCTCGCGGGTAGGTACGGCGGCTTTGCGGTCCTCGATGAGATCAACATGGCGAAGAACGAGGCGCTGGCGGTGCTGCACAGTGTGCTGGATCATCGACGGGCCATCGATGTGCCGGGCTATGAGCGGCTGGCGCTGCATCCGGCGACACGTTTCATCGCGACGATGAACTATGGCTACGAGGGCACGCGGGAGCTCAATGAGGCGCTGGCGTCACGTTTTCTCGTGATCGCGATGCCGATCATCTCGGAGGAGAACCTCTGCCGTGTGCTCGAGGGGCGCTTCCCGACGATCCGGAAGAGCTGGCGCGACCAGTTCGTGAAGCTCTTTTATGAGCTGAGTGAGAAGGCGGAGCACGCGGAGATTTCGGAGCGGGCGGTGGACCTTCGTGGTCTGCAGGATGCGATCGGCCTCATGCAGCTCGGGATCTCGATCCGCACCGCGCTCGACATGGGCATCGTCAACAAGTGCTTTGACCCGCATGAGCAGCAGCTGATCCGCGACGTGATCACTGCGCGGATCCCGGACCGCGGCGGAAGAGAAGTCTTTGATTGAGGTAGATATGGCTGGAGCAGAGGACGAGCGGAAACGAGCAGAAAATCTAGTGTGGACGGCAGCGGGAGACTATGCCTTCACGCCGGATTTTCTGTCGTTTATGGAAGATGGGCGGGCGGATCTCTACATGAACCTCGTCATCGGGCTCACACATAAGTGGCTCGGTCGCCCGACGGAGGCGCTGCTCGAGGAGGTGTCGGAGAGCCGACGCGCGGCGATCCTCAGTGACACCCTCTGGCTCGGCATCGAGTCCTACGTCTATGCGCGTGAGCTGCCGTCCCGGCCCGCACTTGAGGCGCTTCGCACGCAGCATGCCGAGGCGTATTTCGCGCGCCTTCATCATCTCAACCGTCAGCAGTGGATGGCCGAAAACAAGCGCCTCCTCGACCAGCAGACAATCCGCTGGAGCCGCGTGCTCGGCCGGAAAACGCGGGTGTACGCGCCTGATCGCAGGGCCCTCGCTGCTGCCCTCGAGCTCGACCCGACTCTCCGTGCAGATGAGGTGGCGGCCACCCTTCGCGCGATCCTCACGCGCTTCTTCGCCTACCGCGGAGAGGCTGAAGTGAAGCCCGTGCACATTGCCCTGAACGGGGTGGAGGCCTGGATCCTGCAGCACGTTTTCAGGACCGAGCACCAGCACACCGATACACTGATGATGAAAAACTCGTGCCCGGCCAATGCCTCTGCCTCCACGCAGGTGGCGTCGGATGCCAAACACGGCGGCGCAGGGGCGGCGGGGGAGCGCGCGTACATCACGGCCTGCTTCGGACGCTCGCTGTATACGGACGAGGAGCTGCGGCTGCTCGACGCGCGGCTCTGTGTCGGCGGGCACCGCGGCTGCCATGTATATGTGACGGATGGGATATTTTTCGGCGGCTCTTCGGCAGGACGGATGAGCGCGCGTGAGAAGGCGTGGGATCGAAAGAACGACATACAGACGGTGACGCACCGTGCAGAAGACAGGGCAGGAGCAGCTTCGGGTACAGAGCCACGGACAGATGCGACAGCGCCGCGAGGCGGCTTCTTCGACTCCGAAACGGCGAAGGTACGGCAGGATAGTGCGCGGCAGGAGCTCGCGAACCGGCGCTTCTTCGAGTCGGAGGGGGAGCTTGCGCGATCGCTCGTGCGGCGCCTTTCGGCGCGCCTCGAGCTCACGCTGTCGGATCTTCGGGAGAACGTCGCGGTGCATTCTCCGATGGGGCGTCTCGATCCGGTGCGTGCCTGGCGCATGCCGATCGTGCATGACTCGGATGTCTTCGAAAAGCAGCGCCCGGAGCGGGAGATGCCACTCGATGTGACCCTGCTGCTCGACGCCAGCGCCTCCCGCATGCAGATGCAGGAGCAGCTCGCGGCTGAGGCCTGGATTCTCGCGGAAGCGCTGAAAAACTGCCACGTGCCGGCCGCCGTCTGGAATTTCCGCTCGCTCCGCGGCTACACCGTCCTCGAGAAAATGAAGGACTTCTCCGAACGGGACTGCGCGCATCTCTTTCATTTCTATGCCGCCGGCTGGAATCGCGACGGCCTCGGCCTGCGCCTCGCCGCGGATGAACTTCTGCATAAAAGCAGACGAAACTGCACTGTCGGCGGGAGCGCTGATAGCCGAAAACACATCCTGATCGTCCTGACCGATGCGAGCCCGGATGACTCGACGCGCCTTTCTGCCTGTGAGAAGTACCCGCTCGGCAGCGCATACGAAGGTCGACCGGCTGTCGATGACGCCGCCGACGCCATCGCCGAGATGCGCGCACAGGGCATCCTCGTATACGGACTCTTCCTGGGACGCACAGAAAACCTCGAGAACCTCAGCCTCATGTATGGCCATCATCAGGTCCGGATCCACGACATTGCCCAGCTCGCCCGCGCCGCCGGCGAGATCTTCACGAAGGCCGTCGAAGAACTGTGAAGTAACTGTTCACACGTGTACTGATCAGGCAGGGAGCCGGAGAAGGGCCGGTTGACGAGTGAACAGCAACGCTGTGAAACGACAAAAAAGCGATGACTCAAAATGGAAGTTGACAGAATATCCAGGCTCTGATAATGTAACTACATATTAGTTACAGCGGAGGAGGATATGCCGAAGAAGGATGAATTATTACAGAAATTACTTTCGAAACCGATGCCAAGTAATTTTACAACTCGAGATTTAGATGCGCTGATGAAAAGATGCGGCTGTTCGAAGTTCTCTGGTGGACGAGGATCGGGAATAGGGTATTTACACGAAACATCAAATCGTATTTTGCAGTTTGACGGGCCTCATCCTGGAAACGAACTTTATAAATATCAGATTAAAGCTGTCATCAAGTTTTTGACAGAAATCGGGGAGGTGGAAAAATGAATTCTTTAATGGAATACAAGGGCTATCATGCTAAAGTTGACTTTGATTACACAGATCAGATTTTTGTCGGAGAAGTTCTGGGTATAACGGATTCACTCTATTTTCATGGAACATCTGTTAGTGAACTGGTGGAGTCGTTTCATAACAGTATCGATAACTATCTTGATTATTGTGAACAGTGTGGGAAGAAGCCAGAGAAGGAGTTTCGGGGAGTTTTTAATGTGCGGATAAAACCGGAAATGCATCGCTGTGCCGCACTGGAGGCTGCAAAAGAAGGCGTGACGATGAATCAGTTTGTCTCTGAAGCCATTCAGGAAAAACTTGCAGAGAAAGGCGCCGTATATGGCTGAGTGGAAGTTATTGCCTGAACGTGCCGTTAACGTAAACATCTATTCTATATGAGCACATGATAAAAGTAAAAAATCGAAAGGCGATGACTCAGTTGGAAGAGTCATCGCCTTTTTGATCACTTCACGACCGGGCGCACGATCATGCTCTTATCGCCGTGCGGGTTCTCGGCCTTCACGAGGGTGATGCGGAGATCCTCATCGACCTGGAAGGTGTAGATCATGGTGTCATCCGGCTCCGCGCCGGCCTTACCGTAGTTGAAGGTGATGGTCACGGTGCCGAGCGCGTTCGGGGTGAGCACGAAACGGGTGGTGCCATCGTTGATATTCATGGTATCGGACGGATCCTTCGCCGTGTAGGTTTTCTCGACATCGAGGATGTTGTTATCCATGGTGTAGCTCCAGTCCTCGCCGATGGTCGGATTCGAGAAAAAATCGAAACGTGCCCAGTGGTTCGCTGCTTCGAGTGTCATGATCCCACCCGCCTCCTCGGTATCATAGTAGTTGATCTGAAGATCCGACGCATCACCGCTGGTGTATGCGTCATCGAACTCCATACTGGCCTCCGGCTTCGCCGCTTCCTGATTCATGTCCGCGGTCGGCACGGATGGACCGCTGGTTTCCGCCTCGGTGGTCTTCGGTGTCACGCCCTGTGCCTTCACCCCCGCACATGCCGTCGTCGCGACCGTCGCGATCAGGATCCCCGCGAGGAGGATGCTCTTCATGCTGCTGTTCATCATATTCTTTCTCATGGTTTTATTTCCTTTCGTTTTTGAATCGGATATCCTTTTTGTTCCTTACATCCTTAATCACCGAAGAAGAGAAGGATGGGTCACAAAGATTATACTTATTTTTTGCGCATGAGAGAAGCCCTTGCTTGAACGTGCCGGAAAACTACCGTACAATATATTTGGAAGGAGAGGATGCTATGAACGATTTAAATCTTCCAGTAGGGATTTCGAATTTTGAGAAGCTTCGAAGTGAAGGGTATTACTATGTAGATAAGACTGGCCTGATCGCTGATATACTGCATACGAAGGCAGAGGTTATGCTCATCACCCGTCCGCGCCGTTTCGGTAAGACCCTGGGGATGAGCATGCTGGAGGCGTTCTTCGACATCCGGAAGGATCATAGGGCGCTGTTCAAGGGGCTCGAAATTGCATCACATCCTGCGCTGTGCGATGCATGGATGAACCGGTATCCGACGGTCTTCATCACGCTTCGTCAGGTGGAGGGACTGAACTTCCAGGATGCGTATGGTCAGCTTCTGTATGAAATCTCGCTTCTATATCAGGAGCATGCGTATGTTCTGGACGGCGTATCGATGAGCGAGCCGGAGAAGCAGCTCTATCGAAGGCTTATGAACCGTGAAGCTGATCGGACGGACGTGTTGCGTTCGATCGAGTTCCTGACGCAGGTGCTGCATAAGCATTATGGACGGAAGGTCATTCTGCTCATGGATGAGTATGATGTTCCGGTCGCCAAGGCGAACACGAACGGCTACTATCAGGAGATGCTCGATGTCATGAAGGGCCTCATGCGCGCCGTGAAGGATAACGCGTCCCTTCAGTTCGCCATCATTACCGGCTGCCTGAAGATCGCGAAGGAGAGCATATTCACCGGCACGAACAACTTCGTTTCTGATTCCATCCTGCACGCCCGTCTGGGCGAGTACTTCGGCTTCCTGCAGGAGGAAGTCGACCGTATCCTGGAGGATGCCAATGTCTCCGACCGGGCAGATCGCGTGAAGAGCTGGTACGATGGCTACCACTTCGGGGATTCGGATGTGTATTGCCCGTGGGATGTGATGAACTATATGCTGGAGCTGCAGCGGGACCCGCAGGCGGAGCCGGTGAGCTACTGGAAAAATACCAGTGATAACGCGATCATCCGTTCCTTCATCGACGATGCCGGCAGCGACATCACGCAGAAGCTGGAGACCCTGATGGCTGGCGGCGTCATCGTTCAGCGTGTGGATGAGAACCTGACCTATGACCTCATCCATTCATCGGAGGATAATCTCTGGAGTCTGCTGTACCTCAGCGGTTATCTGACGGTCGCACGTGCCGAAGACATCGAGGGGGAGGTTCCGAAGGGGAGCATTGCCCTGATGATCCCGAATGCAGAGATTCGTGACATCTTCGAAACGACGGTCATGTGCTGGTTCGATGACAGCGCGAAAACATGGAACCGGACAGCGCTGTTCGACGCCGTGTGGCAGGGCGACAGTGTGGCCATCACGAAGGAGATGAATGCGCTGCTCCGTCGGACCATCAGCTATCATGATTACCGCGAGGATTTCTACCATGCATTCCTCGCCGGCATTTTCACCGGCGTCGGCTATATGGTCGACTCGAATAAGGAACATGGCGAGGGTCGCAGCGACGTGGTCGTGCACGACGGCATCCACGCCCGGGTCGCGATTTTCGAAGCGAAATACACGAAGTCCCTCAACCAGCTCGAGCGTGCGTGCGACGCCGCTCTGCAGCAGATCGATGAGAGGATGTACGCGAAGGAATACGAGGACGACTACGATGAAATCCTGTGCTATGGCATCTCTTTCTTCAAGAAACGCTGTATGGTGAAGAAGAAATAATAAAACGCGGAGGACCGATCAAGGTCCTCCGCGTTGATTTTATGACTTATTCGTCATCGTCGCCACTGCTGATGGAGAGGCGGCCGTTGCTGACGATCATGTTGCCGTTTGCATCGGTTTCGTTGATGTTGTAGTCACCAGCGGCCTTCACCTGCGCACCCGGGTTTGCGAAGTTGCTCATGTTGGATGAGGCTTGGGTGGTCTGTGCAGCGGTCTCAGTACCAGCGGCTGCCTGGGTAGTAGCGGTGGTGCCGTTTGCGGCTGCTGCGGCTGCAGCGCTGCTTACCGTCGTTTCCTCAGTGTCTCCAGCCGGGCCGGCTGCCTTCGACTTACGCTTTGCGTTCTTACCGACGATGGTGGCAGGCTGTGCACCCGGATGATCGACGCCGGCTGCGTATACGCCTGCGGTCGGGTCAGTGACAGGGTCGAGCTCGACCTCATACCACTCGCCGTTATACTTCTCCTCGAGGACACCTTCCTTGTTGTAACGGGTCGGGTTCGTGGTCTCGTACTTCGTGGTCTCTGGAACAGACTCCTGCGGTGCGAGTACGCCGCCCTCCGCTACGACACCGGAGCCAGGACCGCCGACCGCGATCTCGCCGCCATCCTCCATAGCGCCAGCCTGCTGAAGAACAGGGGTACCGTCTGCGTTCGTCTCTTCGACGGCTGCGAGGAGATCCTCGGCGCTCAGCTCGTCCTCTGCCGCCAGGGTCTCATACTTATCATAGCTCTCTGGGAGGGCAATGTTTCCACAGATGCTCATACCCGCGAAGGTATCGGCTTCCTCCTTGGTCGCGAACTTGATGGTGACGTGATCCGCGGAAGTGAAGTTATCGTTGATGAGCACGATGTGCTGCTCGGACTCGGCACCGTCGAACTTCACGGTGTGACGACCGAACGGCTGGCCATCGACGGTCACGTAGACATCATTGTCACCGGTCAGATAATCGTAGTCGAGACCGAGAAGGCCCTGAAGCTTGTTGCCGTCGGCGTCGGTCACGTAATCTTCGAGGATCTCGTAGGTGGTGTCGTTCAGCTTCGCGAAGTTGGAAGCCGGGATGTATGCGAAGCTCTCCAGCTCGGAGATCTTCTCGTCGAGTGGCTTGATCGTCTGGGTCTCACCCTTCTGATCACCAGCGGCAGCGGATGCCTGGATCGCGGACAGGATGACATCGGAAGTGATGTCGTTGCCCTCGTCGTTCTGGTTGATCTGATCCTTTGCGACGGTCTTCTTCACATCCTTACCGGCATCCTCGAAGCCCTTCGCGATGTCGATGGTCTCGCCGAGATAGTGGGAGGTGATGTTCTTGATGGCGTCTGCATTGGCTGCTGCAGGACCGTCCGGATTCGTCACGCTGGACGGCTCGATGAGGGAGATGATCTCGATGCCCGGGAACTTCTTATTCAGGGCGCGGATCAGAGCCTCGTAGAAGGCCGGGAAAGTGTCCTGATCGTCGTAGCTTCCGAAGCTGAGCACAGCGGCGTCATACTCGACGTCGGTGGTGAGCTCGTTTGCGATGACGAAGCCAGCGTAGGCACCGTTGTCACCAGCGAGCGCGTAGTTGTTTACGAAGACGTTTGACTTAAATGCATCACCGAGCTTCTGAGAGAGCTGCTCGGACCAGCTGTCCTCGAGGTTCGTCGCACCATCGCCGTATGCGAAGCCGTCGCCGAGCACGAGTACGTTGACTGCGTTGCCGGAATTCAGCTTATCATAGAAATCGCCACGGGTAACCTCGACCGGTGCGGTCTCGACGGTGGTCGTCTCGGCTGCTTCGGTGGAAGCGGCTGCAGTCTCTACCGTGCTGTTTCCGCCGGTATGGCTGGTTGCGACCGCGATACCCATGAGGATCACGACAGCACCTGCCAGGCCGCCGATGCAGGCCTTCTTATTCTGCTCGAAAAATTCCTTAAAATCCATAATCGTATTTCTCCTTATGAAGTGTTTCCCTTCTCATGCGCAGGATGCGGACGACGGAGGCATCGCAGATATGGGATCCGCGGCGGCTCGCGCTGCATCGATCGAACGACGCATGTTCGATATACCGCTACATATTACCCTTTTATAATAGAAAAAACAATTAATTTTATTTGAAGATTTTGTGTTTTATAATATGCACTGACAGTCACATTTTACGACTTGTTTCACATTACGAACATTACATCATCGTGCAGAAACGATATTATTAGGAAGATTCACGAGTAGAAACGAGTGCACTATGCTGAAGGACAGGGACATCCGTGAGCCGCTGTTTGCTTTCCTGGAGGAGGGCTGGGGGCGCATCCGGATCATCGAGGAAAAGAATATGGGCGGGAGCCGTGCGGATGTCATCATGGTGACGCCGGACAGCTTCGTGGGGATCGAGATCAAGTCGGATGCCGATACCTACACGCGGCTCGCGGGGCAGGTCGAGGACTACGACCGTTACTTCGACATGAACATCATCGTCGTCGGTACGCGTCACGCGATGCACGTCGAGGAGCATGTGCCGGCGAGCTGGGGCATCATCACCGTCGAGGAGGTCGAGGGACGCGCGGATTTTTATGTGCTGCGCCGTCCGAAGCCGAATCCGGGGATCGATCCGGCGCGGAAGCTGAGCCTTCTCTGGCGTCCGGAGCTGCAGCACATCGTGTATCGTCATCTGAAGCATAGGTATGACCGCATCTCGAAGAAGGACGTGATCGAGAAGATCCTCGTGGGCGTGCCGTATGAGACGCTCCGCCTCGAGATGTCGGAGGAGCTGTTCGAGCGCGACTACACCCGTATCTTCGACGAGATCAACCGATTCCGCGTCGAGCGCGAGGGAAAGAAGCCGCGCCGCCAGCGTCGGAAGCTGCACGCGAAGCTTCACCCGGCCAATGCTTCTGCCGCCGCATCGTCACCGTCTCCGGAATCCTCCGGCGACGAGAAAACGCGCCGCGCCGGTGCGACCCGGACGGCCCGCCGCCGTAAGCCGAATCTTCATGTGCAGCATGTCGTGAAGGGACGGAAGAGTCCGAAGACCAGTAAAAAATCCACATAGTAGAATGAGATATGATAGCAGCTGTCGGAGTATCCGGATATTCGGGATGCAGCAGCCTGCACTCAGCATAGAAAACCGCAGTTTACAGCATGATTTAGGGGAATATATGGAAAGCTTTTTCACAGCGGCGAACGCCGTCGTACCGTTTATTTGTTATATGTCGTACGGATATCTGATTCGTCACCTGGGCTTCGGCGATGAGAGCTTCTATAAGCGTCTGAACCAGATCATCTTTAAGGCCTTTTTCCCACTTCTGATGTTTAACAGCCTCTATAATTCGAAGGCGGATTTCCAGACGAATACGAAGCTGGCACTGACCGCAGTCGGGATTCTCCTGGTGGCAATCCTCGTGACCTTTCTGCTGACACCGCTGTTCGTGAAGGGAAACCCGCAGCGAGGCGTCGTGGCCCAGTCGACCTGGCGGTCGAACACCCTGATGTTTGCGCTTCCCCTCGCCGTCAGCATGTACGGAGACGAGGCGGGTTCGCTCGCTTCCATCGTCATCGCGTGCTGCGTACCGATCTATAACATCGCGGCGGTGTTCATCCTCGAGTACTTCCGGCGGACGGAGGGAGAGAAGACGAGCGCGGTGAAGATGCTCCGGAATATCTTGACGAATCCGCTGATCATCGGTGCCATCGCCGGCCTCGTATTCCGCGGGCTGCATATCCCGCTGCCGGCCTGCATCCTGAAGCCGATCAAGTCGATTTCGGATATGACCTCGCCGCTCGCGATCTTCATCTGTGGCGCGACGCTGGTGCTGCCGGACATCCGGAAGAACATAAAGATCATCTCGATCTGCACCGTGCTGAAGCTCATCGTCCTCCCGGCCATCGTCGTGACGATCTCCTACATGCTGGGCTTCCGTGATATCGAACTGTTCATCCTGTTCGCGCTGTTTGCGACACCACTGGCGAACGCCATCTTCCCGATGAGCCAGAGCATGGGTGGCGACGGCGAGCTCGCCGGGGAGATGCTGGCGATCAGCACCGTGAGCTCCATGTTCACGATCTTCCTCTGGATCATCGCACTGACCTCCATCGGCGTGATCTGAGCATCATCAATCATCCTATCTGCAGGCTGCTGTTCGATCGTCGTTTAAGTCAAGTCGTGGCCAGGCGGACAGCCGCCGAGCCACGAGTGAACAGGAACTGAAAAATCACCACCTGTATTACGATATTTTAAATCGGATTTCTCGATAAAATGGTTTCTCTGGTGTGGTGAGTGTCATCCGTTCAGGGAGAAGATTACTGACATCCGGGATGTCCTGTGCTTCCAGTGCGATGTGTGAGCCTGGGGTCGGCAGGAAGCCTCCGGAGTAGAGCACGAGGGCAGTGGCATCCGTCATCATGGTCATCTGATGTCCGGAAACAGGGTCCCGTAACGTACAGGCCTTCTTCAGTGGCTCTTCATGACGGACACCACGGAGATGTCGCCGAAGATCTGACCGCGTAAGTATGTAGGCGTTATTATACCCACGTCCTGTCTGGAACTGCTCCGTCGAGATTCGATCACGAAGAACCTCGGAGTCGAGCATGTGCTGCAGTGAAACCGGCACCCGGAAGTCAAAGGACGTTCCAGCTACCGGAATGATATCGGCAGGCAGATGTGCAGCATCGTTCAGTGCGACATTGTTGGCGGCGATTTCGAGCTCTTGTCGAAGCCCGCTCGCCGGTACCCACTTCGTACCGGCGAGATTCCAGTAGGTATGGTTTGAGAGATTGACATAGGTTGTCTGATCCGTTTCCACACGGTACTCGATACGAATCCAGTTGGTATCTTCGATCAGATACGTCACGTGATAGCAGCGATTTCCAGGAAAACCGTCCAGACCATCCGACTGTGTCGCGGTGAATGTGATTTTTACATAGTCCAGAGCTTCCTCCATCTCTTCGACATCCCAGTCTGTAAATGAAAGATTATGCTTGCCGCCGTGCAGCTGATTCTGTCCATCATTGGGCGCGAGCGATCGAGTCCGACCACCGATTTCGAGTGCCCCGCCTCGGATACGACCGGCGTTTGGTGCCAGCGTACGGCCTGCATAGGAACCAGAGTCACGCAGATCTTTCTCCGTCGGATAGGAGAGAACGACAGAACGCCACTCATCCTCGAAACGGAGAGCAATATTTTGAATTGCGGCACCGAGCGTAGAAAGTTCGACGATCATGCCGCTGCTTGTGATGCTCCGGTATCGTTTCCGAAAAGGATTCGAACAGTCTGTTAAAATTTCAAATTTCATGTATAGTATCCTCCCCTTGTTTGGTGAAAAATCACATTTTAACACATTTTTGAAAAGTGAATTTGTAAAATCTAATTTACGAGTAAAGAGAAAAATGAATAAATCACATGCATTTTAAAACTGCGTTTTTATGCATTCTTTTATATAATACCAGTATATCCATCAGAGAACCTTTTGCTATCGCTCCACTGTATGAGAGCAAGATTTCAAAATCAATCCGCAATTCGCGACAATGATTTTTATATGCTGCTGTTTTACAATAAACTCAGTTGAACGAGAGTGACAATAAACGAAAGGAGTTACAGCATGGAACACGTTTTGGAATTTCAGCATATTTCCAAATATTTCCCTGGTGTGAAGGCACTGGATGATATCTGCTTCAAAGCGTATTCCGGCGAGGTACTTGCATTCCTGGGAGAAAATGGTGCCGGTAAATCGACGCTTCTGAAGACGCTGAATGGTGATTATCAGCCGACGTCCGGAAAGTATTTACTGGATGGGGAGGAGAAACATTTTAAAACCCCACATGAAGCGATCGAAGAAGGCATCTCGATTATTTATCAGGAACGACAGATTCTTCTGGAGCTGTCCGTTGCAGAGAATATTTACCTCGGCAGAATGCCGGTCAATAAGTTCGGTATCATCGATACCGTAAAAGCAAACCATATGGCGCAGAAGATCATCGAGGACTTCGGCCTGCCGATCAGACCGGAGACGAAGGTCAAGGATCTCAGCATCGCCTACCAGCAGATGGTCGAAATCATGAAAGCGTATTCGAGAGAAAATCTGAAGGTGATCGCTTTCGATGAGCCGACTGCGTCGCTGTCAGATTCGGAAATCGATGCTTTATTCAGGATCATCCGAAAGCTGAAGGCGGAAGATAAGGTCATCATCTATGTATCCCATCGTATGGACGAAATCGAGGAAATCACCGATAAGGTGGCGATTTTTAAGGATGGGCATTATGTCGATACCGTCGTGACGAAAGAAACGTCACAGGCCCAGATGATCAAGATGATGGTCGGACGTGATCTCGGCGACATCTACAGCAGTCTCGATCGTGATAAACAGATCGGTGAGGTGCTTCTCGAAGTAAAGGATGTATCCTCTGATTATGTGAAGCCGACTTCCTTCACACTTCGTAAAGGCGAGGTTCTCGGCTTTTCTGGCCTCGTCGGTGCTGGAAGAACCGAACTGATGAGAGCCATCATCGGTGCCGATCATATGAAGGGTGGCGAGGTTTACCTCGAAGGCCGCAAGCTTACGATTCATTCCCCGCATGATGCGATGAAGCAGGGCATCGTCCTCGTTCCAGAGGATCGCAAGCTGCAGGGCATCATCTCGAACTTTTCCGTAGCAGAAAATATCAATGTCTCGATGCTGGATCAGCACTCGAACAGATTTGGCTTCCTCGATGCGAAGGCAGACGAGGAAACGGCAGAAGCAGGTATTCGGGATTTCCGGATCAAGACACCATCGCCGGATAAAAAGATCGTCGAGCTTTCGGGTGGTAATCAGCAGAAGGCCATCGTTGCGAGATGGATCAGTACGAAACCGAAGGTTCTGATCCTCGATGAGCCGACGAAAGGCATCGATGTCGGTGCGAAGTCGGAGTTTTACAACATGATCTGTACATTTGCGAAGCAGGGACTCGGTGTGATTCTGATTTCCTCAGAGCTTCCGGAGGTCATCGGACTTTCCGATCGGATCATCGTTATGAAGGGTAGACAGATTTCCGGAGAGGTCAGCCGCGAGGAAGCGAGTGAAACGAAGCTCCTGAGCCTTGCGATGATTGGGAAGGTGGAAGAGAGATGAAAAAATTAA
>CABTMH010000104.1 GCA_902485915.1 uncultured Oribacterium sp. | reverse complement strand
AGTATTACGACGTTATTCTCCGCCCGGTTATCACTGAGAAGTCCATGGGCGAGATGGCATCCAAGAAGTATACATTCCTTGTAAATCCGGACGCAACCAAGGCTCAGGTTCGTGAGGCTGTGGAGAAGATGTTCGAGGGTACAAAGGTAAAGGCTGTAAACACGATGAACGCTGACGGCAAGACCAAGAGAAGAGGTCTCAAGCTCGGCAAGACAGCTGCAACGAAGAAGGCTATCGTTACTTTAACTGAGGATTCCAAGGAAATCGAGATTTTCAAGGGCCTTTAATTTATAGATAGCATAGTACGTCACGTGAAAAATTCTCTATTATACGTGACAAGTAAAAAGGAGAAAATAAGTCATGGGTATTAAGACATATAGACCTTATACACCTTCGAGAAGAAACATGACCGGTTCTGACTTTTCTGAGATTACGAAGAAGACTCCGGAGAGATCTCTTCTTTCTACAGTAAAGGAGAACGCTGGTAGAAACAATCAGGGTAAGATCACTGTTCGTCACCAGGGTGGTGGAAACAGACAGAAGTACAGAATCATCGATTTCAAGAGAAACAGCAAGGATGGTATCCCTGCAACCGTTATCGGAATCGAGTATGATCCGAACAGAACTGCCAACATCGCACTCATCGCTTACGCGGATGGTGAGAAGGCATACATCCTCGCACCGAACGGTCTGACCGACGGTATGAAGGTTATGAACGGACCAGAGGCTGAGGCTAGAGTTGGTAACTGCTTACCGCTTTCCAAGATTCCTGTAGGTACAAACGTTCACGCAATCGAGCTCATCCCTGGCAAGGGCGCACGTATGGTACGTTCTGCTGGTAACGCTGCTCAGCTGATGGCGAAGGAAGGCAAGTATGCAACTCTTCGTCTTCCGTCCGGCGAGATGAGAATGGTTCCTGTAGAGTGCCGTGCAACCATCGGTGTTGTAGGTAACGGTGACCACAACCTCATCAACCTTGGTAAGGCTGGTAGAAAGAGACACATGGGTTGGAGACCTACTGTTCGTGGTTCTGTCATGAACCCTAACGATCACCCGCACGGTGGTGGAGAAGGTAAGGCACCTGTCGGAAGACCTGGTCCTTGCACTCCATGGGGCAAGCCAGCACTTGGTCTTAAGACACGTAATAAGAAGAAGGCTTCCAACAAGCTTATCATCAGAAGACGTGATGGTAGAGCCATCAAGTAATTGAGGAGGAGAGAATAATATGGCACGTTCAGTTAAAAAAGGACCATTTATTGACGCTTCGCTGAAGAAGGCTGTCGATAATATGAATGCTTCCGGAAACAAGGCCGTTATCAAGACCTGGTCTCGTCGTTCCACCATCTTCCCGTCATTTGTTGGTCACACCATCGCAGTTCATGACGGTAGAAAGCACGTTCCTGTATATGTTACAGAGGACATGGTTGGACACAAGCTCGGAGAGTTCGTTGTAACCAGAACCTTCCACGGCCACACTGGCAACGAGAAGAGAGCATAACTCACGCATATTTGAAAGGAGGACATTTCTAAAATGTCAAAGGGTCATAGATCTCAGATTAAGAGAGAGAGAAATGCGAATACTGTAAAGAGACCTTCAGCTACTCTTTCATATGCAAGAGTATCCGTACAGAAGGCATGCTTCGTTCTTGACGCCATCAGAGGCAAGAACCTCGACGAGGCACTCGGTATCGTTACATACAATCCTAGATACGCTTCTACTTTAGTTAAGAAGCTTCTTGAGTCTGCTGCTGCTAATGCAGAGAACAACAACAACATGAACAGAGATAATCTTTATGTTGCTGAGTGCTATGCTGGTTCAGCTCCTACGATGAAGAGAATTCATCCGAGAGCACAGGGCAGAGCTTACAGAATTTTGAAGAGAAACTCACACATTACTGTAGTTTTAGACGAGAGAAAGTAAGAAGGAGGCATATAAATGGGTCAGAAAGTCAATCCGCACGGCATGAGAGTCGGCGTTATTAAAGATTGGGATTCCAAGTGGTATGCTGACAAGAATACTTTTTCAGATGCACTTGTTGAAGACTACAACATCCGTAAGTTCCTGAAGAAGAGACTTTACTCTGCAGGAATTGCGAAGATCGAGATCGAGAGAGCTGCAAACGATAAGGTTCGCGTAGTGATCTACACTGCAAAGCCAGGTTTCGTTATCGGTAAGGGCGGCGCTGAGATCGAGAAGGTAAGAAAGGAAGTTCAGAAGCTTACCTCTAAGAATGTCAACATCGATATCAAGGAGATCAAGAGACCGGATCGCGATGCACAGCTCGTAGCTGAGAACATCGCACAGTCCCTCGAGAACCGTGTATCTTTCAGAAGAGCGATGAAGCAGGCGATGCAGAGAACCATGAAGTCCGGCGTACTTGGTATCAAGGCTTCCGTAAGTGGTCGTCTCGGCGGTGCAGATATCGCTAGACGTGAGTTCTATTCCGAGGGAACCATTCCTCTTCAGACACTCAGAGCTGACATCGACTATGGCTTCGCTGAGGCTGCGACTACATACGGCAGACTCGGTGTGAAGGTATGGATCTACAAGGGAGAGGTTCTTCCTACCAAGAATACCAAGGAAGGGAGCGATAAGTAATTATGTTAATGCCAAAGAGAACGAAGTATCGTAAGCAGATTCGTGGAAACATGAAGGGTAAGGCTACGAGAGGTAATAAGGTTACTTATGGTGAGTTCGGTCTTGTCGCAACGGAGCCTTGCTGGATCAGATCCAATCAGATCGAGGCAGCCAGAGTTGCCCTTACAAGATACATCAAGCGTGGCGGTCAGGTATGGATTAAGATCTTCCCTGATAAGCCGATCACAGCTAAGCCACTCGGCGTCAGAATGGGTTCCGGAAAGGGCGCTGTAGAGTACTGGGTAGCTGTAGTTAAGCCAGGTAGAGTGATGTTTGAGATTTCCGGCGTACCTGAGGAGACGGCAAGAGAGGCACTTAGACTTGCTAGTCACAAGCTTCCTTGCAACTGCAAGATCGTTACGAAGGCCGATCTGGAAGGCGGTGATAACTAATGAAGAAGAAAACTTACGTAGAGGAGTTACAGGCGAAGACAACAGAGCAGCTCAATGCTGAGCTTGTTTCTGCAAAGAAGGAGCTCTTTAATCTGAGATTCCAGAACGCTACCAACCAGCTCGATAATACAGCAAGAATCACCGAGGTTCGCAAGAACATCGCGCGTATTCAGACAGTTATCACAGAGAAAGCAAAAGCGTGAGAAAGGAGAGCACAACAATGGAGAGAAATCTGAGAAAAACACGTACCGGTAAGGTCGTTAGTGCAAAGATGGACAAGACCATCGTTATCGCTATCGAGGATCACGTTAAGCATCCTGTCATCGGTAAGATCGTAAAGAGAACCGTTAAGGTATACGCTCACGACGAGAACAACGAAGCTGGCGTAGGCGACACCGTTAAGGTGATGGCTACAAGACCTCTTTCTAAGACAAAGAGATGGAGACTTGTTGAGATCGTTGAGAAGGCTAAGTAATTAAGAGGCAAGGAAGGAGCATTATATGATTCAGCAGGAAACAAGACTTAGAGTTGCTGATAACACAGGT
>CABTMH010000103.1 GCA_902485915.1 uncultured Oribacterium sp. | reverse complement strand
TACGACGGCATCCGTGCCGCCATCAACGAGCGTACGCATCTCGTCGAGATCCAGCGCTCGAAGGGCTACGCAAGCCGGGATACCTTCTCTCCGGAGAGCATCGGCGAGCTCATCGCCTTCGTGAAGTCCCTGAAGCCAGACGTGATCTGCATGGTCGATAACTGCTACGGTGAGTTCACCCGCCGTGAGGAGCCGTCCCTGTACGGTGCCGACATGGTCGTGGGCTCCCTCATCAAGAACCCGGGCGGCGGACTCGCGCCACTCGGCGGCTATATCGCCGGCACGAAGGCGTGCGTAGAGCGTGCAGCCGTACGTCTCACGACCCCGGGCCTCGGAAAGGAGGTCGGTGCCTCTCTCGATAACAACAAGCTGTTCTACCAGGGGCTCTTCATGTCCCCGGTTATCACGGCCAATGCTGAGAAAACCGCCATCTTCGCCGCGAAGGTGTATGAGCGCTTAGGCTTCCAGTGCCACCCGAGTGCCGACACCACCCGCTACGACATCATCCAGGCCATCACCCTCGGCTCCGAGGAGGCCATGGTCGCGTTCTGCCAGGGTATCCAGGCAGCCGCACCGATCGACAGCTTCGTCACCCCGTATCCGGATGATATGCCGGGCTACGACAGTAAGGTCATCATGGCGGCCGGCGCGTTCGTGCAGGGCAGCTCCATCGAACTCTCTGCCGATGGCCCGATCCGTGCACCATACAACGTCTATTTCCAGGGCGGCCTCACCTGGTACCACGGAAAGCTCGGCATCATGATGTCCGTACAGAAGATGCTGGAAAAGGGCCTCATCACGATTTAAATATTAAAAAACAAGACACAGAATCATCACAAAACCGTAAACTCTTAGGCGTTTACGGTTTTGCTGCTTTATGTTAGAATAAAGTATCGTGGGCTCCATGTTCTTCCCTGGGACAAGGAGTAAATATGTGTAATAAATGGAATAATCTGAAACCTGAGGAGATGCCGTACGAGAAGTGCATGACGCTGGGGGCGGAGAGCCTCACCGACGCAGAGCTCCTCGCGATCCTGCTGCGCACCGGCACGAAGAATCACACGGTGCTGGAGGTGGCAGAAAAGGTGCTGTCGATGAATCCGGAATTTGACGGACTCGTCGGCATGATGCATTTTACGCCGGAGGAGTACCGGCAGGTGGAGGGTATCGGCCGCGTGAAGGCCATTCAGCTCAGTGTCGTCGGTGAAATCGCGCACCGCATCTGGCAGCGGGCGAAGAGAGTGAAGCATACCGTGTTTTCACGCCCTGAGCTGGTGGCAGAGTACTATATGGAGGACCTCCGGTATCTCGACCATGAGGTCGTCCGCATCCTCTACCTCGACTATCAGATGCAGCTTCTGAAGGATAAGCTCCTTTCGACCGGCACCTGCTGTCGCTCTGCGATTTCATCACGGGAGATCTTCATCGAAGCGCTCAGCATTCATGCCGCCTGCTTCATCATGGTGCATAATCATCCGAGCGGAGATCCGGCACCATCGGAGGAGGATATCCAGTTCACGCGAGAGCTGGAGAAGGCCGCACAGCTCGTCGGGATCCGCCTCATCGACCATGTCATCATCGGCGATCATCGCTATATCAGCTTCAGAGAACAGGAATTAATCAGTGGAAAACAGGAAGAGTAAATATATCTTTATCGTGCTGACGGTACTATGCGTCATGATGATCGTCCTTTCGAGCGTAAAGGACGGCCTCATGAATCCGATTCGAAACACCATCGGCTATGTGCTGGTGCCGCTCCAGACCGGCGTGAACCGCGTGGGCTACGGGCTCTATGAGGAGCTTCAGGACCACCGCAGCCTGAAGGCCGTACAGGAGGAGAACAAGCGCTTAAATGAACGGATCGATCTGCTCACGGAGGAGAACAACCGGCTCGCCCAGAACGAGGGCGAGCTGAGTCGCCTCCGTGATCTTTATGCCCTGGATCAGGATTACCTTCAGTATGAGAAGGTGGCCGCCCGCGTCATCGCAAAGGATTCCGAGAACTGGTTCCAGGTCTTCCGTATCGATAAGGGCTCTCAGGACGGCATCCGCGTCGATCAGAACGTCATGGCGAACGGCGGACTCGTCGGCATCGTGACCGATGTCGGGCTGAATTACGCGACCGTCCGTTCCATCATCGATGATGAGTCCCGTGTTTCTGCGATGTGCCTCCAGTCGAGCAGTACCTGCATCGTCGCCGGTGACCTGACCCTCTACCAGCAGGGACGGCTCCGCATCACCGACATGCAGAAGGACGCGACGATCCAGGACGGTGACCGTATCGTCACCTCCAACATCTCCTCGAAGTTCATGCCGGGTATCCTCGTCGGCTATGCCGTCGATATCCAGGATGATGAGAAGAAGCTGATGAAGACCGGGTATCTGATTCCGGCAGCCGATTTCGATGATCTCACCGAGGTCCTCGTACTGAAGGATGTAAAGTCCGACTGCTTCCTCGATACGAACGAGGGACAGGATGTCCTGATGAAGAACCTGACGGACACGACGGCCGCAGAGGAGAGCAGTGCAGCCGATGAGAGTGCCACCACAGCAGACGGACAGAGCATCGCGTCCACGGAAGCATCTTCACAGTGGTCCGGGATGGAGGGGCTGACACCGCTCAGTGAAATCACCGGCCAGACGAGTGCCTCCGACGAGCAAACGGACGAGAATGCAGGTTGAGGTCGCATAGTATATGAACGCAGTTACGAAACGAAAATTACCGAAATTCAAACCTTTGAAGCGGAAGACGAAGCAGCGTCTTCGTATCCTCTTTTATATCGCATCCCTGGGGCTTGCGTTCCTGATTCAGACCAGCGTATGTCCGCTGATTCCGTTTCTCGCCGCTTCCCCGAACCTGCTGCTGATCCTGACCTTCTCCTTCGGCTTCCTGCATGGCAGTCTGCCGGGGATGATCTACGGACTCGGCGCCGGCCTCCTGATGGACCTGTTCTACTCTGGTCCCTTCGGCTTCTACAGCCTCGTCTTCGTCCTGATCGGCTATCTCAACGGCTTCTTCAGCCGCTTTTACTACGAAGAGTACATCACCCTGCCGATGTTCATGTGCGTACTTAATCTCATGATCTACCACATCTACATCTATGTGTTCCGCTTTCTGATCCGACTGAAGCTGAATCTTCTGTACTATGGACTGCACGTCGTACTGCCATCCATCGTATTTTC
>CABTMH010000102.1 GCA_902485915.1 uncultured Oribacterium sp. | reverse complement strand
TCAGCCCTTCGGGCACAGAACAAGTTCTGTGGGAGATCGTTTCAGAGTTTGTTTGATACAAACTCTTACACTCGAGAAAACTCGCAGCCACAGAAGTTCTGCCGGTATAGATCATACTGCTTCGAGAGCTCGATCGAACGCTGGTAGCCGCCGCGCTTTTTGAAGTCGGACGGTAGAAAATGAAGTCCATGCGCCTTCCCGATTTCCTCGCCGATGGCATTGAGCACCTCCGAGGACTTCAGCGGTGACAGCGTGAGCGTCGTGCAGAAATAGTCAAATGGCCGATGCTCTCCGACATAGTTTGCCTCTTCCATGTACTCCGCGGTGCGCTCGAGGCGCTGGCGGTAGCAGAGATGGCAGCGTTCGCCGCGCTCCGGGTCCCGCTCGTGGCCGCGCGCGATGGCGAGAAACTCCCGGTGATCATACGGCGGCACGACGACCTCGACGGCGCCGAGCAGATGTCCCGCGCCGTCCTGCCGCTCCACATCGATGCCTGTTTCGTGGCAGAAGCGCCGGAGCTCGTCTACACGATGCGTGAACTCGGCCTCGGTAGAAATATTCGGATTGTAATAAAACAGCGTGATATCGAAGTCCGCACAGAGCGCATCCAGCACCGCGCTGGAGCACGGCGCACAGCAGCTGTGAAGAAGCAGCCGAGGACGCCGCCCCGGCTGCTCCTGCCACCGGCTGATTTCCTGCTCCATCAGGCGCTGGTAGTTCTTCGTATTCGGTTCCGGTTTGATGTACACCGGTGCTTCGGTTTCCTGATTCACTTTATGAATATCCTTCTTATACCTGTGGGTATCGCTGCATCGTTTACTTCATGCAAACGCCGCCCTGAACGCGGGCTTTTGATCCTCTCGTTCAGTCCTGCGGGCACAGAACAAGTTCTGTGGGGTATCGTTCTACTGAAGGAAATCCTTGATTCTCTTCGATCTGACCGGATTCCGCAGTTTACGGAGTGCCTTCGCCTCGATCTGACGGATACGCTCACGGGTGACGTTAAACTCCTTGCCGACCTCCTCGAGGGTTCTCGGATGACCGTCCTCGAGGCCGAAACGGAGCACGATGACCTGACGCTCACGCTCCTTCAGATCGCCGAGCAGGGTATCGATATGCTCGCGAAGCATCACGGACTCAACATTGCCCTCTGGTGAAAGGACGTTCGAATCCGCGACGAAATCGCCGAGATTCGAGTCATCCTCCTCACCGATCGGGGTCTCGAGGGAGGCCGGCTCACGTGCGATCTGCATGATCTCCTGCACCTTTTCCTCGCTCATGTCGAGGTGATCGGCGAGCTCCTTGATGGACGGCTCATAGCCGAGCTCGAGGGTCAGCTTACGCTGCATCTTCGACATCTTGTTGATGGTCTCGACCATGTGCACCGGCACACGGATGGTACGCGCCTGATCGGCCAGTGCACGCGTTACGGACTGCCGGATCCACCAGGTCGCGTAGGTGGAAAGCTTGAAGCCCTTCTCCGGGTCGAACTTCTCGACGCCCTTGATGAGTCCGAGATTGCCCTCCTGCACGAGGTCCAGGAAGCTCATGCCACGACCGGTATAGCGCTTCGCGATGGACACGACGAGACGCAGGTTCGCCTCGATGAGCCGCTGCTTCGCGACCTCATCGCCCTGGGCCTTCCGCATGGCGAGACGGTACTCCTCCTCTGCCGACAGCAGCGGGACCGTACCGATCTCCTTCAGATACATACGCACCGGGTCCTCGGTACCGATACCCTCGAGGAGATCGACCGCATCGAGGTCGACGTTCTCTTCCTCTACCTGCTTATACTCCGCCTCGCTCGGGCCCTCGTCATCACCTGTACCACCATCGGCGTCGACATCGACACCATCCTCATCGACGACATCGTCATCGTCGAGGTCCGGCAGATCACCGTCCTCGAAGCTGTCGAGCTCTTCCTCGAGCGGTTCGATGTCGAAGCCACGGTTCTCGATGAGGCGGTCAATGCTGTCCATCTGGTCATCGGTGATCGCATAATCACGGAATGCGTCATTGATATCGGCCTGGCTGATGGTGTTCTTATTCTGCTCCGCCTGCTTGCAGAGCGCTTCGATCTTCTTGACGAGCTCCTCCTTGCTGATTTCCGGCTTTTCGTTCACCTTCTTTTTGGTGGTCTTCTCATCAGATGCTTTCTTTCTGGCCATACTACCCTCCTGTTCTACATTCCGTGGCGATGACGGCACGCGTCATAACCGGGTTACACTATATTTGTCCAATGCCTACATCCAGCATACTCCGCTGGATATCGTTCCGAAGTTTGCTGGATGCTATACTGGATATCATTCCGGAGTTTGCCTGATGCAAACTCCTACACTCCTACACTCTTACACTACCCAAACGCTTACGGCCGACACCACGCCGAGGATGGCGATGAGGATGCCGACGGCGAGCTCGATCGTGCCCTGTGGGCTCGTGTGCTCATGTGCTCGCTTCGCGTTCAGGATCGTATTTGCTCCGCTCACGATCTTCAGGATCGCGGCCGCGAAAAAGATCAGTGGAAACAGTACCATATTTTCGGTCGGATCGATAAACGCCATCACCGCCATCACCACGATCACGATGCCCACGATGATGTGCACCATGTCGAGCATGCGGGACGGCTGCCGCCCTGCTACATTGATTCTTGCCATAAAGCTCCTATATTATCGTTCGGGAATTTGCTGATGCTATGCCCTAAAGTCGGGCTATCGAAGCCCGACTTTAGCCCTTCGGGAACAGAGCACAGCTCTGCTAGATATCGTTCCGGAGTTTGCCTGATGCAAACTCCTACACTCCTCCGAGTGTGGTATACACCACTGCCTTGATGGTGTGCATACGGTTCTCTGCTTCGTCGAAGACGACGCTGTGCGGGCCTTCGAAGATTTCATCCGACACTTCCATCTCGGTGAGACCATACTTCTCGTAGATCTGCTTACCGATCTTCGTGTTTGTGTCGTGGAAGGCCGGCAGGCAGTGCAGGAAGATCGCGTCGTCTTTCGCGTAGCGGAAAGCGTCAGCATTGACCTGATACGGCTTGAGGTCGTGGATACGCTGCGCCCAGACCTCATCCGGCTCGCCCATGGATACCCATACATCGGTGCAGATCACGTCTGCATCCTGGCAGGCCTCCGGTACGCTCTCCGTGAAGCTGAGCGTCGCACCGGTCTCTGCCGCTACCGCCTGGCAGGTCGCGATCAGCTCTGCATTCGGCCAGTACGCCTTCGGTGCGCAGGCTACGAAATGCATGCCGAGCTTCGCGCATACGACCATGTAGGAATCCGCCATGTTGTAACGGGCGTCACCCATATACACCAGCTTCTGGCCCTTCAGGTCACCACGATGCTCGCGGATCGTCAGCATGTCAGCGAGCATCTGCGTCGGGTGGAACTCGTTCGTCAGTCCATTCCAGACCGGCACATCGCTGTACTTCGCGAGCTCCTCCACGAGATCCTGGCCGAAGCCACGGTACTCGATGCCGTCATACATGCGGCTCAGCACGCGTGCGGTATCTGCGATCGACTCCTTGCTGCCGATCTGCGAACCGGTCGGTCCGAGGTAGGTCGAGCCCATGCCGAGGTCGGCCGCCGCCACCTCGAAGGAGCAGCGCGTTCTCGTCGAGTTCTTCTCGAAGATCAGGGCAATGTTTTTGCCCGGAAAGCTCGTCTTGTGCAGGGTCTGTCCCGGCTGCGCACCGGCCTTCTTCTCCGCCTTCAGACGGGCAGCCACATCGAGGAGATAATTGATTTCCTCCGGTGTATAGTCAAGTAATTTCAAAAAGTCGCGTCCAGTTAAATCAATCATCTGATTCCTCTTCCTTTCTTTTTAGTGCCCCCCTGAGTCTGTGCTTGCATGGCTCAAATTCAGCCCTTCGGGCACAGAACAAGTTCTGTGGGAGATCGTTTCAGAGTTTGTTTGATACAAACTCTGAAACTCCGGGAGCAGAGCACAGCTCTGCTGGATGTCGTTCCGAAGTCTATCGGATGCAGTTCAGCCTATACGCTGCCTCAGTGCTTCATACATCAACACAGATGCAGCGACGCCTGCATTGAGCGACTCCGTGTGTCCCATCATCGGGATGCGGAGGTAGGTGTCGGCCAGGTCGGCGATGGCATCCTGGAGGCCGTTCCCCTCGTTGCCGATCATAAACGCCGTCGGCTGACGATAGTCGAAGTCCCAGTGGTTCTTCGTGCCCCGGAGATGCGCGGCGTAGAGCTGCACGCCCACGGATTTCATGCGCTGAATCTCCGCTGGCAGGTCATCGCTGACCATAAACGGCATGCGAAACATCGCGCCCATCGTCGCACGCACCACCTTCGGCGAGTACACATCCACGCAGTCGCGGTTCATGAGGATGCCATCGACCCCCGCCGCCTCTGCGGTACGGAAAATCGTACCCATGTTGCCTGGATCCTGCAGCGTATCGAGGATCAGGAAGAAATCGCCCGGAAGCTCCGTGTACTTCTTCTGTCGCACCACCGCGAGGATGCCCTGACTGTTTTTCGTGTCGGACATATGCTCCATCAGCTCGCGCGGCACCTGAAAGATTTTCGGTGCCCGCTGCGACACACGATTTCGCTGCTCGCCGGTGTCCGGTGACCGTAGCAGATGACGCGAAGCCTGTGCTGCAGTCGCATCCGCTTCCACTCTCGTCTGCACGCTCTGTACATCATGCGACACCTCGCCCGTAAACTCCGGCAGGCGGCCGTCATAGTCGTCTGCCACGAAAATCCGCTCGATGTACGACGCCGGAATCTCGCTGCACAGCCGCTCGCCCTCCGCGATGAAGAGTCCGCTCTCGCGACGCGCCCGCGCCTTCTTCTCGAGATCCCGCACCTCTCTGATCAGTTTGTTCCCAGTGGATGTAATTCGCTCCACAGTGCCTCCTAAAACTCGTAAATACTTGCACCCCTGTGCCCGTTCCGTGCTCCGCATGGGCCACTCTCCTGTTCATGCAGGTAACGAGATACCCTGATAAAGCCGACGCAGGCCATATCGTGAAAGGCCTCCTGTTTATCAGGTAACGATGCCCTCCATGCGCCTTCAGCCGGGGCATGCCATGTGATGTTGCCATTTCGTAACAAAAAACGAAGGTGTGCATTATTAATAGTGCTCGTTTATCCACATTTTTCAAGTCGTTCGGTGAACTAATTAAGCCATGTAACGTAAACGGTTACTGTGCATGCGAAATCTGACCGATCGAAAGTGAATAGTAGGCATGATATCAACCCAAATAACTTATCATGCCTACTTTCGCCGACGTTTTTCCATATTAAAAATCGTGGATATCTCGCTCCTCGCATGAAAACGATAAAAGCCGAAAATATCCACGATTTCGAAATACATCTGGCCATAGGTAGTGACCTGGATGATCTTTTATTTCAACCAGCACGCAAGCCGCATTCCCGCGTGACAACGTCAGCTACAGAAAATGATGGCATACAGCCTCAGTCCAGCTCCTTCAGCTCGTCAATCCAGATCTGGACGACGGCGTCGCTCGGCATACGGAGATCGCCGCGCGGGGAGACTGCGATGGAGCCGACCTTCGGGCCGTCCGGGAGGCAGCTGCGCTTGAACTGCTGCGAGAAGAAGCGCCAGTAGAACTTCCGAAGCCACTTGAGGATCGTCGCTGCGTCGTAGACCTCCGCCTGATTCTCTGCCGAGAAGGCGTGGAGCGCGAGTGCGTACACCTTCCGCGGGCTGAAGCCGTAGCGCAGGATCTGGTACAGGAAGAAGTCGTGAAGCTCATACGGGCCGACGAGGTCCTCGGTCTTCTGGCTGATCTGGCCGTCGCCGGTCGGCGGCAGCAGCTCCGGGCTCACCGGCGTATCGAAGATGTCGTTCAGACAGCGGGTGAGGTCCGCGTCCTCCGAAGTATCGGCGACGAACTTCACGAGGTAGCGCACCAGCGTCTTCGGGACACCAGCATTGACGCCGTACATCGACATATGGTCGGCGTTGTAGGTCGCCCAGCCGAGCGCGAGCTCACTGAGGTCGCCGGTGCCGATGACGATGCCGTTCGACTGATTCGCGATGTCCATGAGGATCTGCGTCCGCTCACGCGCCTGTGCGTTCTCGTAGACCACAGAGTGATTCTCCGGGTCGTGCCCGATATCCTGGAAGTGCTGCAGCACCGCGGCCTTGATATCGATCTCCCGAAGCGTCGCGTGCAGAAGACGCGTCAGCGTCACCGCGTTCTGGTAGGTGCGGTCCGTGGTGCCGAAGGCCGGCATGGTCACGGAGATGATATTTTCACGCGGAAGGCCCAGCATATCGAAGGCGCGCGCGATGACGAGCAGCGCCAGGGTCGAGTCGAGGCCGCCGGAGATACCGATCACGGCCGACTGACAGCCGGTGTGCTCGAGTCGCTTTCGGAGGCCGAGCGCCTGGATCGTGAAGATCTCATCGCAGCGGGCATTCCGCTCCGCAGCGCTGCTCGGTACGAACGGCTTCGGGTCGACATAGCGCCGGAGGTCGGCTGCGTCCGCTGCGAGCTGTCCGGCCAATGTCTCCGACGCCACGCGGGTGGCCACCCGGGTCGCCACAGCGGCGGACGGCTGCGACGCCATCACGGTCGGTGCCTGCTGACCAGCGTACGTCTGCGATGCCACCGCGGTCGGTGCCTGCTGACCGACGTACGTCGCGAAGACCTCCTCAAAGGACTTCTTGCGCGGCTGTACGGTTGCAGACGAGGTCCTCTCCGCATCCCCTGATGTCTGTGCCGCGCCTCCGGCGATTTCCTTCGCCGGAGCCACGCCCTCGCCCGTCTTCCCGGGCACCGGCGTGAAGCGGAACTTCACGATGCTGTACGCGTCACGAAGCGTATCATCGATGTCCGGGAAGGTCGTCATGCGGGCGCGTTCCTGCGTGATGCGCTGGAGGTCGACATCCGCGATGTAGAGACCGGTATCGAAGCGCCTTCCTTCCGTCACGACGGAGCCGTTCTCCGCGATGATATCCTGGCCACCGAAGACCAGGTCCGTGGTCGACTCCCCGTCGCCAGCATTGGCATAACAGTAGACGGATACGAGCCGCGCACTGGTCGAGCGGATCAGCTCCCGACGGTAGCTGTCCTTGCCGACGGTCTCATCGGAGGCCGAGGTGTTCGCGATCACCGTCGCACCGGCGAGCACATGGCGGGTCGATGGCGGATCCAGCACCCAGACGTCCTCGCAGATCTCGCACGCGAGACGAAAATCCGGACGATCCATCGCCTCCACGAGGATGTTCATGCCGAACGGAATCGCATACGCCTCCCCCGTCACCGCCGAGCGATGCGTCAGCGTCACGACACGCGCCTGCCCCGGCGTGAACCAGCGACGCTCATAGAACTCGCTGTAGTTCGGCAGGTTCCTCTTCGGCACCAGCGCGAGGATGCGGCCGGCATGCAGCACCGCCGCACAGTTATAGAGCTTGTGGTCGACCATATACGGCACACCGACCACCGCCACGAGCTCAGTGCGACGCGTCGCCTCTGCCACCTCATCGAGCGCCGACGCTGCCCGCTCGATCAGGATCGTCTGATGAAACAGATCCGCACAGGTATACGCCGTCAGCACCAGCTCCGGAAACACCAGCAACGAGACCCCCTGACGATCCGCCTCCGCGATCTCGCGAAGCACCGCCTCGGTATTAAAACGCACATCAGCAACTTTGATTTTCGGCGTGGACACCGCCACCCGCAGGAATCCTTCGATCATAGTACACTCTTTCGGAAATAAAATTCATCGGTAATCATTCAGATGCAGACCCTGGCCGCGATACAGCGACCTCATGTCCTAAGCTACATATAATTTTAGCATAGAAACGAAAAAAGGTCAGGCCCATATCAGCCTGACCTTTCGGATAATTTGATTAATCGTTATTCTCTACCGAGTAGTTCGGTGCTTCCTTCGTGATATGGATATCATGCGGATGTGACTCCTTCAGGGAAGCGCTGGAGATCTTCACGAACTGGCTGTTATGCTGCAGCGTCGTGATATCCTTCGCACCACAGTAGCCCATACCTGCGCGGAGACCACCGACGAACTGGAAGATGGTATCCTCTACGCGGCCCTTATATGCGACACGACCCTCGACACCCTCTGGTACGAGCTTCTTCGCGTTCGCCTGGAAGTAACGATCTGCAGAACCGTTCTTCTGCTTCATCGCACCGAGCGATCCCATGCCACGGTATACCTTATACTTACGGCCCTGGTAGAGCTCGAACTCACCCGGTGCCTCATCGCAGCCTGCGAATACAGAACCCATCATGACGGTGCTGCCACCTGCAGCGATCGCCTTCACGACATCACCGGAGTACTGGATACCACCATCTGCGATGATCGGGATACCGTACTTGTCAGCTACCTCGAACGCGTTCATAACCGCGGATACCTGCGGAACACCGATACCGGCCACGACACGGGTCGTACAGATGGAGCCCGGTCCGATACCGATCTTTACACAGTCTGCGCCGGCCTTGATGAGTGCCTCGGTCGCCTCACCGGTCGCGACATTACCCGCGATGATCTGAAGATCCGGGAACTTCTCCTTCAGCATGCTGACGCACTTCAGAACGTTTGCACTATGGCCATGTGCAGAGTCGAGAACGACGACGTCTACATGTGCGTTGATGAGCTCCTGTGCACGGTCGACGACGTTAGCTGTGATACCGAGTGCGGCACCGCAGAGAAGTCTGCCCTGTGCGTCCTTCGCCGCATTCGGATACTTCATCTGCTTCTCGATATCCTTGATGGTGATGAGGCCCTTCAGATTACCCTCATCATCGACGATCGGGAGCTTCTCGACCTTCGCACGTGCGAGGATCTGCTTCGCTTCCTCGAGGGTGGTGCCCTCCTTCGCCGTTACGAGGTGCTCGCTCGTCATGCACTCTCTGATCTTCTTCGTGTAGTCCTCCTCGAAAACGAGGTCACGGTTCGTGATGATACCGATGAGTCTCTTACCCTCGGTGATCGGCACGCCGGAGATACGGAACTTCGCCATGAGATCATTGGCATCCTTCAGAGTGTGATCTGCGGTCAGGTAGAACGGATCGGTGATGACACCATTCTCCGAGCGCTTGACCATGTCGACTTCCTCTGCCTGCTGCTCGATCGACATGTTCTTATGGATGATACCGATACCACCACAGCGCGCCATGGCGATCGCCATCTGATGCTCTGTAACGGTATCCATACCTGCAGAGATGAACGGAATGTTGAGATGAATCGACTTCGTAAGATAAGTGGAAACATCGATTTCGTTCGGAACGACCTCGGAGTACTGCGGAACGAGCAGCACGTCATCAAACGTAATACCATCACCGATAATCTTGGCCATAGAAGAATCTCCTTTCAAATCGCGACTTTTCATAAAATTTAAACGAGTATAACAAAAGGCGGATTGAATTTCAACCCGTCTTTTATCCAAAAAATCAGTTCAGTTTTACCTTCTGCGGTGTGCATCTTCTCGCTTCGCGCAGCAATGCATCGGTCACTTCGATGTACATGCAGGTCTTCTGTCCCGCACGATTGTATACATAGCCGAACTTCCGGTCAGCCGGACAGTCGCCGGCACAGTCGATGAGCTTCGCATTCCCGAGCTCTGAGCGGACCGCGTCCGAGTTCTGCGGAGCGAGTACGATCAGCTCGGAAGCATTGGTATCGACCAGCTGACGACGGCGCGTCTTGTTCAGGATCTGGTCCATCGTGAAGCCGCCGCCGACATAGGTATACTCATACTCCACCTTCGAGAAGAGCCAGACCACGTAGGTGCCGAGGCTCACCGCGATGAAGAGCAGGATGCCGAAAACATTATAAAACGCAAACAGCAGTGACAGTACGGACAGCGCGCCCGCGATCACCAGCAGCACCGTCCAATAGGCCGGCTGCTTTCCCTTCGTCATGTGCTCGATATAATCATCCATCTGTCATCCTCCACAAAGGTCCGGGCCGCAAATGCAGTCCGGACCTTTATTATAACTCTTTTTATTTCATTAGTACATTCCGCCCTGTGGCTGTGCTGGCATCGCTGGTGCTGGCTCCTTGATATCTGCGACTACGCTCTCGGTCGTGAGCAGTGTAGAAGCGACCGAAGCCGCGTTCTGAAGAGCGGTTCTGGTTACCTTCGCCGGATCCAGGATACCGGTCTCGAGCATGTCGACATACTCCTCGTGAAGTGCATCGAAGCCATGACCTGTCTCGGTGTTCTGTACGTTGTTGACGATAACCGCGCCCTCGAGACCTGCGTTCGAAGCGATGGTGAACAGCGGAGCCTCCAGTGCCTTATATACGATTCTCGCACCGGTCTTCTCATCACCCTCGAGTGACTCCACAACCTTCTTTACAGCATCCTGTGCGTGGATGTAAGCGGATCCGCCACCTGCGATGACGCCCTCTTCCACTGCGGCACGAGTTGCGTTCAGCGCATCCTCCATACGAAGCTTTGCTTCCTTCATCTCGGTCTCGGTAGCTGCGCCGACCTTGATGACAGCGACACCACCGGCGAGCTTTGCCAGTCTCTCCTGGAGCTTCTCGCGGTCGAAATCAGATGTTGTGGTCTCGATCTGCTTCTTGATCTCCGCGATACGGCTGTCGATATCGGACTTCTCGCCCTCACCGTCGACGATGGTGGTCTTCTCCTTCGATACCTTTACGCTCTTCGCGCGGCCGAGCTGCTCGATGGTGGTATCCTTAAGCTCGAGACCGAGGTCGGCAGAGATCACCTGACCGCCGGTCAGGATCGCGATATCCTGAAGCATCTCCTTACGTCTGTCACCATAGCCCGGAGCCTTGACCGCAACGACGTTGAAGGTACCTCTCAGCTTGTTGACGATGAGCGTCGTGAGTGCCTCACCCTCGACATCCTCTGCGATGATGAGGAGCTTCGCGCCCATCTTTACGATCTGCTCGAGAATCGGAAGGATATCCTGGATGTTGGAGATCTTCTTATCCGTGATCAGGATGAACGGATCATCGAGATTTGCCTCCATCTTATCCATATCGGAGCACATGTAGGCGCTGATGTAGCCTCTGTCGAACTCCATACCTTCTACGACGTCCAGCTCGGTCTGCATGGTCTTCGACTCCTCGACGGTGATGACACCATCCTTGGAAACCTTCTCCATCGCATCGGCAACCATCTGGCCGACCTGCTCATCACCAGCAGAGATGCCGGCAACCTTCGCGATCTGATCCTTACCCTTTACCTTCGAAGACTGTGCCTTGATGGACTCAACTGCTGCTGCCACGGCCTTCTGGATACCCTTACGAAGGATGATCGGGTTCGCACCTGCCTCGAGGTTCTTCATACCTTCCTTCACGATCGCCTGTGCAAGCACGGTCGCTGTGGTGGTACCATCACCAGCGACATCGTTCGTCTTCGAAGCAACCTCACGAACGAGCTGTGCGCCCATGTTCTCATACGGATCCTTCAGCTCGATGTCCTTCGCGATAGACACACCATCGTTCGTGATCAGCGGAGCACCGTAGCTCTTATCGAGTACTACGTTTCTGCCCTTCGGTCCGAGGGTTACCTTTACTGTATTTGCAACTGCATCCACACCAGCTTCGAGAGCCTTTCTGGCCTCGACGCCATACTTAATTTCCTTCGCCATAGCTTTTTCCTCCTGATTTACGAAGCACCTTATTTTGCCAATGCTTCCTTCTCTACATCCTCATGTCGGTCTATACTGCGCCCTGCCCGCTTCTGCGCGGGCCCGACGATTACTTCTCGATGACTGCCAGAATATCGTTCTGCTTTACGACTGTGTACTTATGTCCGTCAACCTCGACCTCAGATCCAGCATACTTCGAGAAGAGAACGTGATCGCCGACCTTCACCTGCATGGTGATGTCCTTACCATCGACGACTCCACCAGGACCGACCGCTACAACGAGCGCCTGACCCGGCTTCTCCTTATCATTCTGACCTGGAAGAACGATACCGCTTGCGGTGGTCTCCTCCATCTTCTCCTTTTCAAGTACGACTCTGTCAAATAATGGAACCAGCTTCATTTGATTGACCTCCTTAATATCTGCTTTCAGCCCTTCGGCTTTTCGCCTCCCGGCGATGCTGTTTATATGAAGCCCGGAGCTCTGCGTCCGGCTTTCTTTTCTAACAACAAAACGTATTATAGAACGGTCTATTAGCAACGTCAAGAGGTGAGTGCTAACAATTTGCAGATTTCACATTTCCTTCACAAAACCAGTACGCAGCCCGAAATTCTGTGACTGTTCACTCGTGTACTGATGAGGCGGGGGCCGTATCGGCCAGCTGTTAGCGGAACAGAGGCCCGATACGGCCCCTGCCTGAATCCAGTTGACGAGCAAACAGTCACAGCTTTTCCGATTTATGTCAGCCATAAACGTGTACTAGTTTCCAATTCTTTCATGATTTACTACAATAAGGAAGTTCCGTGCCTGCAGCTGATATCCGCGCAGGCTGTCATACATTTTTTTCTATATCGAGGACTTGCCATGGCTCAGCATAATCTCGCGAAGGGTGATCTCTTCCATAATATGCTTCTGTTTTCACTTCCATACCTTCTCAGCTACTTCCTGCAGACGCTCTACGGGCTCGCCGATCTGCTCATCGCAGGCCGCTTCAATGGCGCCGATGTCATCTCGGCGGTTTCGATCGGTTCACAGGTCATGCACATGGCGACTGTCATGATCGTCGGCCTCGCCATGGGCACCACCGTCATGATCGGCCGTTTCGTCGGTGCAGAGGACGAGGACGGCATACGACGCGCTATCGGGAACACGATCACCCTCTTCGCGTTGATCGCCGCGGTGGCCACATGCGCCCTGCTCGGGCTCACGCAGCCGATCGTCCACCTGCTGTCGACACCGCCTGAGGCCGTCCCGGGTGCCCTCGCGTATCTCCGCATCTGCTTCGCCGGCATCCCCTTCATCGTCGCGTACAACATCCTGAGCTCGATTTTCCGCGGCATGGGTGACAGCCGCAGCCCGATGCTTTTCATCGCCGTGGCCTGTGCCCTCAACATCCTGCTCGACCTCCTCTTCATGGGGCCAATGCAGCTGGGCGCGGCGGGTGCAGCGCTCGCAACGATCGTGGCGCAGGCAGCGTCCGTGGCATTCGCGCTCGTCGGCATCCGAAAGACGACTGCGGGCAGCCGACAGCATGGTACCGCGGACATCCGAAATGCTTCTGTGGATGCAAGTGAAGAAAAGTCAAATAGAACGCAGGGACATGCCTTCGAAGAACCTGCGACGCCTTCAAACGAACATGCCCGTGCAGATCGCAGCGCCTGGTGGGACCCGGCGATGCTGCGCCAGATTCTCAGCATTGGCCTCCCGATCGCGTGCCAGGACGGCTTCATCCAGGTTTCGTTTCTGATCATCACGGTGATCGCGAACCGGCGTGGTGTCGACATCTCGGCGGCCGTCGGCATCGTCGAGAAGACGATCAGCTTCCTCTTCCTGGTGCCGTCCAGCATGCTGTCGACCGTGTCGACGATCGCGGCGCAGTCCATCGGTGCCGGCGACCCGGCGCGTGCGCGGCAGACGCTTCGGTATGGTGTCGGCCTCGCCAGTGGCATCGGCCTCGTCTTCGCGATCCTGTTTCAGTTCATCTCCGTGCCGTTCTTCACGCTGTTCACGGAGGATCCGGTCGTGCAGACGCTCGCGGTGCAGTACATGTGCACCTACGTGCTCGACTGCGTGGTCGCCGGCATTCACTTCCCGTTCTCCGGCTTCTTCAGTGCCTCCGGCCTGTCGATCCTCAGCTTCATCCATAATCTCTGCTCGGTGATCCTCATCCGCATCCCGGGCGCGTGGCTCGCCACGAAGCTGTTCCCGGACACCCTCTACGCGATGGGCCTCGCCGCCCCTGCCGGCTCCCTCCTCAGCGCCCTCATCTGCATCGGCTTCTATGTCGTGCTCCGCAGGAAAGGTCGCGTGTAACAGAAATTTAAAAATGTCTATAAAAAACGGAATCCGGCTTCATGTTTCGACGTCGGATTCCGTTTTTTTAGACATTATTTCATTTACGCGAGGCAGCTGTAGCCCATGAGGTAGGCGTCGACTTCGCTTGCGCAGGCGCGGCCTTCGGCGATGGCCCAGACGACGAGGGACTGTCCGCGGTGCATGTCGCCTGCGGTGAAGATCTTTGCGGTCTGTGCTGCGCTTTCCGTGTGGTAGTGCTCTGCTTCCGTCTTTACGACGTGGCGCTCGGTGAGCGCGACCCCGAAGGCGTCGGCGACGTAGCTTTCACAGCCGGTGAAGCCGGCAGCGATGATGAGGAGGTCACATGGAAGCTTCTGCTCCGTGCCCTCGACGAGTACCATCTGGCGGTTCTCAAACTTCACCTTCGACGTGACGACGGCCCGGATGGAGCCGTCCTTCTTCGTCTCGATCGCCTTGATCGTCGTCTCGTAGACGCGCGGGTCATGCCCGAAGACGCGGATGGCCTCCTGCTGGCCGTAATCGACCTTCAGGACCTTCGGCCACTCCGGCCATGGATTCGACGCTGCACGCTCGACCGGCGGCTCCGGCATCATCTCGATCTGGGTCACCGATTTCGCACCCTGGCGGATCGCGGTACCGCAGCAGTCGTTTCCGGTGTCACCGCCACCGACGATGACGACATGCTTTCCCTTCGCGTTGATGATGCCGAAGGCATGCTCGCCCTGTTCATGCAGCGCTTTCGTCTGGCTCGTCAGGTAGTCGACCGCGTAGTGGATGCCGTGCGCCTGCTCGATAAACGGCACGTTCAGTCCGCGCGCCTGCTTCGCACCACAGGCGAGCACGACCGCGTCGTAATCCCGGAGGATCGAGGCTGCCGTCACCGCGCGGGATGCATCTGCAGATTTTCCACTGTCCGCGGCGACACCGCCTGTCGTCGCCTTCTTCTCTCCGTCTCCGACACCGGCCTTCCGGCCCTCTGCATCGGCAGCAGCTGCGGTCAATGTCTCCCGTCCCACGTCCACACCTGTCCGGAAGACGACGCCTTCCGCTTCCATGAGGGCGCGCCGACGGCGGATGACGGACTTATCGAGCTTCATGTTCGGGATACCGTACATGAGCAGGCCGCCGATTTCATCCTGGCGCTCGAAGACCGTCACGCTATGGCCGCGATGGTTGAGCTGATCGGCCACCGCGAGGCCGGCCGGACCGGCACCGATGACGGCGACGCGCTTCCCGGAACGGACCTCCGGGATCCGCGGCTGCATGTAGCCCTCCTGAAACGCCGTCTCGATGATGTAGAGCTCGTTGTCGTGCGTCGTCACCGGCGCGTCATCGAGGCCCTCGACGCAGGCCTTCTCGCAGAGTGCCGGGCAGACACGCCCCGTGAACTCCGGGAAGTTGTTCGTCTTCAAGAGACGGCTCAGTGCGTGGGCGACGTGGCCGTTATAAACCTCATCGTTCCACTCCGGGCAGAGATTGTGGAGCGGACAGCCCGTGAACATGCCCGCCAGCTTCATGCCGGACTGGCAGAACGGGACGCCGCAGTTCATGCAGCGTGCGCCCTGCTTCCGACGTTCCTCCTCCGTAAGGGGGATGTGAAATTCCTTGAAATTCCGGATACGCTCCTCTACCGGAACGTCTCTATTTTCTTCTCTCGCATAATCGAGAAATCCTGTAACTTTACCCATAAAAAACTCCCTCTATCGATATCACAAGCCCAGGGCCGCCCCCTGCCAGAAGGCAGCTCTTCTGCTCGCCCAGCGTCCGTTTATACAGACGCCTACACCTCCTGAAGTCCGGCGAGCGTGATCTGTCTTTCGCTTTCAGTGTCCGTTTCTACAGACGTTCAGAATCAGCTGAACAGTGACTTAAAAGCTTCCAGCTCCGCATTTTCATGGGAGATGCCCTGCTCTTCGAAGTGGCTGACCGCGGTCAGTACCTTCTGGTAGTCGTTCGGCACGATTTTCTTAAAGCTCGGGAGGAACATGTCGAAGTTCTGGAGGATCTCTGTGCCGAGCTCCGACTTCGTCTCCTTCACATAATCCGCGAGGATGTCCTTCAGCTCCTGGATGTCATACTTCTCGGTGACCTCCAGCAGGGAAACCATGTCCTTGTTGAGCTTGAGATAGAGCGAGTGATCCATATCGAGGACGTAGGCGATACCACCGGACATACCGGCGGCGAAGTTCTTACCGGTCGGTCCGAGGATGACGGCACGTCCACCGGTCATGTACTCGAGGCCATGATCGCCACAGCCCTCGGCGACCGCCGTCGCACCGGAATTACGAACGCAGAAGCGCTCACCGGCGACGCCGTTCACGTAGCACCTGCCGGCCGTCGCACCATAGAGGGCGACGTTACCGACGATGATGTTCTCACTGGCGCGGAACGGGCTCGTCTCCGGTGGTAGCACGACGAGCTTACCGCCGCTCAGGCCCTTCCCGAAGCCATCATTGGCATCGCCATGGAGACGGATCGTGAGGCCCTTCGGGATGAAGGCACCGAAGGACTGGCCGCCACCGCCGTACGCCTCGACCACGAAGGTATCATCCGGCAGGGTATCGCCCTCCGATGTCATGCCGTAGTGATCGGTGATCTCCGAGCCGAGGATGGTACCGAAGGTACGGTTCGTGCTCGATACCTCGACCCTCTCCTCGTGATGCTGTCCGCTTGCGATGGACGATGCAAATTTCTTCAGTAGTACCGACTCGTCGAGGGTCTTCTCGAGATGGAAATCATAGACATGCTTCGGATCGAAGTGTCGCTCCTCCTCCGGGAGGGCCGCATAGCGCGGATCCAGGACCTGCGAGAGATCCAGCTCTGCCGAGCGCGCGGTGACATGCGCGGCCGAAGCATTGACCGTGAGACAGTCGGTACGGCCGATCATCTCGTCCACGGTACGGAAACCGAGCTCCGCCATGTACTCGCGCATCTCCTGTGCGATGAAGCGCATGAAGTTCATGACGTACTCCGGCTTGCCCGTGAAGCGCTTGCGGAGAACATCGTTCTGGGTAGCGACGCCGAACGGACAGGTATCCTTGTTGCAGACACGCATCATCATGCAGCCGAGGCAGACGAGTGCAGTCGTCGCGAAGCCATACTCCTCCGCACCGAGCAGTGCGGCGATGACGACGTCGCGGCCGGTCATCAGCTTACCATCGGTCTCGAGCTTGACGCGGTTACGAAGACCGTTCTCGATCAGCGCATGGTGCGCCTCCGTGATGCCGAGCTCCCACGGGAGACCCGCATGGTGGATCGAGCTCATCGGTGCCGCTCCGGTACCTCCATCGTAGCCGGACACGAGGATGACCTGCGCACCGGCCTTCGCGACACCACTCGCGATGGTGCCGACGCCGTTCTCCGAAACGAGCTTGACGGCGATCGCGGCACGGCGGTTCGCGTTCTTCAGGTCATAGATCAGCTGCGCCAGATCCTCGATGCTGTAGATATCGTGGTGCGGCGGTGGAGAAATGAGGGACACACCCGGAGTCGAGAAACGGGTCTTCGCGATCCACGGATAGACCTTCTTGCCCGGCAGGTGGCCGCCCTCGCCTGGCTTCGCGCCCTGCGCCATCTTGATCTGGATCTCGACGGCGGAGTTGAGGTAGGCACTGGTTACACCGAAACGGCCAGACGCGACCTGCTTGATGGCAGAATTTCGCTCGGTACCGAAGCGGTCCGGGTGCTCACCGCCCTCACCGGTGTTCGACTTACCGCCGAGGCGGTTCATCGCGATGGCCATCGCCTCGTGCGCCTCCTGCGAAATCGAACCATAGGACATCGCACCGGTCTTGAAGCGCTTCACGATGGACGATACCGGCTCGACCTCCTCGATCGGCACCGGCTCGTTCTTCGCGGCGAACTTCATGAGGCCGCGCAGCGTATGTGGACGACGCTCGTCGTCGATGCGCGCCGTGTACTCCTTAAACAGCTTATAGTCGCCTTCCTCGCTCCGAACCGAACGCTGGAGCGTGATGATGGTCTTCGGATCATAGAGGTGATCCTCGGCGCCCCGCCCCGAGCGCAGCTGGTGGAAGCCGACGGAATCGAGCGCGGTATCGAGGCTCAGGCCCATCGGATCGAACGCGTGGTCATGCCGCCAGGTGACGCCCTCGGCGATGTCCTGGATGCCGATGCCTCCGACCCTCGACACGGTACCGGTGAAGTACTTCTCCACCAGCTCCCGGCTCAGTCCGATGGCCTCGAAGATCTTCGCGGACTGGTAGGACTGGATCGTTGAAATACCCATCTTCGCGGCGATCTTTACGATGCCGTTCAGTACGGCCTTGTTATAGTCTTCGATCGCGGTATGGTAATCCTTATCGAGGATGCCGATGTCGATCATCTCGGCGATGCACTCATGAGCGAGGTACGGGTTGATCGCACGCGCGCCGAAGCCGAGGATGGTCGCAAACTGATGGACATCGCGCGGCTCGCCCGACTCGAGGATCAGGGACACGGCGGTCCGCTTTTTCGTCTGGACGAGGTGCTGCTCGACGGAGCTCACCGCCAGCAGAGATGGAATCGGCACATGGTTCTCGTCGACCCCGCGATCGCTCAGGATGATGATGTTGTAGCCGCGCTGGTATGCACGATCCACCGAGATATTGAGCTGCTCCAGGGCCTTCTCGAGCGAGGTGTTCTTATAGTAGAGAAGGGAGATCACCTCGGTCCGGAAGCCCGGCTGGTCGAGGTCCTTGATCTTCATGAGCTCGACGCCCGTGAGGATCGGGTTCTCCACCTCGAGCACGCGACAGTTATCCGCCTGATCCTGCAGCAGATTACCATCGGAGCCGATGTAGACCGTCGTATCCGTGACGATCTTCTCGCGGAGGGAGTCGATCGGCGGGTTGGTGACCTGTGCGAAGAGCTGCTTGAAGTAGTTGAACAGGAGCTGATGCTGCTTACTGAGCACGGCGAGCGGGACATCGTGGCCCATCGACGCGGTCTGCTCGATGCCGTTCTGTGCCATCGGGAGGATCACGGACTTCACGTCCTCGTAGCTGTAGCCGAAGACCTTATAGAGACGGTCACGCATCTCCTGCGTGTGCGTCGGGATCTTCCGGTTCGGGATCTTCAGGTCCTCGATGTGAAGGAGATTCCGGTCGAGCCACTCACCGTACGGCTCACGTGCCGCATAGGCCTCCTTACACTCCTCGTCCGCGATGATGCGCTGTGCCTTCGTGTCGACGAGCAGCATACGGCCCGGCTGGAGTCTGGACTTCTGCACGATGTGCTTCGGGTCAATGTCGAGGACCCCGACCTCAGATGACAGGATCAGTCGGTTATCGTCGGTGATGTAGTATCTGGACGGACGGAGGCCGTTACGGTCGAGGGTCGCGCCGACCACATCACCATCGGAGAAGAGGATCGCCGCCGGTCCATCCCACGGCTCCATCATGGTTGCATAATAGTGATAGAAATCCTTCCGGTTCTGGTCCATGAAACGGTTGTGCTTCCATGGCTCCGGGATGGTCATCATCATCGCGAGCGGCAGATCGATGCCATTCATGTAGAGGAACTCGAGGGTGTTATCGAGCATCGCGGAATCCGATCCGCTGCGCTCTACGACCGGGAAGATCTTCTCCACATCCTTCTCGAGCAGCGGGCTCGACATGGTCTCCTCACGGGCGAGCATACGGTCGATGTTTCCACGGATGGTATTGATAGATCGGAAGAGCGTCGTGTA
>CABTMH010000101.1 GCA_902485915.1 uncultured Oribacterium sp. | reverse complement strand
CTCTTCCGATCTTTTTCTTAATTTCTGACATAGACATACCCATCCATGATGCGGCGGGCTGTACGCTGTACTGCGACGCCCGGCACCTTCGCGTCGGCCATGTTTTCGCCCTGCTTCTCGACGGTCGGAACCATGGTCATCACTCCGCTCGGATGTCCGATGCGAATCGTCGACTGCCCTGGCTTCACCGGAGCGATCTGGTGCACGATCGTGCCATCCAGAAAGGCGGCAGTGGAAACCGAGCTGGCAGCGGTCAGCGGAATCGCCTTGTGGCACTTAAAGACAGAAATCACTCGCGCACAAACGTCCATCTTATCTGCATTGACCGTTTTCCCCTCGATATCCGTAAAGCCGATCGGGCTGGTAACGAAACCAACCTTCGGAACACCCGGCTGGTTGTCCGTCGCTTCTTTCAGATCCTTTGCAAAGCCCATCATCATACAAGCTGTACCACGAATCTTCTCAAGAAGCTCCATCACTGGAAGATTTGCATTGATTTCTCCCGGAAGCTCGGTACCCTTCATGCCGATATCCTCTGCGCGTACCAGAACGATCGGGTTCGAGACATCGATGATGGTCGCCTCCAGCTTTCCGAAACCAGGAATATCCAGCACATCGTCTGAAGGAAAATCTGATCCCACAGCGCTCTATCTTCCGGAAGATCCTCTTTCTTGAAAAGGCAACCCTTGGAGGTGCCGCCACGCATAAATACAGTTTTAAATTTTCTCATGATTAGCTCCATTATGATAAACGAATCACTTGATTTAAAGAACCGCATCCTCCGATATCGAAGGATGCGGTCGAGATTTCATATTTCAAAGTGTATCGAATTACTGCGCCAGACAACGATATCATGTTTATATGACGCGCGCCGACTTAGTTCTCGAGATGCTGGATGGTCTCGATGAGATAATCGGTAAATTCCGCCGTAGAGGCATCCTTCGTCTCTGTCGTCAACACGACCTTCCGCTCTGTCACGGTACAGATATCCAGCGCCTGATCCAGAATCGCCTTCCGATCACCATAGCCGATATGCGCCATCATCTCACCCATCGCGCGGATCAGTGAACATGGATTTGCGTAGTGACCGCGACCATGGCTCATAAGATACGGTGCCGTACCATGGATCGCCTCGAAGAGTGCATACTGATTACCGATGTTCGAACTGGATGCGGTTCCGAGACCACCCTGAAGCTCGGCTGCGACATCGGTTACGATATCACCATAGAGGTTTGGCAGTACGACGACCTGAATACCGGCATTGAACTCCGGATCCGTCATCTTCGCTGCCATCGCATCGACAAGCTTGTCCTGAACCTCGATCTCCGGATACTCCTCTGCACCGATGCGGTGCACAGTCTTCAGGAAATTACCATCCGCCAGCTTTACGATGTTGGACTTCGTTACGACGGTAACATTCGTCTTACCATTCTTACGTGCAAACTCGAAAGCCGCACGTGCGATGCGCTCTGCGCCCGGCTTCGTGCAGACCTTGAAGTCGATGCCGAGATCTTCATTCACCTCGATACCCTTATTACCCCAGATATACTCGCCCTCGATATTCTCACGGAAGAAGGTCCAGTCGATGCCCTTCTCTGGCATCTTGATCGGACGCACCGCCGCGAAAAGATTCAGACCTCTGCGCAGCAGTGAGTTTGCAGACACCAGGTTCGGATATGGATCACCCGGTCTCGGAGTCACGAACGGACCCTTTACGAGAACGTCACACTTCTTACACTCTTCCATGGCATCCTCCGGAAGAGACTCCATCAGCTCGGATCTACGCTCGATCGTCATGCCAGGGATCTCATGAAGCTCTACACGGCCAGATGCGATCTCCTCCTTCAGAAGCTCCTCTACCACGCGAACCGCCTGCTCCATGATGATCGGTCCGATACCATCACCTGGCAGGATGCCGACCTTGATATGTGAAAGCTTCGAGAAGTCCTTCACCTCACTATCCTGCTTCATCGCCTCGATTCGTGCATTCTCGCTACGAATAAGCTCACCAAATCTGGCCTCTGCTGCTTTAATCTGCTCCTCAGTAATCATCGTCTCTCTCCTTTTTACCTTACCTTTTCAGATGCTCTACGGTATCCATCTCTGAATGCTTCGTTTATATATGCATTCTCTTTATATAAAAGTATAGCGGCGACGCCGTATATAGTAAAATATATATAAAAATATATATCTCATCACATTTTTTCTATATGCAAGTCTGATATTTCACAAATCTAAATCGTCGGTATCTATGTAGCTTCCTGCCTTCTCGGTCATACCTTTATCCTTACATTATGTTCTACATAACGAATCAGTTCATCGACTGCTGCCCGCCGGTGTTTCTCCTTCTTATAAATAAACCAGCTGTTCCGCGAAATCTGTTTACCGTCTTTCGTGAGGAGCGGTGTCAGTGTCAAATTATATTCATTTACGAAATTATCCGGGAGGAAGCAAAGAAGATACTTATTTCCTTCGGCAATGCTTCGGAACGCAAATTCGATATATCCGACATCCTCCGTCGGCTCCGGAAGCTCGGTGTCGAATCGGCACTTCCACCATTCTTCGATTTTTTCGGTGGTCTTCTGATTCGTCTGATATGCCACCCTCTCCATCAGAGGCAGTCGATCCAGGTCGACCGCTCCTCTCGTCACACAGTACGCAGCGGTATGGTCGATCAGATCGTGATAGACATTGGCCGTATAATCCGAACGGATGAAGGCGACATCAAGTTTCCCTTCCATAAGCATCTCATAGAGCAGATCACTCTGCTTATTGATCACGCGAACGCTGATATTCGGATGTGCCGCAGTAAACGGATTCAGCACATCATAGAGCGAATATTTCGTATAGGTATACGCTGAGCCTATGATGAGCGTTTCCTTATTCTGCTCCCGAAGCAGGCGAAGGCCCGCCTGCATCTCATTTTCAAGCTGCAGATATTTTTCAGCCATCTGAAAGAGAAACTCACCCTCGCGCGTAAAAATCACGCCTTGTGGTGTACGCTCGACGATCCGACACGCAAGCTCCTCCTCCATCGACTGAATCCGCTTCGTAATGGCCGACTGCGACTTATAAAGAAGTCCCGACACCTTCGTGATGCTCGGATTCTGATGCAGCTCGTAGATGATTTTCCAGTCACTGTCCCGCATAAAAAACCTCCTCCATGATGTCTTTTTATCATACCACCACGAAGGAGGTTTCGACCAATACGAATCTTCTGATTTCTTATATTCGATTTTTCTTATCTACCCTTCGTTTTCCGAAGCACAACCTGTTTTCGTAACTGAACAAATCCACGGCTTCTGAAGAGGCATCATCGTTACTGTTCCAGATCTTCCGGCTTCAGTACGCCCATCTCGACGAGCTGCTGCTTCAGATAACGAAGCTGTCCACCGGCCAGTACCACCTCGAGCTGCGCATCCGAAAGCTCCAGACGACACTTGAAGCGGATATCCTTCGTTGCATCATGTACCAGAACTTCTCTCGTCGGAAGCTGACCGATGAAGTTATCGATGACGAGCTCATCCATCTGCTCGAGCTTCTCATAGTCCGCCGGGTCCTCGAAAATCATCGGCACGATACCATGATTGATGAGATTTCCCTTATGAATACGCGCGATGCTCTTCGCGATGACAGCCTTCACACCGAGGTACATCGGGTTGATCGCGGCATGCTCACGTGAGGAGCCCTGTCCATAGTTCTCACCACCAACGATGATCGACTTCACGAGCTCTCGCGCACGCTCTGAAAATTCCGGATCATAACGGTTATAGCAGTACTTCGACATGAGCGGGATGTTCGATCGCATGGACGAGAACTCTGCACCGGCCGGTGTGATATCGTCGGTCGAAATATTATCCCCGGCCTTTAATGAAATCCGTACGTTCAGGTTCTTCTCCGGCTTCTCCGGTACCGGCAGGAAGGCGATATTCGGTCCCTTCAGCACCTTCACCTTCGCACGCTCCTCTTCTGGAAGTGGCGGGATGATCATCGCATCATCGACGATGTAGTGTACCGGTTCCTGAACCGTCGCCAGCTTTTCCACATCCGCACCCATGATTTCCTCCGCGGTTGCAAAGGTACCCTTGATCGCCGTAGCGGCTGCGGTTTCCGGTGAAACGAGATAAACATTGGCATTCGGTGAACCGGCACGGCCACGGAAGTTACGGTTCGAGGTACGAACGGCGACACCGTTCGTCGGCGGCACCTGGCCGATGGCACAGCATGGTCCACAGCTAAGCTCCAGGATACGTACACCTGCATCGATCAGCATATCGAGATAACCATCCTTCATCAGCTGCTTATAGATCTGCTTGCTGGCGATACCTGCCGTACACTGCAGATTCTCGCTGACATGGCGGCCCTGCATCACGAGCGCAGCCTTCGCGAAATCGCTGTAGGAGCCGTTGGTGCAGGAGCCCATGAAGACCTGCTCTACCACCGGATGCTCCTCCAGTGTACTCATCGGTACGACGTTATCCGGCTGATGCGGAAGTGCGATGAGCGGCTCAAGTGTACTTAAATCGAGGTTCATCTCCTCATCGTACTCGGCATCCGCATCCGGAAGGAACTCGGCATACTGGTCACCACGCTCCTGCGCCTCCATAAACGCCTTTACCACTTCATCCGCTGGGAAGATGGAGCTCGTCGCACCCATCTCTGCGCCCATGTTGGCGATGGTAAGACGCTCCGGAACCGACAGCGTCTTCACGCCCTCTCCGACGTACTCGAAGACCTTACCGAGGCCACCCTTGATACTTACGCGGCGAAGCATCTCGAGGACGACTTCCTTTGCGTTCACACCGGCCTTCAGTCTGCCCGTCAGATTCACTTTCACCACCTTCGGCATCGTGAGACGCATCGGCACACCGGCCATCGCGGTCGTGATATCCATGCCGCCGACGCCGATGGACAGCATACCGACGGCACCACCCGATGGTGTATGGCTGTCGCCACCCATCAGAAGCTCACCTGGGGTTGCGAAACGGGAGGTCTGCACCATGTGGCAGATACCGTTTCCTGGTCTCGATACATATACGCCGGTCTTCTCTGCGATCGTTCTAAGATAATTATGATCGTCCGGTGTCTTGAAATCGATGTACAGCAGATTATGATCGAGATACGACACCGAGGTCTTCACCTGCGTCGGGATGCCCAGCTGCTCGAAACCGAGATAGGTCATGACCGCATTGATATCGTGGGTCAGAGTCTGATCGACCTTTACAAACACATCCTCGCCCGGTACCATCGATCCCTTCACCATGTGGGAACGGATAATCTTCCTCGTTAATGAATCGCCCATGTTTACCTCCTGAAATAAACGTTTCACTTTTATACGCACTTTCGATGTTACATAGCGATGTCATCCATCCAGTGAAGAACAGCTGACATCCCTCTCCGTCATGAAAGTGGTTATTTATTTATCATTCCGTACTTTGATTGTACTGTGCCACGCGTGTGAAGAGGAAGTGCAATAAAGAAATAAGGGCATTCCATAATGGAATGCCCTTATCTGAATACTTCTTTTATTAGATTTTATCTGCTCAGCCGTCGTATGCCCATCCACCAGTGTTTACTTGAGTTTACCGAGCTCACGTAAACGTAGAAAATCGATTTCACTTCTTTTCCAGCACGATGTCCTCGAGCGCACGCTTCGGCACGTAATGGGTGCCGTTTGTATCGCGATAATAATTCACGTCGCCGTTCTCCTGCACCGGAACCAGCTCGATCTTCTCTGCCGGCTCACCGATGGCGATGACCAGGACCGGCACGAGATTCTCCGGAAGTCCCAGCACCTCGCGCAGCGGCTTCAGGCCGAAGTTCCGGATCATGAGACAGCCGAGGCCCTTTTCGGTCGCCGAAAGTGTGATCGTCTGTGCCGTGATGCCGACATCGATCATCGCTGCCTGCATGTTCGGCTGAATGTTCGTATCCTGCAGGATGATGATGAACGCAGTCGGATGCGTCCCCGGCTTCGGAAGGTGCAGCTCCGGAAGAGCGGCTGCCCACTTCGTCGTCGCGAGGATGGCCTCCACATCCTCGTGCTCTGTCGAAATATAGTACTTCAGCGGCTGCTTGTTTCCGCCAGATGCCGTCAGACGGGCATCATCCACCATATCGATGAGCTCGTCTCTCGTCACCTTGCGTTCCTCATGATAGCCACGATAGCTTCTATCCTTTAATACCATATCCTTCAGCATAGCTTTTCTCCTTTTACTGTATCCCGATCACGGAGAGGATCTCCTTCGGGGAATTCACGATGTACATGGCGCCTGCATCGACCAGCTCTGCACGGTCGCCGAAGCCGTAGGTGACGCCGATGGAATCGACGCCTGCCTCGACGGCACCCTCGATATCAAACATGCGGTCACCGATCATGACGCAGTCCGCCTGATCGAGCCGAAGCGCTTCGACGGCCCGGTTGATGAGGCGTGCCTTCCGACTGTCATGGTCACCGAGCTCCGGGCCGGTCTGATAGCAGAAGTACGGCGCGAAGCCGAAGTGCTCGAGGATACGCTCTGCATAGATGTGCGGCTTCGAGGTCACGAGGACGAGCTTACGCCCACTCGCCTGAATCGCGCGGAAAACATCTTCGATCCCCGCATACGGTGTGGCGTCGAAGATTCCTTCCTTCGGATATACCTCACGGTAGAGCGCGACGGCCCGCTCAGCATCCTGCGGCTTCATGCCATAGAAGTTCGTGAAGCTGTCCATGAGGGACGGGCCGACAAACTTCCGGAGCTTCTCCTCCGGCTCATGTGGGCAGCCGAAGTGGTCGAGTGCATACTGCACCGATTTCATGATGCCAGGACCAGAGTCCATGATCGTACCATCGAGGTCAAACAGAATCGTCGTATAGTTCTTATTCATAAGTTACTCTTTCCTAAAACAATATCATTTCATATGTGATTTATCTTAGCATATTGATGCCGGCTGTGGTACAGTTAAGTTTATCTGTTTGTATAAATGGAAGGATCGATTATGACCACACGTGAACTTCTCTATGTAAAAACCACCGCCGACACCGGCAACATCTCGAAGGCCGCAAAGAAGCTTTTCGTCACGCAGCCATCGCTCTCGCAGTCACTCCAACGCATCGAGGACTCGATCGGCACGAAGATCTTCGTGCGCAGCCCCGATGGTCTGAAGCTCACCTTCGCCGGTGAGAAGTACTATCAGATGGCATGTCAGGTACTGAAGATCTATGATGACTTCTCATCGGAAATCACGGACATCAATGATCTGAAGGTCGGTCATATCAGCTTCGGTGTCACGCATCACCTCGGTGCGATCGTCCTGCCACAGATTCTTCCAGAATACAGCGCGCTCTATCCGGGCATCACCATCGACGTGTTCGAGGGCTCCACCGAGCCGCAGGAGCAGCATCTGATCTCCGGGGAGATGGACTTCTCCATCATGCATGCGCCGGTCTACGGCGTGCTCGCGAACCCATCGCTTCAGTATGAGGTGCTGAAACGCTATCCCTTTATCATCGCGATGTCCCCGAATAATCCGCTGGCTGAAAAGGCAGTACCGACGCCGGGCTATCCTTTTCCGGTGCTGGACGTAAAGCTGCTCGCCGACCAGCCGCTGCTGACGCTGCATAAGGAGCAGCGTATCCGCCATGTCACGGATTCCGTGCTACGGAAGGCCGGGATCCAGCCGGAAATTCGTCTCCTGTGCCGAAACTACATGAGCCTCGAGAAGCTCGCCGCTGAAGGCATGGGTGTGACCATGCTCCCATCCGAGTATGTCGCCGCAAACAGCTTCGAAAGCCAGCCGGCCTTCTTCTCGATCGATGCCTCCTACCCGGCCTACTGGGATCTCTGCATCGCAACGTTGAAGGGAGCTTTCCTCTCGAAGGCCGATGAGTACCTGCTCGAGATCCTCCGAAAGAAATTCAGCTGAGCCCTCATGCGCATCCGATTCCCCGGAATGATGACGTCTTTCCGGTACCCGGAGCGGCAATGTAGGCTTCCACGACGTGATGACATGACCGGCAGCGGCAGTGTCCGTATATGATTACCGCTGTCCAAGTATCCGAGCTGACACTGTAGACCTGCGCGACGCGACAGCATAACCGGCAGAGATCGCATCCGTATATAATAAGCCGCCCACAGCATCCGACTGTGAGCGGCTTTTATGTCTGTTCAGATATTTAATCCTTCGGTTTCATGTAGAAACGCCCAGCGAGCTCCGTCGTGCGGATAGAGTTCACGAAGGCATGTGCATCGATGTCGCGGATGCGCTTGATGACATGGCGGGCGCTG
>CABTMH010000100.1 GCA_902485915.1 uncultured Oribacterium sp. | reverse complement strand
GACGTGTGCTCTTCCGATCTATTCCAATTCTGGAAAATGCCAGGTGATGGTTTCGCCATGATTGGTATGGGAAGTCAGGATACAATGTGCTTTCCAGAGCAGGATATGGTGGTTACACTGACTGCGGATACTCAAGGCATTCCCAATGGAAGTGATATGATTTTGAATCTGATCCAGACCGAAATCTTCGAGCAACTGTCTGATCAGCCGCTTCAAGAATTAGAAGAAGCAGACCAAAAGGCATGGAAAGTGAAATGTGAGCACCTGGCACTTCCTACTCTTGAAGACTGTGGTGGCGAGAATGTAGCTGAGCTGATCAATGGAAAAGATTACAAATTCCATGTAAACAAAGAAGGATTTTATCGGATGCGCTTAACTTTGAAGACGAATCAGAGTGGTGTTCTGGAATATGAAAATGAGCGCGGGATTCATCAGATTTCATTTGGTATAGGACATAATCTGGTCGGGATGTTCCCAGAGTATCATCAGCTATGCGCTTCATCTGGCTCTTGGTACAGTAAAAATACATTTTACGTATGCTGTCAGTTAATTGATGAATCTGTTGCTTCGATACATTTTAAACTTGTGTTTGCGGAAGATGGAACTATGACGGTTCTTATGCGGAAAACAGAAGAAACTAAGTTCAACGAGTTTCAGGGCATTTTTACAGCAGAACTAAGTTGTTAAATAAGCTTCACAGGGATGACGTTGAAAGAATGCTTAAGAAGTAATAGAAATGATGAATGTAAAAATAGAAATATTAAGCAACTGACAGATAGAGAGTGGGCCTATTTGCTGGAAGGGTGAAAATAGATTTTAATGCAAGATAGAAGGAGGGATATACAATGAAAAATGTTGTGTTGAGCAGCGAAGATTTTAAAGATTTTCCTATTGGAGAGTTTCCGTATGACAAAGATCATACAGCTATGGGAGAGTACCAATATGTGGTAGAGGATGGCTACCATGGCAACTGGGTAGATATGGTTTGTAATTATACTTACAACGGAACCGGCCCGACCTGGCTGATTACAGAGCGAGATGGAAGACATTTCATGGAGTCCATGCGCATCGAGAAAAATCGTCCTCATCGGATGTTTCCAACACTGGAAACGGGAAAACACCAGTGGAAGAATTATGAGGTGTCGGTTTCTCTCCGACGTCTTTCTCAAAAGGGGATGGCAGGACTGGTGTTCAGTATGAATCACAGTATTGATACGCTGGTATTCTATCTTGAAGGAAAAGATACAGCAGCAGTAGCTTATCGTCATAAAGAAGAAATTCAGGTCTTGAAAAAAGCATCTTTTTCTCATAATTGTGACCAGGAATATCGTTTGAAAGTGGATTGTGATGATCGGACTGCTAAGCTTTACGTTGATGACCAGGAATTGTTTTGCGTAGAGGATGATCTGGTAGCAAGAGGCGGAAAGGTTGGTATTACGGCAGATTGCCCATCCAGATTTGCAGATTTTAAGGTATGTGTATCTGAGAAAACGAAGGATGAAATTGAAGCGGCAGAACTTGCAGAAAAAGAAGCAGAAAGTGAGGAAATGAACAAACATCCAAAGATGAAACTTTGGAAAAAAATTGATCTGAAAAATTTTGGAACCAGTCGTCAGATTCGTTTCGGTCATCTGACTGGTACGGATGAGTGGTATGTGGTTCTGGCACAGATGCAGAAGAGAGTTAGCCGTGATGCATATGGGTTTATCAGTTGTATGACTGCCATCGATTTAGAGGGTAACGTATTGTGGCAGTTGGGAGAGCCTTCGGATCAATCAGAAAAGCTTGGCAAAGTATCTGCAGATATGCCATTTCAGGTCTATGATATCGATGGAGATGGAAAAGACGAAGTTATCGTAGGATGGGACTTCGAGATTCGAATTCTGGATGGTGAGACAGGAAATATCAAAAAATCTGCCAAAACACCATTATCGGATGATGAAGATTCGGATTTGATAGGTGTCCCATACCAGATATATGCTTTTGAGCGGATTAACCCAGATGGCATTCGTATTTGCAACTTCCGTGGTAAAGAGAAACCAGCGGATATTCTGATCAAAGACCGTTACTGTCGGATTTATGCTCTGGACGAAAATCTGAATGTCATGTGGAAATATAAGAGCCCAACGAACACTGGTCATTGTCCGCTTCCAATCGACATTGATGGAGATGGGAAAGATGAACTGCTGGTGGGATATAGATTGTTAGATAGTGATGGCAAGCTGCTGTGGAGTTATCCGATTTCAGATGACCATACAGACGAGATCGTAGCAGGAAAATGGATGCCAGGTAACGATGAAGGCCATTTCGCCTGCGTTTCAGGTACAGAGGGATTCTTTATCGGCGATTTTTATGGAAATATCGTTGCAAGAGATAAGATCGGTCATGCACAGCGTTTGTCCATCGCTAACTATTGTCCGGAGCTGGAAGGAAGAGAGATCGTGGTTACCAACTACTGGGGACATCAGGGGGTGATCTTTCTTTATGATTGCTACGGTAATCAAATTTGGGAGATGGAAAATGAGATGAATGGTAATATTCTGGCTCCTGTAAACTGGGATGGAGATGGTACGGAATTGATCTTGACGAATGCAGACGCACAAAAGGGCGGCTTGATAAGTGGCAAAGGTATCCGTGCAGTCGAATTTCCGGATGATGGTCATCCAGTTCTGTGCTGTGAGTCACTGGATTTGACAGGAGATGAGAGAGATGAGCTGGTGGTATGGGACTATCATTCTATGTACATTTATACTCAGGACGATGATCCGAAGTCCCAAACTTACCATCCAGTACAGTTTCCGATATATAACGCTTCCAACTATCGTGGAGAGTATTCTTATCCAGATGCTTCTTACTTGGATTTTCATGCAGATAAGGAAAAGATGAAAGGGAGAAAATGAAACATTTCCTGATTGACCAGTCCAAAGAACTGCGGATAGAAGAACTATATGAGAAATGCAGAACATGAACTCTGGAAATCGTAATACAACCAATATAGGGTGAATTGTGAACTTCCGATAAAAGAAGCACCGGAAAGATTGATTCCAGGGAAGATAAAGGTCTTCAATGTGGTGCAGTGAACAGTTACCCGCCGCATACAGAACGGAACATGCCTCGCCATGCGTGTTCCGTTCTGCTTTTGTTTATGGTAAAATAATTCCAATTTCTGTTTTTAGGAGTGTGCAGCATGTACGAGCGAATCATGATTCTGATTATGGCGCTGATCGTCGATCTGGTATTCGGAGATCCGCACAACTGGTTCCATCCGGTGATGGCGATGGGCCGCGGCATCGAGTGGCTGGAGAAGTTCCTGCGCCGGAGCCTTCATATCTCGGAGGATCCGGAGGCGGACCGCGGGAAGAAGCAGTTTGCAGGTGCGGTTCTCGTCGTGCTGATGCTCGTGATCTTCACGGTCATCCCACTCATCATCCACAACATCGCGACGATGTTCGGCGAGACCCTGACCTGGGCGATCGATGCCTTCCTCGCGTACCAGATGCTCGCGATGAAGCAGCTGAAGCGGGAATCCATGAAGGTCTATGAGGCCCTCAAGCGGAAAAACATCAAGGATGCGCGCGATGCGGTCTCGATGATCGTGGGCCGTGATACGAAGCGTCTCAACATGACCGGTGTCACGAAGGCGGCGGTCGAGACGGTCGCGGAGAATGCTTCCGACGGGGTGGTAGCACCCCTCCTGTTCATGATGGTGTTCGGTGTGGCCGGTGGCTGGTTCTATAAGACCGTCAACACCATGGATTCGATGATCGGCTATAAGAACGACCAGTATAAGTATTTCGGTACGGCTGCGGCGCGTCTCGACGATATCTGTAACTTCATCCCGGCGCGCATCAGTGCCCTGTTCATGTGCATCGCTGCTATGTTCCTGGGACTCGACTGGAAGGGCGCGTTCCGTATCTGGCGTCGCGACGCACGAAAGTCCACGAGTCCGAACTCCGGACAGACGGAAGCCGCCATGGCCGGTGCGCTCGGTGTCGAGCTTCTCGGGGATGCTTACTACTTCGGAAAGCTCGTTCACAAGCCATCGATCGGTGACAGCAAACGCGAAATCACACCAGAGGACATCGAAACAGCGAACCGTATCATGTACCTGAGCGTGTTCATGATTTATTTCGTCGGCATCATGGTCATGCGGACCGTCATGCTGTATACAGGGTGGGTTTAAATATGAACTATGTACATGGCGGCGATGTGTATCGTCGCGCAGTTGATCTCGATTATTCTGTAAATATCAATCCGCTGGGCATGCCTCCACGGGCGTGCGCAGCGGCGAAGCACGGCGTCGACCAGAGCATCGCCTATCCGGACTGGAAGGTGGAGAAGCTCCGGGACGCCGTCGTTTCGTTTCTGAGCCGGAAGCTTGGGGCTGTCGCGCCGGAGTGGATCACCTTCGGTAACGGTGCCGCGGATCTGATCTATCGTCTGATGCAGGTGCTTCGCCCGCAGGAGGTCATCGTCGCAGCACCGGCCTTCGCGGAGTACAGTGTCGCCGCCGAACGTGTTGGGGCACAGCTTCGACCGATTTATCTGGCAGAAGCGGACGACTTTTCGTTCACGCCGGCGGTGGAGGCAGCCTTTATCCATGCCATCGAGGGGGCGCCGTCCGGCTCCGCGGTCTTCCTCTGTAATCCGAACAATCCGGATGGCAATGTCATCTGCGCGGAGGTGCTGCGGCGCATCGCAGCGGTCTGCGAATCGAAAAACAGCTGGCTCATCGTGGATGAGTGCTTTCTGCCATTTCTTCGTTCAGATGAGACCTCGCATACAGTAGCGGGGTGTTTTACGGATACAAGCTGTGCGCACGAAGCTGGGGAGCATAGCGGTCGAACGCCGGTATGTCCGTCGGAAGCATGCGATGTGGCTCATGAGCGTTATCCGAGCGAACGGACATGCAGCATGGTGCCATCCCTCCAGGCGTTCCAGCATCTCGTGATCCTGCGCGCCTTCACGAAGATATACGGCATGCCGGGGCTTCGCCTCGGCTATATGCTGACGGCGGCGCAGGCGCTGACGGATGCGGTGCAGGCGACGATGACGCCGTGGGAGATCAACCTTCCGGCACAGCTCGCCGGTGCAGCTGCACTGGAGGAGACAGAATTTGTAGAGAAGACACGGGCGCTGATCCGGGAGGAGCGGGACTTTCTGGTGCGCGTACTTCCGACGCTTCCCTATGTGGAGAAGGTCTATGTGTCGGCATCGGATGCGAACTTCATCCTGTTCCGGACAGCACTTGAGCCCCACTGTGTGGATTTAAAGGAACGGCTTCTGGAAAAGGGCATATTGATTCGTGCCTGCGGGAACTACGAGGGACTGGATGCGCGCTACTACCGAATCTGCGTGCGGACGCACGAGGAGAACCTGGAGCTGATCCACAGGTGGCGTACATTAAAAACACTGGATGTATCCGGCATGACGAACTCGGAGCATTCCGCTCACCGCGCGCGTGCGATCATGGTGCAGGGCACGATGTC
>CABTMH010000099.1 GCA_902485915.1 uncultured Oribacterium sp. | reverse complement strand
GACGTGTGCTCTTCCGATCTTTCTGCACGCTCTTCCGCTGTGCAGAAGCCTTCGTCGACTTCGCGGCCGACTTCTTCGGATCAGCCTTCGCGGCTTCGACAGCCTGTGCTGCGGCGGCCTTCGCCTCCGTCATCTGCTTCGGCACCGTCGTCTTTTTCCGGCTCGTCTTCTTCGGACTTACGAGCTCGGCCTTCTCTTCCGATACCGCCTTCTTCGTGGTACTGCTCTTCGCAGTAGCCTTCTTCGCTGTCGTTTTCTTCGTGGTGCTACTCTTCGCGGCCGCCTTCTTCGCTGCCGTCGCCTTCGGTGCCGGCTCCGCGCATGGTGTCAGCTGGTAGATGGTGGTCGACATCGCCGGAATCTCGAGATCGACAGCGTAGTTCCGCTCATCCCAGTCGGCCTTCACCGCCTTATGCGCTGTGCGCTTTACGGCACCGCTTCCGCCGTACTTCTTATCATCACTGGAGATGAGGGACTTCGCGGAGCACATGAACGGGACACCGACACGGAACTTCGGATGCTCGACATGATCGAAGTTCGATACTACGAGGAGGGTCTCCTCCGGCTTGTCGGTCTTTCGAACGAACATCACCATGGACTCCTCCTGATAAGAGCAGTTGATCCACTCGAAGCCGTCCGTGACGTAATCCTGCTGCCAGAGCGCCGGATGTGTCCGGTAGACAGCATTGAGATCCCGTACGAAGTCCTGGACGCCCGCGTGTACCGGGTACTCGAGGAGATGCCACTCGAGCTCCTGGTTCTCGGACCACTCGTCATACTGCGCAAAGTCCTGACCCATGAAGAGAAGCTTCTTGCCCGGATGCGTCCAGAAGTAGCCATACGCGGCACGAAGATTCTGTGCCTTCTCCTCGAAGGTCTCGCCCGGCATCTTCCCGAGCATCGAGCCCTTGCCGTGCACGACCTCATCATGGGAGAGCACGAGCATGAAATCCTCGGAGTAGTTATAGATCATGGAGAAGGTGAGCTGGTTGTAGCTGCCCTTCCGGAAGAACGGATCTGTGCTCATGTAGCTGAGGAAGTCGTTCATGAAGCCCATGTTCCACTTGAGGTCGAAGCCGAGGCCGTCCTGCTCGACGTCACCGGTGATGTTCGGCCATGCCGTGGACTCCTCTGCGATGAGCAGGGTGCCCGGGAAGCGCTTGTGGAACTGCGAGTTCAGATGCTTCAGGAACTCCACCGCATCGAGGTTCTCGTTACCGCCGTAGATGTTTCGCGGTGCGTCCTCGCCCTGACGACCATAGTCGAGGTAGAGCATGGAGGCCACGGCATCCATACGGATACCATCGGCATGATAGCGATCTGCCCAGAACATCGCACTGCCGATGAGGAAGTTCGACACCTCGTTCTTCCGATAGTTGAAGGTCAGGGTGCCCCAGTGCGGATGGCTCGCGAGACGTGGATCCGGATTCTCATAGAGGCCCGAGCCATCGAACTGTGCAAGCCCCCAGCTGTCGCGCGGGAAGTGCGCCGGTACCCAGTCGAGGATGACGCCGATGCCGGCCTCATGCATATAATTCATGAAGTACATGAAGTCCTCCGGTGTACCGTAGCGGCTCGTCGGCGCGTAGTAGCCGGTCACCTGATAGCCCCAGCTCGCATCGAGCGGATGCTCCATCACCGGCATGAGCTCGACATGCGTATAGCCCTCCTGCTTCACATAATCCGCGACCTTCACCGCGAGCTCACGGTAGTTGTAGAACTCGGAGCCGAGCTGCGTGGTGCCATCCTCATTAACGGCCTGCTGCTTCCGTGCGAAGGAGCCGAGGTGCAGCTCATAGACCGACATCGCTTCTTCCTTGATGCCGGCGACACCGCGCTCCGCCTTCTGCTGCTGCCATGCCGCATCCGTCCACGCAAACTGTCCGATGTCTTCCACGATGGAAGCATTGCCCGGACGAAGCTCGAAGCCGAAGGCATACGGATCGATCTTCAGGAACGGCTCCTGGTGGTGACACTTGATCTCATACTTATAGAGGCTGCCCGGGGTGAGGTGCAGGATGAACAGCTCGAACACGCCGGAATCGCCGAGACGCTGCATCATATGGCGGCGGCCATCCCAGAGGTTGAAGTCGCCGACGACAGAAACACGCTCTGCGTTCGGTGCCCATACGGAGAACGCGACACCATCGACGCCGTCGATCCGGATCGGATGTGCCCCCATCTTCTCATAGATGTCATACCAGATGCCACCCTGATACTTCTTGATATCGCGGTCGGTATAGATCGACGGGAAGGCATACGGGTCCTCGGTATCCTCCGTCGTGTCGTTGTCGTAGGTGATGTGGTAAGTATAGGCCGGAAGCACCTCGTTCCAGGACTCCTCCATCGGCAGGAGGGTCGCGAAGAAACCGGCCTCATCGACGAGCTCCATCGGATAGCGCTGTCCGCCGAGCACGAGCTCGATCGATTTTGCGGTCGGTACGAAGCTCTGCACCAGCAGCCCCTCCGGGATGATGTGCGCACCGAGGATCTTCTTCGGGTTCGCGGTTTCCGCGTAGGTGACGTCCTCCACCTCCGCCCAGTTCATGATCTCTTCTAATCTCTCATTCATGCTTTATCTCCTTCATCTCATCCATCCGATGGATGTTTCTTCACTTCGGAAGGCAACCTCTGTTCGGTCGCCGAGTGCCCGGATGCCACTAGCCGTTCTCTACATCTTTCATGATGTGCGGCTTTCGGTCGCCGAGTGCCCGGATACCACGCCTGCAGCTGTCGGCTCCGTCTGTGTTTCCTGGGCCAATGCTGTCGTCCGCTGCTTCAGATGGCGTTTATGTACTTTCTTTTTCGGCTGAAAGTCCGAATCCTTCACCGCCTTCAGTACGACGATGGAGCGCGGCTCTACGGTATACCGCTCCTCGAGAAGCATCCGCTCCTCCGGATAGATGCCGTTCGTTTCCTCCATGGCGGTATCGATCACCGCGGCCCACTTCATGCCGAGCGGCGGATGCGCCAGCAGGAAGCTGTGCTTTTCCCAGTGCATGTTGTAGAGCACGAGGAAGGTATCGTCTCCGGCATAGGCACCGGCATACATGACACCGAGCTGTCGCCGGAAGTTCTCACTGTCCGGCCGCCAGGCGTTCTCGCCATGGAAGCTGATGTCCGGGATACCGACGGAGCGGTAGTCCATCTGACGAAGCGCTGTACCCTGATGGAACACCGGATGCTGCTTCCGGAACTGAATCGCATAGCGCGCGAAATCGTAGAGCTCCCGATTCCGATCGAGGAGCCGCCAGTCGAGCCAGTTCATCGGATTATCCTGACAGTACGGATTATTATTCCCAAGGCGGGACTGGCCGAACTCGTCGCCTGCGTGGATCAGCGGAGTGCCCTGGCTCAGCATCAGCAGCAGCCACGCGTTCCGCCACATCTTCTTCCGAAGAAGCTTGATGGACTTCTTCCGGGTCGGGCCCTCCTCCCCACAGTTCCAGCTGTAGTTCTGGTCGCTGCCGTCGCGGTTATCCTCATGATTCTCTTCGTTGTGCTTGCGATCATAGGAGAGGACATCCATCAGACTCATGCCCGAGACATTGGCCATATACTGGATGCTCGCCCGGTTCGACGGGTTCTCGCGCACGCGCTGCATGAGCGTCGGCAGCATGCTCTCGTCGCCCTTCAGGATGCGGCGCATGTCGTTCTGGAAGCCATCGTTATAGTCGGCGAGGTAACGGCCCGGAGCGGCTGCCTGCGGAGCGCCATGGGACGCCACCTCCGGAATCTGCCCCTGCCAGCTGTCGGCCCAGATCTTGAAGCGGCTCAGCCACGGATCGCGGGCGATGACACCATACGGCGCGGCGCCGATCAGGTGGATGCCGTCGACGTGATAGTGGATGCGCCAGTAGCGCATGACGTTCACGATGTGATCCGGGATGGTTTCGCTGGTGAAGTACAGGTCGACCACGATCTCCATGCCGTGCGCGTGCAGGGTATGCACGAGCTTCCGGAACTCGTTCCGCGGATTTTTATGGTCGGAGGTGAAGCTCGATTTCGGTGCGAGCTGCAGGGCATCCTTCGTGAAGCCCCAGTAGTTGATGCGGCCCGTCGGGCGGAGCTCGACCTCGTATGGGTTATCATGCCCGTAGTCCGGGAGCATGACCTCGTTAAATTCGTACGGTGGCATCAGCTCAAGCGTCGTGACGCCGAGCGCCTCGAGGTACGGGAGCTTCTCGAGGATGCCCTGGAAGCTGCCCCGGAGCTCATGGTCGAGACCGGCGCTGTGGTGCTCGGTGAAGCCGCGCACATGGAGGCGGTAGATGATGCTGTCCTCGTACGGCAGATCGAGTGCCCGATCCTGTCGCCAGGCCTCACTCGATTCCGGAATCGCCGTCGCCTCACCGATCGGCGTCTTCAGGATGCGGGTACCGTCCTTCAGATTTCCGAAGCTCTTCCGCCCCTCAAACACCGTGCCGTTCGGATCGGTGAAGATGCGGCCATCCGCCTCATAGCAGTAACTGAGCTCCGTGAGCGGGATCGCGGATGTGACCGGCAGCTCCAGATGCCAGACATCTCCGATCCGATCCGCCGGATCGAAGGCGATCTGACGAACACGTCTGTTTTTATGATATAGATTCAGAAACAGCTGCTCTGTACGAACCGCTGCCTCGAAGATGTAATGGTCATTTTCCTTCTTTAAGCCTAGCATGATGTCCCTTCTTCGTTGTCGTCTTTCTCTATCTTTGTGCCGCCAAGCATTTCCCCCTACACGGCCTGTGCTGCTGCGATGTATCCGAGCCTTCGTATACACTGATGATAGCAGGCCTGAATCCGGGTATTCAGCTCAGATCTCGATGTCCAGTTCGATCGGACAGTGATCGGAGCCGAAGATCTCCTGGTGGATCGACGCGCCCTTCACCCGGTCGCGGAGCTGCTCGGAGACGATGAAATAGTCGATACGCCAGCCGACGTTCCGCTCACGCGCCTTCATACGGTAGGACCACCAGCTGTACTCATCGGTAGCATCCGGATACAGCAGACGGAAGGTATCGATGAAGCCGGCATCGAGAAGCTGCGACATCTTCGCACGCTCCTCATCCGAGAAGCCGGCGTTCTTATGATTCGTCGCCGGATTCTTCAGATCGATCTCCTCGTGAGCGACGTTCAGATCGCCGCAGTAGATCACCGGCTTTTTCTTATTCAGTTCACCGATGTACTGCCGCCAGGCATCCTCCCACGTCATACGGTATGGAAGACGCTTCAGCTCATTCTGGGAGTTCGGCACATAGACGGTCAGGACGTAGTAGTCCGGAAATTCCGCGGTGATCACACGCCCCTCATGATCATGCTCCTCGATCCCCATGCCATAGCTTACGGACAGCGGCTCCTCCTTCGTAAAAAGCGCCGTACCGGAATAGCCCTTCTTCTCCGCATAGTTCCAGTACATGTGATAGCCCGGAAGGTCCAGCTCCAGCTGCCCCTCCTGCAGCTTCGTCTCCTGCAGACAGAAGATATCCGCATCCAGGCTTTCAAACACCTCCATGAAGTTCTTCCCCATGACCGCCCGAAGCCCGTTCACGTTCCACGAAATCATTTTCTTCATATAGTAAATTCCTCTGCTTATCTCTCAAATTCTGAACATCTCTATTCTAGCATGCTTTAGTGGTATTTTCTTTTACAATTCAGCAATAAAAAGAAATAAAACAAGAGGCCTCCG
>CABTMH010000098.1 GCA_902485915.1 uncultured Oribacterium sp. | reverse complement strand
GAAGCATCATCGTCTCCTCACGCTCCGGCCATCGTGTCTCCATCTGTACGAGCCACTTCTCTGCCTGGTCATAGTCTTTCGAGTACATCAGGCTCAGAATGAGTGCACGTACATCCTCGACGCGCATATCCTTCTGTATGCGTTCCTGCAGCAGTGCCATGTAACGTGTACGCTGGATTCGCAGATTCTCGCCTTCGGCCAGTGCATTTCGAAGATACTCATCCAGGGTATCGATATAGTCTGCCAGCACCTCTGCATCCTCCGGATGCTCTTCATGTGACTGGCTCAGCTTCTGCAGTCGCAGATCGTAGTCCTTCAGGAGCTCCGACAGCGCTGTCGTCGCATAGTGAACCACCTCCACATCGGCGTTTTCTTTCGCCTGATGCAACACATAGCTCATATCGGACGCCCCATGCAGAAGGATGTCCAGCATCGCACTTCGACGAACACCGGCATCGTTGATGATGAGCGCATCCTCCAGCGGCAGCGCGTCACCGGATTCCTGCTCGACATCCGGTGTGCTCTTCTCACTCACCATATCCCTTCGCATCGCCTCCAGGTTCTTATTCTTCGATCCTGTACGGCCGCTTGCATCGACCCAGGACACAATAAGCGTCAGAACCGGACCGAAAACAGGCAGGAACACACAGATCGGAAGCAGCATGACATCTGCTTCCAGGATACGAAAGCGCAGCAGAAAACAGAAGCCCACGCATACAAGAAGATGCAGAATCAGTAAAAGTACGGCGAACCCCGACGTCATCGTCCACCTCCCGGAAGCCTCTCGACGAGTTCAGCTGACAGTCCGAGCCTTCGATAGCGTTCCAGTATGATCTCTGCCGTCGCCGGATTCGACTGCGGAGCGATGATGTAGATATCACCGTCATCAGCCTGTCCTGCGATATCCGTCGTACGCATGGTGTGCTCCAGCAGCGTAGAAATCTCCTCTATGGAGCGCTTCTCGCGGTGAAGCCGAAGAAGGGAATAGGTACTCACGCGACGCTTCTGCATCTCTTCATGTATCTTCTCCTGCTCGTAAAGATAATTCGCGTTGACGATCACCGTATTTCCGAGATAAGTTTTCTGACGATTCGCCTGCTGATAATCATAGGCACGGGTCAGAAACTGCTCCGTCAGTCGCCGGAGAATACGGATCAGGTTGATATAATAGCTGTTCATCTGATGATAATCGGCATGGTAGATCATGATCAGCAGTGCATAATATCCGTTCTGACAAACACCGGTGAGAAGCATCGGAAATCCGCTTTCCATCTTCCGGTTCACCCATACCTCCTCCCGATCCAGGGTCGGAAGCAATCCCTGCCAGGCATCGAGTTCGATCGAGCGGGCCAGGCCGGTGAGACTCGGGCTGCACACCTCGAGTCGGGCGAAACGGGCGTCCTTCTGTGGCACCAGATATATGGCGATGGAGTGGTTATCCAGCACATCTTCCATCGCAAGGATCACCTCCGAAAAGATCTTCTCCGGAATGGTATGGCTGAGACGCTCTACCACCTCGAAGATCCGTCCGAAGCCATCCCGGCTTTCGATCAGATTCCGCTTGTATTCATCTTTGCTGTCCTGCATCTCCTGATAAAGACCGCGTACAAACTTCAGCTCATCCTCGTTCTTCTCCGCCTCGTTCCGAAGCGCCCGCTCTGTATCCCGGTTTCGTTCACAGAGGTAACCGCAGACAGCACTGACGAGAAGCAGGAGGATAAACGGAAGCCAGTTGCCCGGATCGTAAAACAGCTGAACCCAGTTTCTTCCTTCCCGATAAAACGCGACGCTCAGGGAGAGGATCTCCATCAGGGCCGCCAGTAAACCGATCCCGGTGCCATAGGTACTGGACATCATGACCACAAACAGAAGCCGGATATCGATCATACGGAACTGCGCACTGCTTCCGGCCAGTCGATTTAAAAACTCCACTAGGACAGCGCCTAGCACGAGTTCCAGCCCGATCAGCACGTAATTCTTCAGAATCACATAGTCCTGGATACGATCCTTCCAGCTCTTCTTTTCGGCCGTCTGCGCCTGATACGCCTGCAGGTAGCTGTCCAGCTCCGCGACACAGTCCTTCATCGCATACCAGCCATAGAGATGACGGGCGATATTCTCCATACGAGGTGCGGCGGATGGGATATGACGGATCGGTTCATCTCCTTCGCACTGAATAAGCGTATCCGGAAATAATCCATGCAGATGTTCCGCGAAGCATCGAAATGAAGTCTCTCCGCAGGGCTCCAGCTCCAGCTCCACCGGTTCCTCCATCCAGTGATCCAGCAGGCGATAGAGGAAGCGGCTCAGGTCCTCGATATCGATGAAGCGCGCCGGCTCCTCCGGATTGACCGGGATCTTGCAGTGTGCCGTTTTCTTCTCCTGGAGGGTCGCAAAGGTCTGATACAGCCAGTCCTGTGGGTTCGTACCACAGATAAAATATGGACTGCGGATGATTTTCAGTTGAATCTGATTCGAACGCGTGTAGGCATGACACAGATCTTCCGCTGTTTTCTGAAAAATAGACGCAGCCGTAAGTACATCTTCACTGACCTGATCCGTCGTCACGAACACAAATCGCTCGGTCTGTTTCTGGCGGCAGAGCTCCAGCACATGGCGAAGCTCCATCAGCTCCTCTTCCGAGTTCTGTCCGAAGGTAAGTGCACGGGAAACATATATGACCGTCATAAAATCATACATGAAAAACTGACGACGGAAATGATCCCCCATCAGCAGACTCTGAAACCAGCGGATATGTCCGGATTTTCTCGTTTCCAGATCCCTCGCCATCAGAACAGCATGCTGTTCTCCAAAAATCATCTTCAGATGTTCTTCGTTAAAATAGGACACATTGCCACACAGTAATGTGTCCTTTCTCAGCTCCTGCACTACTTTTCTCTCCACAGTAAAATCACAGCATGATGAATAAAATCAAGCACTGAAATCCATGACTTTCAATGTAAAAAAACTCTTAAAAAATCGAGAATTTATGTTGAGGCGATGCCCATATACTCGAAAAAAGACCTGGATATGCTCCAGGTCTGAAAAAATGCGAAAGATTACTGAGCCTCTACGAGACGAAGTGTATCTCTTGCGATGGCGAGCTCCTCGTTGGTCGGGATCAGGAAGATCTTAACCTTCGAATCATCGGAGGAAATCAGGGCCTCCTTACCACGTACATCGTTGCGCTCCGGATCGATCTTTGCGCCGAGGAAACCGAGGTACTGCTCTACGATCAGCTGACGGGAAAGCTTGTCGTTCTCACCTACACCAGCAGTGAAAGCGATGGCATCTACGCCGTTCATGGCTGCAGCGTATGCACCGATGTACTTCGCTACTCTGTAACGGAACGCATCGAGTGCAACCTCTGCCATGTGGTTGCCTTCCTTTGCAGCGTTCTCAACATCACGGAAATCAGAGGATACACCGCCGGAAAGGCCGAGTACACCAGACTTCTTGTTGAGGATGTTCAGAACCTCATCCACGGTCTTGTTCTCGTGGTTGCAGATGAACTGAACGACTGCCGGATCGATATCACCGGAACGAGTACCCATGATCAGGCCCTCAAGGGGAGTGAGACCCATGGAGGTATCTACGCCCTTGCCGCCGATGGAAGCAGAAATGGAAGCACCGTTGCCGAGGTGGCATACGATCACCTTTGCCTTCTCTGGATCGAGGCCGCCGAACTTGATGGTCTCCTTCGATACGAATGCATGGGAGGTACCGTGGAAGCCGTAACGACGGATGCCGTACTTCTCATAGTACTCGGTCGGGATTGCGTAGTAGTAAGCCTTCTCCGGAAGGGACATACCGAAGGTAGTATCGAATACAGCCACGTTCGGCTTACCCGGAACGACCTTCTCACATGCCTCGATGCCCATGAGGTTAGCCGGGTTGTGCAGAGGGCCGAGATCGAAGCAGGAACGAACGATGTCCTTTACTCTCTGATCGACGATGCATGACTCTGTGATCTGGGTGCCGGCATGAAGTACACGGTGACCGATCGCACCGATCTCATCAACGGTCTTTACAACACCGTGCTCTGCATCGGTGAGTGCATCAAATACCAGCTTTACAGCGACGCTGTGATCTGGCATCGGGGACTCGAGAACGAAATCCTCCTTGCCCGGTACCTTATGGGTGAGCTTGCTGCCGTCGATGGCGATACGCTCGCAGAGGCCCTTTGCAAGAACGGACTCATTCTCCATATCGATAAGCTGATACTTGAGGGATGATGAACCACAGTTCAGAACAAGAATTTTCATGGGTAGTACTCTCCTAAATGTTTATAATGATGATCTGCCGGTGTCATAGCACACAGCAGATCATGGAAATCAGATTTTAAGAATAGATGATGGCTTACGCGTTCTGAGCCTGAACAGCGGTCATCGCAACGACACCGACGATATCATCTGCGAAGCAGCCACGGCTGAGGTCGTTGACCGGCATGCTGAGACCCTGGAGAACAGGACCGTACGCACCAGCGTGCGCCAGTCTCTGAACGAGCTTGTAGCCGATGTTACCAGCCTCGAGGGACGGGAATACGAGTACGTTTGCCTGACCGGCCACCTTGCTGCCCGGAGCCTTCAGCTCTGCTACAGAAGGAACGAGTGCGGCATCGAGCTGAAGCTCACCGTCGAGGGCGATCTCCGGATGCTGCTCGTTTGCGATCTTGACAGCCTCTGCAACCTTGGTTACATCATCATGCTTTGCAGAACCCTTCGAGGAGTAGGAAAGCATCGCAACCTTCGGCTCACGGCCGACGAAGGACTGGAAGGACTGTGCAGAAAGGTAAGCGATCTCAGCCAGCTTCTCGGAATCGAAATCGGTGTTTACAGCGCAGTCAGCGAACACGAAGAGGCCGTTGCCATCGATCTGCTCACCGAACTCACAGTTCGGAACCTCCATAAGGAAGAAACCGGAAACGGACTTGATACCCGGCTTGGTCTTCAGAAGCTGAAGAGCCGGACGAATGGTGTTACCAGTGGAGTGGCAGGCACCGGAAACGGCACCGTCCGCATCACCGCACTTACACATAAGGCATGCATAGTACATGTAATCCTTCGTCATCTGCTCCTCTGCCTGCTCCGGGGTAAGGCCCTTCTTCGCACGAAGCTCGACGAACTTATCGATGTACTTCTGACGGTTCGGATCTGTAAACGGATCAACGATGGTTGCACCAGTGAGGTCATAGCCTGCACTGTTCTTCTCGATCTCCTCCGGAGTACCGATGATCACGAGGTTCGCGATGCCCTCCTTTAAGATCTTCTCGGCAGCCTCAAATGTTCTCTTATCCATGGACTCTGGAAGAACGATGGTCTTCTTATCTGCCTTTGCCTTCGCCTTGATTGTGTCAATAAATGCCATTTCAGATTTCTCCTCTCAATGCTATTTATACTATTTCACCAGTGGAAACCACTGATTAATTCATGAAGGTACGCACGCGTCGTCTGCGTGTATACAATTTGACATTGCTATTATACTCGATAAAAAGCGCTCTGCAATGCATGAGGAGCGCTTTTCGTGCACTAAATCACGGACATTAATACTTTTCGAAGCGATCGAGGTCGACCACCATGATCGTCGCGCCGCCGATCTCGACCGGCATCGGCATCGTCGTATAGGTGCCCATCGAGGTGCCGGAAACGTATGGCATATTCACCGTAATCTTCTGGCGCTTGCCGCACTGCTTCTTGATGAGCTCGATACACTCGTCGACCTTATCATCCTGGGTCGCGATCATCAGCGTCGAGTTTCCCTTCCGAAGGAAGCCACCAGTCGATGCCAGCTTCGTCACCTGGAAGTGATCCTTATTCAGTGCATCCATCACATCGTCTTCGTTATCGTTACGAACAATCGCATAAATCAGTTTCATACTGTACCTCTTTTCTGGCCTGCATAGCACGTATTTTGGCTTTTATTTTATCATAGCCGGGCGGCGTTTTCCACAAAACAAATGGGTTTCGTCGCGGATGAAATCACGAAAATCACTGTTCTGACAGAGGATCCGACTTGAGTTTTCAACGAGCTCTCCGTATGGTTTCTGATGGCTGCCCTCCGGTTCCCCTGCGTTTCAGTCGATGACCAGGAATCGTCTGGTAAATTCGTTTTCCATGTGCGTATCGTGGTCGTAGGGGCGGTAGATCAGCCGGTACAGGTCGGCGGCGTAAAGGTCACTGCGGAACATGAGCTCGGCGTGGCCGGCGCGTATGCTCATGAGAAGGTCCTCCGGGCTTTCGATGGTCTGTCGACGAAGCGTGTCGAGGGTGCGCTGGTAGCGTGCCGGGGAGGTGACGGCGGTGGTGTCGATAGCCGCAAGCAGTGCCTTCGCCTCCTTCCGCACGCCGAGTACACGCACGTACGGCATCGTTTCGGCCTCTCCGAAGTAGGCACCGCGGAGGGCGGCGTAGTCCTTCCGCTGAAGATCGAGGAGGATATGGAGCAGCGCCCGGGAGATGCGGCTGTAGGTGTAGTTCCGTGACTTCACGGCGGTGATGCGTTCACGGAAGCTCATCCGCTCACGTACCTGCTTTCGGATCGCGTCGGCGATCTCACGCGAGACGTCGAGGTAATCGCAGAGCACAGAACGCGCTTCCGGTGCCACGCTGTCGAGGTAGCTTAGCTGCAGCAGGCGATAGCTCAGCATATCGCTCAGCATGTCGAGCGTCGCGTAGCCCTGATGCGCTTCTGCCTGAATATCGCCCTGCAGTAATGCATCACGGATCGAGTGGGCGCTCGGCAGACTCTGATTTCGGCGAATGCAGGCGACCGAAAAGCAGTCACCCTGCCGTTTCACCGCCTTGATATACTCAAGTCCGAGTACATCATTTGATTTCAGCTCGAAGGATGAGGGCGTACATATATCGTCGAGCATCGACGCGAAGGCCTCCTCGTCATCATCGCCGAGGACGAGCTTCATCGCTTCCGCCCGCGCCTTCGGATAACTCATGCCGGAGGCCACACCGTCGCGGACGACAGCATTGAACTTCGCATGGGCGGTGGAGCCGGTGGAAAGCTCGAGGGCAGCCATCTGCTGAAGCTTCGCGAGGTCCGCGGACTCGGAGCCGAACACGAGCTGGTCCACGAAGCCGAGGGAACGCAGGACCGCGACACCACCGGCCGCGAAATCCTCCGCGCTGGAGGTCGAAAACATGACCGGAATCTGGACGACGAGGTCTACGCCGTGCAGGAGTGCATCCCGGGCGCGCTCGTACTTATCGAAGATCGCAGGCTCGCCGCGCTGCACGAAATCGCCGGACATCGCCGCGACGATGTAATCCGCATGGTACTCGGCGCGGATCTCATCGATCATGTACTGATGTCCCGCATGGAAGGGATTGTATTCGGTGATGATACCGACGACTTTTTTTCCTTGAATCATGGTGTCCTCACAGCCAGGAGCCGGACGCCCTGCGGTACTTCTCTTCCGGCAGTCCTGGTCTATCTTTCATAAAAAAGCCGAGAGTGAAAAAATCACGCTCGGCTGACAGTTCATCAGTTTTTAAAGCTGTGGATCGGTGCCGGGATGCGTCCCTTACGGTTCACGAAGCCGGAGCAGTCGAAGGTGTTGACCGCCATGACCGGTGCGTGGCCGAGGAGGCCGCCGAAATCGACGTGATCGCCGACCTTCTTTCCGATAGCCGGGATGACACGAACCGCGGTGGTCTTCTGGTTCACCATGCCGAGGGCTGCCTCATCTGCGATGATACCGGAAATCGTGGTCGCCGGCGTATCACCCGGGATGGCGATCATATCGAGACCGACGGAGCATACGCAGGTCATCGCCTCGAGCTTCTCGATGTTGAGAGCTCCTGCCTCGACGGCGTTAATCATACCCTGATCCTCGGAAACCGGGATGAAAGCGCCGCTGAGTCCGCCGACGGAGCTGGACGCCATGATACCGCCCTTCTTCACCTGATCGTTCAGCATCGCCAGTGCCGCGGTCGTTCCAGGCGCACCGGTGCGCTCGAGTCCCATCGCCTCGAGGATATCCGAAACCGAATCGCCGATGGCCGGCGTCGGTGCGAGGGAGAGGTCGATGATACCAAACGGTACGTTCAGCATGCGGCTGGCTTCCTTGGCCACCAGCTGGCCTACACGGGTGATCTTAAACGCGGTCTTCTTGATAAGCTCGGACAGCTCCTCGAAATCGAGGCCCTCCGCATGCTGCAGTGCATCACGTACGACGCCCGGTCCGGAAACGCCGACGTTCAGGATGCAGTCCGCCTCAGAAACGCCATGGAAGGCGCCGGCCATGAACGGGTTATCATCCGGTGCGTTACAGAAAACGACGAGCTTCGAGCACGCGCTGGAGTCAGTGTCCGCGGTACGCTCGGCAGCTTCACGAATCATCTCGCCCATGAGGCGAACGGCATCCATGTTGATACCGGTCTTCGTGGAGCCGAGGTTAACGCTGGAGCAGACGATATCGGTCTCAGCGAGTGCCTGCGGGATCGCACGCATCAGCATCTCATCCGCCGGGGTCATGCCCTTCTGGCAGATGGCAGAGAAGCCACCGAGGAAGTTAACCCCGACCGCCTTCGCCGCCTTATCGAGGGTATGTGCGACCTTCACGAAATCTGCAGAGGACTTGCATGCACTGCCGGCTGCGATGGCGATCGGCGTGACCGAGATACGCTTGTTCACGATCGGCACACTGTATTCACGGCTGATCTCCTCTCCTGTCTTCACGAGGTCACGCGCATAACGGGTGATCTTCTTATAGATGTTGTCACAGAAGGTGTCGACATCACCGGCAGCACAGTCGAGAAGACTGATGCCCATAGTGATCGTACGGACATCGAGGTTATTATGTTCGATCATGTTGTTGGTCTCGGCGACCTCCAGGACATTGACCGCATCAAAAGAGCTTGCCATAGTTTTCTTCCTTTCGTTGTATGATAAAATTCACAGGCGTTTCGCTGGCTGCCTGGGGCCTGAGGTGGGCCCTGCGGCAGTTCCTTCGGAACGCAATCATAGATTGCGCCATTTCGGTCGATGTTTGTCGAAACAAACATCTCCCTCTTAAATCCGGTGCATCATCGTGAAGATCTCTTCGAGCTGCATCTTGATGTCGACGCCGATCTGATCCTTACCATACTGTGCGATCTCGGCAGCGACGGTGTCGAAGCTCTCCGTAGTGTTCGATACATCCACGATCATCATCATGTTAAAGAATCCACCGGTGATGGTCTGTGAGATATCGAGGATGTTGATGTTCTTCTCAGAAAGGAAGGTACAAACCTTCGCAATGATGCCGACGGTGTCCTTACCAACTACGGTGATAATCGCTTTTTTCATATAACCTCCTCTTATGCCTGCTGCCGTGTAGCTTCACATCCACGATGCTGCAGATAAACAGATAATTGCATTTGGATACACAGAATCGAATTCTAGATATACGATTGAAGCGCAGTGGCTCCATGCTTTCCTATAATCTAAGCATTTAGAAAAGCAAAACGCAACCTGTTTTACTCTTTCGTCTGTAAAAAAATGCAGTATGTAGTCGATTATGTTATACCAGATCTAAGAATAAAAAATGGCAGGGTGTGAATCCCGCCATTTGTGTTGTTCATATGT
>CABTMH010000097.1 GCA_902485915.1 uncultured Oribacterium sp. | reverse complement strand
CCAGCAGCGCTGCTGGTGCGGTCCACGGAGGCCTCTATAGCATATTATTCCGTCTCCTCGACGATCTCGAGCGAGCCCTGCATCCAGATCTTTCCCTTGAAGCGCCGGCCGACCGCCGGCACACCGATGAGATCCGATTCGTTGATGGCGACATGGAAGATACACTCGTTGCAGCTTAACTTCATGTCCACCACATTTTCGTGGGTGTAGACGTTTTCCTTCACCCGCAGAGAGACGATCTCGCCGAGAATCTGGTACATATCGCACTCGACACCGGTCGGCATGAAGGTGGTCTCCACGAGACTGTAGAGATCCTCCGTCTGATAGCGCTGCTGCACCTCGTGCATGAGGTTGAGATCAGTCTCTGTCAGCGTATCGATCGCCTCCGGGTCGCCCTGGCGGGCCGCCTCGAAGAGTCGCTTCCGCTCATTCTGACGATGCTTCACGGTCTCCGGATCCTCCGGACGCTTCTCGACCGGAAGCAGGATCTTTCCGCTCTCCGCGAGACCGGTCAGAAAGGCCTGCCGCGCGCGCAGCGGCAGCTGCATACGGCGAAGCTCGGTGAGCTGCACCGAATTCGTGATGTAAAAGATCAGCGGGATGCCCGAACGGAAATCCTCGAGCACGCCGGCATAGGTCTCCTTCTCGAGATGACGCTCGACTGCCCCCTCCTCCGTCAGTGTCCCATCGTAGGAGCGCATATACGGAAAGTAGTATTCCCGGTGAAACACACCATCCGGCGTGCGCTGACCGACCAGCGTGATGCCCATGGACGGTGCCACTGGAAGCTGATACTCCTCGGTCACGACACCATCCCCGGCGTTGATCGTCTGTACACGATACTTTTCATTCTCGGCCCGCACGAGCAGCGGCTCGAGCTGCAGCTCTGTATTCAGTTTTGAAAATCCGACGGATCTCAAAAATTTATGCATGGATGTATCTACCCTCTTTGTACATTATAAAAATGATGCGATCGTTTTCATCATTTTCTCAACATCGATCGGTTTCGTCAAGTACCCGTTCATACCAGCCTCGGTCGCCAGCATCCGATCCTCCTCGAAGGCGTTCGCCGTCATCGCGAGAATCGGGATCGTACGGCAGTATGTGCTGTCCATCGCGCGGATCTGACGGGTCGCTTCATACCCGTTCATGACCGGCATCTGGATATCCATCAGGATGAGCGCATACTGTCCCGGTGCCGCTTCCGCCATCTTCCCGACGGCGACGGCACCATCCTCCTCGACCTCGACGAGAACGCCGGCCGCCTTCAGGATTTCGGTGGCGATCTCCTGGTTGAGCTCGTTATCCTCGACGAGAAGGATCTTCTTTCCACGGAAATCAGCCTCCGCCTGCTGCGTCGTCATCTGCTCCCCGCCGGTGTGACACGTCGACGAGGTCGGCGTCTGTCCGGAAGCGGCCGTTCCCGACGTCGGGAAGATGGCGGTATCCGAAGCGGACGTCCTCTCCGCCGGCGCACAGCAGCGGAAGCAGAGGGCGACATCGAAGGTACTGCCCTGTCCCTCGACGCTGCTGAGCTCGATGGTGCCACCCATCATCTCGACCATCCTCTTCGTGATGGCGAGACCGAGTCCGGTGCCCTGGATGCCGCTGACCGTCGCGGTCTCCTCGCGCGAGAAGCTCTCGAAAAGATGCTGCTGGAAGTTCTCGCTGATGCCGATCCCGGTATCCCGCACGATGAAGTGATAGCAGGCACCGCCCTCCGATCCGCCCTTTTCCTGACGCAGGAGGAAGCGGATACTGCCGTTCATACGATTATACTTCACCGCGTTGCTGAGCAGGTTCAGCAGGATCTGCGTGAGACGCAGCTGATCGGCCAGCACATCCTCGTCCTGCACGTCCTCAAGCTCCATCCGGAAATCGATCTGCTTTTCCTCGAGCGACGGACGGATCATCGTGCCGAGATCCTCCATCAGAGTCGGCAGATGGAGCGGCTTCTCCTGGATCGTCACCTTACCGCTCTCGATGCGGCTCATATCAAGAACATCGTTGATGAGGGCGAGCAGATGCTCACTCGACATCCCGATCTTCCCGAGATAATCCCGCACCTTCTCCGGATGCTCGAGCTGCGCGGATGCAAGCTCGGTGAAGCCGATGATGGCATTCATCGGGGTACGGATATCGTGCGACATGCTGTTCAGGAAGGTGGTTTTCGCCGCATTGGCGCTCTCGGCCTGCGTGAGCGCCTGCTTCAGTTCCCGCTCGCTCTCCTGCAGCTTCGCATTCAGCCGCTTCGCACGGGCCGCGGCGAGGCGCGCCTTCTGCAGGGAGCCGAGAATCACTGCAAGGATCAGGAGGAAGAGAGACAGACAGGAAAGTGTCACCCGCAGGAGATTATCCTTTACGAAATCAAGGAGGGTGACCTTTTTCGCCGCATCCTCATACATCGAAACGGCACCGATCAGCTTCGTGCGCTGCATGGTCTTCAGCGTCTTGTTGAGGATCGAGTTCAGCACATAATTTTCACGGTCTACCGCGAAGGAAACATCCTCCGCCTGGGTGAGGTAGACACTATGGAGCTTCTTATCACCGACATACTGCATCGCCTCAGAGGAGCGGATGAGCATACCATCGGCATCGCCACGCTCGACCGCCGCCTCGACATCCTCATAGCTGTCATATTTCGTGATGGTCCAGAACGGATAATGATTCGAAATATACCATTTGGCCTGCGCATCGCCCTTTGCGACAGCGATGGTATTCGCCGCACTTTCGTTAAAGGCATCCTGCGCGGTCACGACGGCGAGCGGGATGGACAGCATGGTGTTCGACAGTGACACACCACTCCGCTCGGCGTAGTACGGATTCTGACTGACATGAAAGGCCATATCGATCTGCCCGCTCTGCACCGCTGAAAGCACGGCCTGCAGCGTATCGAAGCCGACGGTCTCGAAGTGGATGGTCTCATCGAGACAGTCCGTCGCGTGCATGATGTAGTCATTGAGCACGCCCGTCACCTGCCCGGTCCTCGGATCCTCCACGCTGAAGCCGGGATCGTTTCGCAGATAGCCGATGCGGATGCTGCCATGCTGCGTAAGCCAGTCCTTCTCTTCCGTAGTCAGCGGCGAGAGCGACTGTGTCGCGATGTAGCGCTTGTAAAGCTCGTTCGCGTAGAAGGGTTTATCCCTCTCCATCGCGCGCATCGCATCATCCAGCTTTTCCTTCAGATCCGGGCGCTGCTTCGAGATGCCGAAGTAGATATCCGAGCTGCCCGTGTCTACGATCGCCGTCAGTCCCGCATCTGCCCAGATGGAGGTCTCCGTCGACACCACGCCGTCCAGCTGCTTCGCTGCAAGCAGCGCCTTCGCTTCGTCAATGCTGTCGACCGGCACGTGGATGGTCGTGATGTCATGTTGCTTTTCCCACGCACAGTACTGCGTGCACTCAACGGATTTCTCTATCACTGCGATGCGTTTTCCATCGAGGCTCGAGAGCTTCGTCGGAGAGATGCCGGAATGCTCCAGATCCATGTACAGAAAGTAGCGCTCCTCCCCCATCGGCTGCTCCGAGAAAAGCATATGCTCTGCACGCTCGTCGGTATAGGAAAGGGGACCCATGATATCGATCTGCCCGTTTTCCAGCTTCTCAAACAGCGCCGTCCAGTCATCCTTCTCATAGATGTAATGCCAGCCGGTGTAGGATGCCACCGCCTGCTCGTAATCGTAGCCGTAGCCGCTGCGACCACCATCCGGATTCGTGATGTGGTAGGAATCCTCGTACCAGCCCGCACGGACAATCACATACGTATCGGAGGCACTCGATGACGCCTGCTCTGTGCCTGTATCTGCAAGCACCGTCATCGCAAACAGCAGTGCAAAAAAGAAAAAGTATGCGGCAGTTCTCCCTATATAGAAGAAATCCCTGTCGGCATACTTTCTGAAAAACGTATCCAGATACGAGAAGAGCCCGCTCCCTCTATGTCCGGACCGATATAGATACTGCTGCGCTCTGCTCATAGCTCCCCCTGTAAACTGTTCGATGTGGTTATGCATCATTTTACACACTATAGCATACCATCTCGCATTCTGGCTATTCTTTTCGGAAACACAGTGGCGCGATCAGGCAGGGGGCGCTCGCTCGTATACGAATCAGGCAGGGGACCCGAAGGGCCCCCTGCCTGAAGTGAACAGCAACTTTATGTCTATTATACGAGGCCCTGTGCAAGCATAGCCGTTGCAACCTTCTCGAAGCCGGCGATGTTCGCACCGACGACAAAGTTGTTCTCATAGCCATACTTCTTTGCAGTCTCTGAAACACTCTTATAGATGTTCACCATGATGCCGTGAAGCTTGCTGTCGACTTCCTCGAAGCTCCAGCTCAGTCTCTCGGAGTTCTGAGACATCTCGAGTGCAGAAACAGCTACGCCGCCAGCATTGGCTGCCTTACCTGGCATATAGAGAATCTTCGCAGCGAGGTAAGCATCGATCGCCGCCTCGTCGGAAGGCATGTTTGCACCCTCACATACACACCAGCAGCCGTTATCGATGAGCTTCTTCGCGTCCTCACCGTTGATCTCGTTCTGGGTTGCGCATGGAAGTGCGATGTCACACTTTACGCCCCATGGACGCTCACCCTCGTGGTACTCGGAACCTGGAACGCGGTTTGCGTACTCCTTGATTCTCGCTCTCTCGACCTGCTTGATCTGGCAGAGAACCTCGAAGTTGATGCCGTTTGGATCATAGATATAGCCGTTGGAGTCAGAGCAGGTGACAACCTTCGCACCGAGCTCCTCTGCCTTCTGGATCGCATACTGTGCGACATTACCAGAACCAGAAACGACGATGGTCTTTCCCTTCAGCTCCTTGCCGGCACCCTTCACCACCTCATCGGTGATGTAAACGAGGCCATAGCCGGTTGCCTCCGGACGAGCGAGGGAACCACCGAAGGTGAGGCCCTTACCAGTCAGTACGCCCTCATAGAGGCCGGTCAGTCTCTTATACTGGCCATAGAGGTAGCCTACCTCACGTCCACCGACACCGATATCACCGGCCGGAACGTCGGTATCCTTACCGATATACTTGTAGAGCTCCGTCATGAAGCTCTGGCAGAAACGCATCACCTCTGCGTCGGACTTGCCGTGCGGGTCGAAGTCAGCGCCACCCTTGCCGCCACCGATCGGAAGGCTGGTCAGGGAGTTCTTCAGAATCTGCTCCATGCCGAGGAACTTAAGGATGGACTGGTTTACAGACGGATGGAAACGGAGACCGCCCTTGTACGGTCCGATGGCTGAGTTGAACTGTACTCTGTAGCCGAGATTTACGTGGTTTACACCCTTATCATCGGTCCATGGTACTCTGAACGTAACGATTCTCTCCGGCTCGACAAATCTCTCCAGAAGAGCGTTCTTACGATATACATCCTCGTTCTTCGAAACGATCGGGTCCAGAGACTCGAGAATTCTCTTTGCAGCCTCGAGAAACTCCGGCTCGTGTGGATGCTTCGCCTTTAATCCTTCATAAACTTCATCAACATAAGACATAAAATTTCCTCCTTCAGGAACAGCTTATTTGGTTTAGTTTAAAAAATCCGGATACCAAGACATAGTGCGCCCGTTCTTTCCTGAAGGCGCCCCCATTGGCTCCGAATCCATGTTTTATCGGGGTAACTATAACATGTCATAATCTTTACGTAAATAAAAAATTTCTGACATGAATAAATATTATGGGTGTGGCGCAGGCACACGAACATATAAGTAATCCCCCGGCCGCAAACGACCGGGGGATCTGTCATTCAGAAGTGCTGTACTTCCTGTGGCGTGCGTGCAGAGACGGCATAGACATTGACCATTTTATCCATCCGGCTGTTAAAGAAGATACGATCACCTGCGTGCGCATAAATCGGATGCGGGTGAGCATCCTGTCCGAGCCAGTCAGAGTCATGTCGACAGAGTGGAACCCAGTTGAGTTCGCCTTTATCCCAATCCGGCTCCAGTTTCGTGATATAGGCGCCGTCTTTCCGGTGCGGATCCGGTCCATTGTCCGTTGAATTTTCACGTTCGATGATTTTTTCTCCTGGCATCCGATAGTAGCCATCACAGGTCAGATTGCCACGGTGATCCATCAGAAAATGGCCGTACGCATCGTACTCATCCGGAAGTGCGATTTCCCAAAATGTGCGGGCCGGCAATCCTTCTGCATCCGTCTTCGAAAAGTCGATATCACAGCGGCCGACCATCGCCGGGCCATTTTCATAACCGCCATGATAGATGATGGTCTTTCCATCATCCGTCCACATCTCATGGCAGACCCAGTCATTCCGGCTGCGCACATGCCCACGTGTATTCCCCTTTGTATCCACGCCTTCTGTCCGAACATGATAGAAGATATCCTGCCGGTGGTCATAGATATTCACACGGCGAATACCACAGTCAAATGCCGACCACTCATGATTATACATGATGATTTCCGAATCGATAGGGTGAAACTGTACATGGGTGATCCAGCAGCGCGGAATCGTTTTCTCATAGAGAAGTTCTCCACTCTCGGTATCGTAGACACAGAGATACGAGTTCAGGTTTTCATCCTGCGCACGCTGGTCAATGTTGTACTTAGGGCGTTTATCGAGGCCGTACCCCTCGGTATCCGGATCAAAATCGAGGATACGCCCATCTGTCATCGGCACACACAGCTTCGTACCATCGAGACTTACGTGGGTAAAAGCAGTCATACGACCATCCGGCACCCGATTCAGCACCCGTATATTTCCATCACGGTCGGAACTGCAGATTTTATCATCCTGGATATAGTAAATCCGCTCACGGATGTAATCGAGGCATACGCTCGCCTTTCCAAGCCCGTTATTCTTCGTACCATCGAAGTATACATAGCTTTTCAGAATGCCCTTCTGATTGTTTGTCAACTGACGATCTGTACCGTGAAACATATCATGCATCCAGACATTCGGGTGCCCGTCCCGGTCAGAAATCAGATAAATGCGCTCATCATCCTGACTAAGTGACGAGCAGGTAAAGTAGAGGAGCTGGGTGTTAAAACGATCTCTACCCAACACATCACTCACTAAAATTCTTCCATTTAAAGGTTTTGATTGATTCATAATGCGTCCTTCTCTATATTCACAGCACACGCCGCAGAAGAATCCGACACCCTATCAGACACTCAGATCAGCATCGCAGGTCCGAAGCGATGACTGACATCCTGAAGTTTTGTCCCCCTTCGCTTCTCATAGAAAACAAGATTGCTACGGAACACGACCTCGCTTCCTACCTTTATGATACTATGTGCCTTCTGATCCTTCAAAAGATAATCGAGAAGCACCTCTGTAGCCGTATAAGCCTGGGCATACGGATTTTTCTGAATCAGATTCTGATATACATTCCGCTTCATCGCCTCGATATTTTCACTGAATACATCACTTCCCACGGCATAAATCCTGCCGGCTCTTCCAGATTCCTCGAGTGCCCTCTCCAGCATTCGACTCGTTCTCGAAGAAACACAGCACACCGCTGCAACGTCCGGTTCTGAAACAGCTGCCAGAATATTCTGGTAGTTCTCTTCATTTATGGTATGGCTGTATACCTTATATACTTTATTTTCACAATGATGTTCACGGAGATACTGATCAAAGCCGATTTCGATTCCTCTATGCGAATAAATTTCCTGCTCACCGGCGCACATGAGAATGCTGCCATAAGAAGTGATCCGACCGGTTATAAGCTCTGCCACGGTTGCCCCGATCACCTTATAGTCACCGAGCACACAGCTGAGACGTCCCGAGTTTTCCATATCCCGGTCCACCATCGTCAGCGCTAAGCCTTTCTCTACAAACCATGCAAGTTCTGCTTCCGTAAATGGCGATGTATTCCCATCTAAAACCATGCCGTCGATCGTTCCTGCTTCCAGCTCCGCGCGTAATGTATCCAACGAAATCCAGCCTGTGCGTTTATACGCATCTGTACTTTCCGACACACTAAAGCTATCATAAGGGCACTGCATCAGTTCTATATTCATATCGCGCCCCCGCTCTATATACGCATTCTGAAAACCACTCCATAAAGATGGATAGTAGTACCGGTTATCACCTTCAATGTTCGGAAAACATCCGACGATACGCTTGCTTTTCCGATTCAAGGAAGCTGCAGCAAAGTTCGGACGGTAGTCAAGCTCTTTTGCTACCTCCAGAATTTTATTTCTCGTATCCTCACTAATACCTGCTTTTCCATTCAATGCAATATGAACGGTTCCTAAGGAATATCCGGATTTCGCCGCAACGTCTTTGATCGTAACTCTTTTTTTCACTTTACCTACCTACATTAAATCCAAAGAATTGATTTGCATTATTGAAGCAAATGCCTTCGATCACTTCCTTCAGATTCTGCTCTGAGCCAAAGTATTCACCTCGCTCGCAGAGCTCGCCCAGATAATTACAGAGCACTCTACGATAGAGCTCATGACGCGGATAGGAGATAAAGGATCGGGAATCCGTCAGCATACCGACGGAAAGTGCGACCGGATAGAGGTTCGCGCAGCTTCTGAACTGCCGGTCGATACCGAACTGCTGGTCGTTGAACCACCATGGCGCTGCCAGCTGCACCTTCGCGACGGTTCCGCTGTCGCAGAAGCCGGCCGCGAGGACCGCCCAGGTCTCGATCTTCGTCCCATCCAGTGGATAGAGCAGAGTTTTCGGAAGCTCTCCCATGATGGTAAGACGGTTCAAAATCTCACCCACCGAAGTAACGGCGCACTGATCGTCAGTGCAGTCAAAGCCCGTCGACTGTCCTACTCTCTGAACGCCAGTTGTATTAGCATCCAGGTAGGTGCCGATATGAAGCTGCATGACATAACCTTCCTTCTTGTACAGCCTTCCCATTTCTACCAAAAATGCACTCTGGTACTGATCCACTTCATGTATCGTTATAGGCTCATTTCTTCTTGCCTTTTGGAAGATTGCTTCAATTTCCTCTTCAGTATAATCTGCCCAGGTGAAATAAGGAATACCATCATCTGAAACTGTTGTACCAGTGACCTCACGGAAGTACTGAAGACGCCGATCCAGCGCATCCAGCATCGTCCGGAAGCTCGTGATCTCTGTCTCTGCCGCTGCCGCAAGCTTCTGTAAATAGTCATCGAAGGTGTCGAGCGTGAGAAACATCGCCTTATCTGGACGGAAGGCCGTGATGACACGCACCTTACAGTTCGAATCCTGCTTGAGGAGCTTATGATACTTTAAATCATCGATCGGATCCTCGGTCGTCGATACCAGACGTACATTGCTGTGCTCCATACACCACTGACGCGTCATATGCTTTTCCCGAATCAGTGCCTTCGTCTTCTGGTAGATTTCCTCTGCATTCTCCTCACAGAGCGGCTCATCGATGCCGAAGTAACGCTTCAGCTCCAGCGCACACCAGATATAGATCGGGTTGCCGATCATCTTCGGCAGCACCTTCGCAAACGCGAGATACTTCTCATGGAAGGAGGTCTCCTTCCCGGTGATGAGCTTCTCATCGATGCCGAAGGTACGCATCGCCCTCCACTTATAGTGATCGCCCTCGAGCCACATCTCGCCGAGGTCCTCGAATTCCTTATTTTCGTACATATCCTTCGGGGAGATATGACAGTGATAATCGATGATCGGCAGCGGCTCTGCGTACCTGTGATAGAGCTCCCGCCCGGTTTCATTCGTCAGAAAAAGCTCTTCTGAAAATGTATGCTGTAATTTCATCTTGTATTCCTCCTTAGAAGCCGATCAGTGCACCACCATCGACCGGGATGCAGGAACCGGAAATATAACGCGCCGCCTTACTGCACAGAAACGCGGTGACCATACCGATGTCCATCGGATCTCCGACATTCTTCGCCGGAATACGGCCTAAAATCTTCGCGAGACGAGGTGGGTCGTTATCGACCGCCTTATGGAACATCGGGGTATCGATCCAGCCCGGCGCGATGGCGTTTACGGTCACACCATACTCTGCAAGCTCTGCCGTCAGCACATGGATCATGCCGAGAAAACCCGCCTTCGCCGTCGCATAGCTACATACCTGTGGCTGTCCGATGTACGAGGTCATCGATGCCTGGAAAATGATGCGCCCGTGGCGCTGCTCCTTAAAGTAAGGTGCCACCGCCTTCGACATCGCGAAGGAACCCACGAGATGCACATCGAGTACCGACTTATAGTCCTCGACCGTCATATCCCAGATATACTTCTTGCAGTGGTTGCCGGCGTTGTTCACCAGGATCGTCACCTTTCCGAAATCCTTCACAACCTGCTCCACTAGTGCATCGGCATGCTCCGTATCGGTGATGTCATGCTGATAGTAGCGTACCTTCTCGCCGAATTCTGCAAGGGTCTCCGCTGCCGCTTCCGGTGATCTCGATGCTACAACCGCCACTTCTGCGCCTGCTGAAACGAGACAGCGCACGATGGCGAGGCCCAGTCCGGACGCACCACCCGTAACGATGGCCACCTCTCCATCGAGGTCATACCAGCCCTGCATACTGAAGCCCTTCATCTCTTCCTCAGTGAATGCCGCCATTTTTTCTCCTCCATTTTTCTTTACTGTTCACATGCCTTCGGTGGTATGTTCTTATCCTGATACTTATATGGAATATAGAATTCCTTATGCCCCATCGCTTCGGATTTGCTGAGCACGCCGGAGGCGATCTCCGCCACATGCACCGCAAGTGCCTCCGCCATCGCATCCCGGCTCTTCTCACCGGCGAGAATCGGACTCGCGTCGAATTCCATATCCTCCACCATGTGCTCGAAGGTCGCATGATTTCCTGTGATCTTTATGCACGGGGAAACTGCACTGCCGACGACGCTGCCGCGCCCCGTAACGAGGAACACGATATGTGCACCGCAGCTGATGAGGTCCATCAGTCCCTCATTATCATTCGGATTCGTGATACCGAACTGCATCCAGTACGGATCTGGTGTCGAATCCAGCAGCCAGAGTCCCGGTTTCGTCGGCGGCACTGCCACCTTCGTCACACCCTGAATCGGTCGGGAACCACTCTTCACCAGCGCGCCCATCGACTTTTCCTCGATGGTCGTGAGCCCGCCCGCGAAGTTTCCCGGGCTGATCGAGTACTGTCGCACAGATTTACAGTAGTCCAGCATCTTGTCATAGGTATAGGCCAGCTGCTGCCGTACCTCTTCCGTTTCCCCGCGATTCACCAGCATATCGCGAAGCCCGATGGCCTCGACGATCTCCTCAAAGATCGCCGTGCCGCCGAGATCTACCAGCTTGTCATAAAAGCGCCCGACGACTGCATTGCCCGCGAGCCCCGAGGTATAATCCGAGCCTCCGCACTCTGCACCGATCACGAGATCCTTTAAGCGCATCTCCGCGCGTGGTGTATCCTGCAGCTGCTTCAGCGCCCATTCCACCCAGGCGAGTCCCTTTTCGATCGTCGACTGCGTGCCGCCTTCCTTCTGAATAAACATCCAGTAACTCAGCTTCCCTTCCTTCGTCGCGATGTCCGCGAGCCACTCCGGCTGGATATACTCGCAGCCGAGCCCCACCGCCAGCACCGCCCCGATGTTCGGATGCCGAATCATGCTGATCAGCATATTGACCGCATACTGATTATCCGTGCAGCCCGGGAAGCCGATCAGCTCGACGTCCAGATGATCTGCACGCTCCACGATTTTCTGCGCCACAAACTCGGCACACTTCACGGTATAGATGACCAGCACGCGGTTTCGGATGCCGAGCCGTCCATCCTTTCGCTGATATCCCATCCAGGACAGTTCTTCCAGTCTCTTCATCTCGTCCGTCCTACTCATACTTCGTATCCTTCGGTGCACCGGTGACCGCATCCAGATGGCTGGAGCGCTCATCGTAGTTCGAGTGCATCACATGGAGATGCACCCAGGTACCGCGGCCAATGTCGGCACTCGCACGGCCGATGACCACCCCATACTTCACGATGGACTCGTCCTTCTGAATGTCGCGAAGCGCGATTTTATGCCCCACCGGAATCGCATCGACCGCATAAATCTCGTGCGCCTCGGTTTCTCCGATGATCTCCGCCGTCGCGCCCTTCGGAATCTCTGTCAGGGCCGTGGCTACATTGTCCTTTTCATCAATCTGGAACACCCGGTAATCCATCGTTCCTCCAAATCTCCATTTAAAAACGGAGCAGATGCCGATTTCCACACATAAACTTCTGATCCGATAAAATCAAGTGATCAGATGTCTTCTGCCGAAATGCACGCATCCGCTCCATCTGTTTACAGGATGCCAAACTTCTCAAATGCTGCCGTCGCCGTCATGCCACCCTCGATGGCCTTCCGCACGAGCTTCTCACCGGCCGCCTTCTCGAGCGCCTTTTCAATGACCTCATCCTTCACTTCCTTCGGAATGATCAGCACGCCATCGATATCGCCGAACACGAGGTCGCCATCATGGATGGTTACCTGTCCGATCTCGATCGGGCAGCGATACTGGAACACATAGGTCCGGATCGAGCTGTCCTGCGCCCAGGTCGCACGGCAGAAAACCGGGAAGTTCTGGCTCAGCACCTGTGGTGTATCTCTGGAATAGCCATCGAGAACAGCACCCACGGCACCTCTCGTCTTCGCAGTCGCGGTCAGCAGCTCGCCCCACAGTGCCGAGTTATGCGCACCCGTCGCCACATAGATCTCATTCGGCTGCAGCTGATCGAGCGCCTCCGTGAGCAGTCCGAACGGCTTCTTCGGCGGTTCAAACACATCATTTTCAAGAACCGTACATGCATAACCCGCCAGCTTTAAACGATTATCCGGCTCGCTTCGGTCGATATAGGCATCCGCCGGAATCATAGACTCCAGTGGACGGATCTCCGCCGGTAAAAACTGATGAGAGTAACCCATCTGGTCGAGGATATCGCCGACCACTGGGGTATACAGCTTCTCCTTCATCAGTGCAAACATTTCTTCATCTGTATTCCATTGCTTCGACATAACTAATTTTTCCTTTCGCAGCATCAAAATTTAGATAAAAATGCTGCCAAAATGCCGTCAAGGCATATCAGCAGCATTTCAAAATCACATATGTATTTATCGATTCAAGTCATTAACCCATCACTGGCATAATCAGATTTGGAAGTGTCATACAGAACGCCGGGATATAGGTCACGATGATCAGAACGACCAGCATGCAGACATAGAACGGTAACATACTCTTCGAGAGTCTCTCGAGAGGAATCTTCGAAATCGCAGCACCGATAAACAGCGTTGATCCTACTGGTGGTGTTACGAGACCGATACCCAGGTTCGTGATCATGATGACACCAAAGTGTACCGGATCGATACCAATCTGTGTAGCAATCGGAAGAAGAATCGGGGTTAGAACCAGAATAATAACGCTCATGTCCATCATCGTTCCGAAAATCAGCATCAGAATGTTCATCATGATGAGAATCAGATACTTATTCGTCGTAAATCCGAGAATAGCACCAGAAATCATCGCCGGAACCTTGAGGTAGGTGAGCAACCATCCAAATGCACTTGATGTAGAAATCAGAATCAGTACAATCGCAAGTGTATTCAGCGCGTTCTCCAGCACCTGCCAGAAATCCTTGAAATTCATCTTCTTATAAATAAAGAAGGATACGATCAGGGACCAGTCTACAGCGATCGCCGCAGACTCGGTAGCTGTAAAGATACCCGCTACAACGCCGACGACAACAATCATAACAGTAAACATTCCCCAGACTGCAGACCCCGCTGTCTTCAGAAGATGCTTTACATTAAATGGTGTTCCCTTCGGATAATTTCGCTTGACGGAAATATAGTAGCTGTAAATCATCAGAACGATGCCGAGGCAGACGCCAGGCGCGAAGCCTGCCAGGAACAGACGTCCGACAGATACACTTCCTGCCACAGTGGAATAAATAACCATGTTGTGGCTTGGCGGAATCAAGATACCCTCAACGGAACTTGCCATCGTGACATCCGTTGAAAAGTCATCATCATACCCCTGCTTCACCATCATCGGGATCAAGATCGTACCAAGGGATGCCGTATCCGCAGCTGATGAACCGGAAATGCCACCGAAGAACAGAGATGCAACGATATTTACCATCGCCAGACCACCTCGAATCCAGCCTACCAGCGCATCGGACAGTTCAATCAGTTTATCTGATATACCACCCTTTCCCATGATTTCACCGGAAACGATAAAGAACGGAACTGCCATCAGCGAAAAGGAGAATACGCCCTTTACCATGAGCTGTACCACCTGCATCAGTGGAAGCTGGAGATATATCATCGTAATGACGGATGCCACACCAATCGCATAAGCGATCGGCATTCGCAAAAAGATAAAGCCAAAGAACATAATAATCAGCATAGCTGTCGCCACAGTCGTATTAGGCATGGTTCTTCGCCTCCTCTCTCGTTGCCGATTCTCTTATCTTACGTGCACTTTCGATAGCCTGTGCATTTCTTTCCTCTTCTGCCTTTCGTTCAGCTTCCTGCTGTGCCCACATATCGATATATGCCTGTGGAATCTTATTTAATCTTTTCAGAATAAATAGAAAGAAGCGTTCGCTCTGCATCAGTAGCATACACACACCCGCCATCGGAACCGCGCCATAGAGCACTGCCTGCGGAACCGGAATACCTGAAAGTGTACTCTTCGTCATAAGTCCACAGAACTTCACTCCATAAATAATCATGAATGCTGAAAATCCAAAGATCATAAACTGGCTCAGCATTTTCAGAAAATCCACTGCCGGCTTCGGTAATATGAAATCCACCAGCATGACACGTAGATGCGTATCTGTTCGAACTGCAAGAGATGCACTGATCAAAGCCATATAAACCATGCACAGCAGAATGGACTGTTCACCCCATCTTGGTGTCTTGTGTAAAATATATCGGCAAAAAACGACATAGCTGGTAATACAAATAGAGATCATAAATACGACTTTACAGAATGACATAAACAGCCAGTACACTGTGTCATAGAACTTTTTCATGCGTCATCCTCCTGCGTGATATCTACTTAGTTCTGAACATCCTGCATCTTCTGAAGGAGATCCTCGATACCCTCTGTATACTGAGCCCAAACAGACTTGCAAGCTTCCTGTGCAGTTGCGATATCATCTGCGCTCATATCAATAACGGTAACACCAAGGTCCTCTAGCTTCTGCTTAAGCTCTACCTCTTCCTGCTCGATCTGGCCCCTATCCCACTCGGTAGCCTTCAGGCCAGCCTCACGAAGGAGCTTCTGATCATCTGCAGAAAGTGCATCCCACTTTGCCTGAGCCATCAGAATGATTCCCGGAGAGAATGTATGCTTGGAAAGGAGATAGTAAGGAGCAACTTCATAAAACTTGTTGGAGTAGTATCCAGGATAACCATTTTCAGCACCATCTACCACGCCGGACTGAAGGGATGTATAGAGCTCGCTATAAGAAATAGGTGTTGGCTCTGCACCAAGTGCCTTCATCGTATCCATCATCAACTGTGTCTCAGGTACTCTGATCTTCATTCCCTTTACATCAGAAAGCCCCTTGATCTCACTTCTTGTAAACAGGTTACGTGCACCCTCATCAGTGTAGGCGATACCAACCATGCCAGCACCAACCTCTGTACCCTCATCAAGGAATGCCTGTCCGAGTTCTGCATTCTCAAGTACCTTATACATACTGTCGCGGCTCTTGAAAATGAATGGAAGACCAAACATGTTCAGCTTCTTAAATCCATAGTCAGAAAGTGAGTTTGTGTTTCCACGATACATATCTACGGTTCCGCCGCCCATCTGCAGGGAGTTGAGGCAGGTCTTCTCATCGCCAAGCGTAGATGCCGAATTCACCTCTACAACGATACGTCCATCTGACATGTCATGTACATACTTCGCAAATACATATCCTGCTCTTGTATTGATATTATCATCAGGATTAAGCTCGCCATACTTATAAACGATTTCACACTTCGGATCCTTCTCCCACTCAAGAATATCCTGAAGTGTCGGGATCTCAACGCTCTCACCTTCTGCAGCTGCTTCTGTCTTTTCTTCTGCAGCCGCTGTCGTTTCCTCTACTGCTGCAGCGGTTGTTTCCGCAGTCTTTGCAGCTGCCGTTGTCGCCTCCGGTGCCTTGGATGATCCACATGCAGCCAGACTGGCAATCATCGTTGATGCCATTACCATCGCAATGAGTCTTCTTTTCATACTATCCTCCTAGAATTAGTGTTAAAACGTTTCGTTGTTCGCTCTAAAACGTTTCATATGATGGTTATAGATTAATTCTAAAATTTCGTCCTGTCAATATATTTGTTGTGTATTTCGCTGTCCGATATCCATTTTTGTTACACAAAGTTGTTCATTATGTCGTTATTGATTTTCCTGACCAGCTTTCGTCATGGTGATTTTATTTAGTATTTACTTTTTTTATCCTCGATGATAGTATAAAAATAGTCAACACATTAAAACGTTTCACACGGAGCTACCATGAATACAACAGAAGAAAATTTACTTATCATTCATTCACGTCTATCCGCCTCGGATTTCCGAAGCTTCTCTTTCTACAACGGCCTGATTCGTGGGCATCGTTTATTAAAAGTACTCGTATTCGCCATTCTTTTGATCATCTTCGGATGGTCACATTACATCGCCGGTATGCCGAGATTTGCAGTCATCTATACATTTATCGGATTTCTCATCCCTTTCGTTTACGTGCTGAAATACTGGTACAGCGTACATCGTCAGACGATAGCCATGGAACTCAACGATGTTCCGCAGGAGGCTTATACCGTAGGCTTCACCAATCGCGGAATCTGGATTCAGCGTGGACAGGAACATGCGTCCGTTGACTGGAACCGTATCGACAGCGCTTATGCTCATGGCAAAGAAACTTATCTTTACTACATGCAGAATCGAGCGCTTATCCTCCCAGATGCTTCCACCGACAGTGACGGTGTCACGCTTCTCCTGTCACTCCTGGAAAAAAAGCTGGGTCATCATTTTAAAAATCATCACACGAAATAATATGAAGGAGAACCGTTATGATTATCAACAAATTTGAATCCTGGTGGGTCGAGCGTGGCAAGTGCTTATTTGATGAAAAGCGCCAGGGTGGTGCAAAGATGGGCTGGGATGTTCTGGTCATCAAACTGACGACCGATACTGGTATCGAGGGTATCGCGACCTGCATGGCTGCACGCTCCGGTGCCGTATCCGAATCCTATTTAAATGAAACCGTGGCACCGGTCGTGCTCGGCCGCGATCCGCACGACCGCGAAGCCATCTTCCAGGAGCTCTGGATCATTGACCGTCACGAAGCCTTCTTCCCTGTGTTCCTGCCAGGTCCGGTCGATGTCGCACTGTGGGATATCTGCGCGAAGGAAGCAGGCCTTCCTCTTTATAAGTACATCGGTGCATATCGTGACAGTCTGCCTGTATATGCAAGCTCTAACTTCCTGCCGGGCATCCAGGATTACATCGATGAAGCACTCTATTATAAGAGTAAGGGTATCAAGGGGTATAAAATGCACCCGGCCGGACCGGTCGAGTTCGATATGCAGGTGCATCAGGCGGTACGTGATGCCGTCGGCCCGGATTATGTCCTGATGACGGATCCGGTCGGTGATTACACGATCGATGAAGCGGTCCGTGTCGGACGTCAGCTGGAGCGCCTCAACTTCGAGTGGTTCGAAGAGCCGTTCCGCGATTTCGAACTGTATAAGTACACCGAGCTCTGTAAGACCCTGGATATTCCGATCGCTGCGACAGAAACCACGCGTGGCTGTCACTGGGGCGTGGCGCAGGTCATCAATCAGCATGCGGCCGATATCGTCCGTGCCGATGTCTCCTGGAAGGACGGCATTACCGGCACCCTGAAGATCGCACATCTCGCGGAGGCCTTCGGTCTCAATGTCGAAATCCATACCACAACCATGAACTACATGGATATGGCAAACCTGCACGTCAGCTGCGCGATCAAGAACTGTAAGTACTTCGAGTACTTCGTTCCAGAGGACAACTACCGTCTGCCGATGAAGGGCGATCTGCCGATCGACGAAAACGGTATCATCCATGTACCGCAGGATAAGCCAGGTGTCGGCGTGGAGCTCGACTGGGATCTGATCGAGCACGCCTGCCATAACTACATCTGTCAGGAGTATAAAGGATAAGCGTATAAGGGATTATTATTTCAGCTTTCGTACTGCCGCCACGCGTTCCGGCACATATGTGCCCTCCGCAAGCATCGGCAGTACACCCAGAATCAGGAGGTTTGTGATGGGAGATTTACAGGGTTTTGCCGGCATCGTCACCGGTGGTTCAAGCGGTATCGGACTGGATATTGCAAATCAGCTAGCGCTTCAAGGCGCAACCGTTTATATCATCTCCAGAACCGGTCACGTCAAGGAAGGATGCCCTGAAAGCATACCTGGCACCATACACATCAAAGGCGACATTACCGATAAAACCTCCATGCAAAAAATCGTGTCCGAACTCGCTGAAAAGCATGGAGGCCGCCTAGATTTCCTCGTAAATAACGCAGGCGCTACCTATAAGTGCGTGGCACAGGATATTCCGGAAGAGGAATTTGAGCGTGTTCTGAACACAAATGTAAAATGTGCTTTCCTGATGTCTCAGATCCTCTACCCATACCTTAAGAAGAGCAAACATAAAGGAAGAATCATCAACATCTCCAGCATGAGCGCTCATCTCGGTTTCTCTCTGGTGGTTCCATACTGCACCAGTAAAGCGGCCGTCATCGGACTCACACGGGGGTTGGCTATCGAATGGGCGAACGACAACATCACCGTAAACTCCATCGCACCAGGTTGGTTTCACAGTAAAATGCTCGATGAGGTCATGGACGACAAACGCCGTCAGCAGATTCTGAACCGCATCCCTGTACATGATTTCGGTGACACGAAGGATCTCGGTGCACTCGCAGCATTTCTAATCGGACCTCATGGCTCCTATATTAATGGTCAGGACTACGCTGTTGATGGAGGAACCCTAGCATACGGTTATTAATCCCGCTCTTTACCTCATTTTTATATTCTTCTATGACAAATACACCGGACAGTTGTCGCTGTCCGGTGTATTTGCATATCTTTATCCCCCCAGTTATCTCTGTAATCGCTTTTCAGCACAGCACCTCTCGGCAACCTATTGACATCTTCAGGTTAACTTCTTATAATTTTCACGTTCGGTAAACTCAGTAAAACTGCAAGGTTAACTGAGTTTCCTATTCTCGCATCTGCAAGCGCATGTGCAGTTCACTTATAAACCGACATGGGTTAACGTAGCTGCTGCATCCGCAGGCGTGCATGAGCATTTCATTTACACGACGTGAAAGGATGATTTCTATGAATAATACAACGACGAAAACTCTGACACTGACGGCTTTATGCGCAGCACTTCTCTGTGTACTGTCTCCGATGTCCATCCCGCTTCCGGGTGGTGTTCCGATCTCCCTCGCGACCCTCGCGGCAGCCTTCTCCGGTGCGCTGCTCGGTGCGAAGTACGGCACGCTTTCCGTGCTGATCTATCTTCTGCTCGGCGCCTTCGGTCTTCCGGTTTTCGCCGGCTACAACGGTGGCTTCAGCGCCTTCGTGAAGCCGTCCTCCGGTTACCTCATCGGTTATCTCTTCCTCGCTTTTCTGACCGGCCTCATCTATCACCGCTTCGGTCGTGAGCAGAAGGGTAGCCAGAAGTATCTGATTCTCTTCGTCGCACAGCTCGCAGGCGAGGTGATCCTCTATATCTTCGGAACCGCATGGTTCATGTACCTCATGGGTGCACAGGGCAATGCTGCCATGGCGACACTCGGTGGCGCGCTCGGTGCATGTGTGATCCCGTTCCTGCCAGGTGACTGCGCGAAGATGATCGTGGTCTGCATCGTCATCCCGGTACTCGAGAAGGCACTGAATGCCGCCGGCCTCGCTGTGAAGGCCGCGTAAGGAGCGATGCGATCTGCTGCCGGTCACAGACGCAGGCATCAGCTTTCGTTCCACCTTCCCACACCACCAGCACGAAGCGCTATGCTTTATATTTTGTTTATTCATTTTTCTCCATAAAGAATCCCCCGGGTCGTATGGCCCGGGGGATTCTGTTATATCGTGCTTTACGCATCACCTCGTCATAGGAGGTGATGTGCGAGTCATGAACTCCGCCATCGTAAACACAAGCACGACGGTCTTTTCATCTTATGATTTCCGGCGGTTCATGCCGCTTTCGCGGTAGAAGTACGCCTTCCGTTCATACATGCGTTTATCCGCGGCCTTCGAGATCTCATGGACGCTTTCCCATGCCTGCTCGGTGCTCAGCACATATCCCCAGGCGATGCTCATCGTATCGACGAGTTCACCCTTCCAGTGCGCGACATCCACATCGAAGTCCTGCAGCCGCGCGTCCAGCGCCTCCAGCTCCCCGGTGACGATCACGACGAACTCATCGCCGCCGATGCGGTACACCCTGCCGACGTCCGCGAAACGGCGCTTCATCGTTTCGGCCGCCGCACAGATCAGCTCATCGCCAGCCGCGTGTCCGCGCGTATCATTGACCTGCTTAAGCCCGTTCACATCCATCGACAGATAGGCCCAGGCAGCCTGCAGATCGAGCTTCGCGATATCCATCTCGTATGCGTGCCGGTTCCCGCAGCGCGTAAGCTCGTCCGTGATCGAAGTATAGAGCAGCCTCTCCTTCTCGTACTTCTCCTTCATGACCTTCGAGAGCATATAGATCATGCCACTCGACGCGAGAATCAGGTACACCCCGACGATGAGCATCGCGACGAAGTTGCTTTCGAAGTACACCGACTTCTCCTCCGTGATCACCACGAGGTAATCTGCATTCCGCTGCAGCATGCATCGACAGGCCTTCCCCTTCACAGTGCCGTCCATCCGTATGGTCTGGCCAATGTCGGCGACCTCTGCGTCGATGCCAAGCTCCTCGAGACTCCGGCCGAGCTGCGTACGGTCCGTGGCCCCCTCGATCTGCTTCGTCTCCGGATCGGCGACATAGATATCCATACTCTTAT
>CABTMH010000096.1 GCA_902485915.1 uncultured Oribacterium sp. | reverse complement strand
TCAGAAGCCGAAAGGGGCTGGCATCCGAAGTATCATCTTCGGATGCCAGCCCCTTTCGGCTTCTGAATCCCTGCGGCGGTTTTTATCATCCGACCATCGGAAGCTCGACGCGGAAGGTGTTGATGCCCTCGGCGGATTCGGCCCAGATGCGGCCTTTATGTTTTTTTACGATGTTTTCGGCGATGGAGAGGCCGAGGCCGTAGCTGTGGTTCATCGCACGGGCTTCGTCGATGCGATAGAAGCGCTGGAAGATTTTTCGGAGATCCTCCGGGCTGATCGCGTCCCCCGGATCCGCGACGCTCAGCAGGCAGTGGCGCGCGCCGCTTTTCTGGAGCGTCACCTGGACCGTGCCGTGCGGGGCCGAATATTTCTGCGCGTTATCGAGGAGGATCTCGACGACCTGCTTCAGGTGCTGCGTTGAACCGTGGACCGTGATGCCGTCGCTGATGTCCTCGGCGAGCGTCAGGCCCTTTTCGAAGAAGAGGGCGTCGAAGGTGAGCAGCTCGTCGGAAACGAGGCCCGACAGGTCGATGTTTTGCAGCGGCACTTTCTGGATGGCACCGTTGTCGACACGGGCGAGCTCCAGGAGGCTCTCTACAAGGCCGCGCATCTGGTTCGACATCGTAAGGATATTATCGACGAACTGTGCCTTATGCACTTCATCGAAACGCGGAGATTTCAGCATCTCCGCGTCGGTCAGGATGACGGTGAGCGGCGTCTTCAGCTCATGGGAGGCGTCGGAAACGAACTGTCGCTGCTGTGCCCAGGCTTCCTCGACCGGGCGTACCGCCCAGCGTGCGAAGAAGATGCTGATGACGAGGAAGCTGGCGAAGCTGCGGAGTCCGATGAGGACGCAGGTCCGGTAGAGGTTTCGCATCGTCGCGATCTCGGAGGAGATATCTGCAAAAACGATGATCTGACCCTTAGCGGTATCCGCCGCACCCTGCGCTTCTCTGTCAAACGGCTTTTTTATGTCGCTCCGATAGTAGCGGAGATTATAGTCGTGGAGATCGCCGACCTTTTCTTCACTGCCTGTCGCCACGCTGACGAGCTCCTCGAGGACGGCTTCCGAGCCTTCCTTCGTCAGATCATAGTAGTCGCCATCCGTGTCGACGATCTTCCCATCCGTGTCGATCTGTACACGGAAGAACGGAAGCTGCACGTTCGCCTCCTTGTTTTCGTCCTTCCGCTTCGGATGGCGGTCAGAGCGGGTGCCCATCGGGAGATTCGTGATGCTTTCCATCATACGTAAGCCGTCCTCCCGGATACGGGAGTGGGTCATGTGTATGACGAGTCCGAAGATGATGATCAGCATCGTGCAGACGATGACCATCATGATCGGCACGAAGCGGATCCGGAGCTTTCGAATCATATCCATATCAGTCCTCCAGCTCCAGATGATAGCCGAGCCGGCGCACGGCGACGATCTGCACATTCGAGCCGATGGAGTGCAGCTTCTTCCGGAGAAAACCGACATAGACCTCGACGTGGTTCTCGACGGCATCGGAATTGAAGCCCCAGACCTTCTGGAGGATAGCTTCCTTCGACAGATTCTTTTCCTTCTGCTGCATCAGCATACGCATCACATCAAACTCCTTCGCACTCAGGCGGAGGGACTTTTCTTCACATAAAAGAGTACTCGTCGAGAGATCAAGGGTCGTGTTTCCGAAGCCGAGGGTATCGACTTCGGCACCCTGACGGCGAAGCAGCGCATGGATGCAGGCGAAAAGCTCGCGTGCATCGAAGGGCTTCGTCAGGTAGTAGTCCGCCCCGGAATCGAGCCCCTGTACACGGTCCAGCAGCTCGGACTTCGCTGTCAGCATGAGGATCGGCGTACTGATATGCTGCTGGCGCAGAACCCGTGCCACCTGATATCCATTCATCTTCGGCATCATGACATCCAGGATGATGAGATCATAGACCCCGGTCGATGCATAATCGACCCCGGCCTCTCCATCATACACCGCCTCAGCCTGATAACCCTGCTCCGTCAGCAGATCCCGGATCGAATCTGCGAGAAGCTTTTCATCTTCCACGATTAATATTTTCATGACTTTACCTCTGGATTTATAAAATGGTCAGACTTCATTAAAAACGTAGCCCTCTGGATTGTAATTATATACTGCATTCTACTATATATAACTGAAAGTGCGCTGAAACCGGCGCACTTCTTTATTTGTATGTTACTGTTCACTCGTTAACTGGATTCAGGCGGGCCCCGCCTGAACAGTACCATCTGTATATTAAACAAGTGCAGGCCTCCTGTCGAAGGAAATCACAGAAGCTTCACACTTTTCTGAAAAGAATTCAGCATCATTTCAGTTTCTTTTTTTAGAATGCGTTATGTACATCCCAGAGCGCTGGGATTTGGGGGCTTCCGTAAGGATGCCCGGCATATACGTCCTTCATCGCAGGAGCGTGGTGGAGGACATAAAGGAAGCATCTTAAGGCGCGGCTGCAGCAATACAGGCCGCATATAGAAAAGGAGCAGTTATGAACAGATATCTGATACGTGGTGCGATCGCCGCGATGACGGGCGTCGTCACCGTGGTGGGCATGCCGATGTGTACGCTGGCCTCGACGACACTGGAGCAGCGGAAGAAGGCGCTGGTGAGTGCCGGAATCATCGATAATTTCGATGTGACCCTGAACGCGACCGTCGTGTCGCGTGCGGCGTTTGCGAAGATGCTGGTGCTTGCCTCGAGCTATGCGACGAACGTCGCAGCGGAGTCAGATGTCTCGGTTTTTAACGATGTACTGCAGAGCTCACCGTACGCTGGCTATATACGGATCGCGACCTCGAAGGGCTGGATGAGCGCCTACCTCGGTGGCAACTTCAAGCCGGAGCAAGGCATCAAGCTCGCCGAGGCAGAGAAGGCGATGCTGACACTGCTCGGCTATACGAGCGATCAGTTCAGCGGCAGCATCGTCGCGAACCGGAACGCGAAGGCCATCGCCATCGGTCTCACGGATCGGGTCAGCACGAACGTGAATGACGAGCTGACCTATGAGGACTGCGTCAACATGTTCTACAATCTGATGATGGCAAACACCGCCCAGAACGATGGGAAGACGAAGAGCAGCCAGACGATCTACGGTTCGCTGTTCGGCTTTACACTGTCGGACAGCAACGAGCTGAATCTGCTCGATACGCTGTCCGCAAACCTGAACGGTCCGCATGTCCTGAAGTCTGGCAGGAGCCTGAACTCGATTCTTCCATTTAGTAAGAGCGTTGCAAGCTGCTATCTGAACGGGGAGACCTCCAGCGTGGAGGCCATCGAGGATGAGGCGACGAGCTGTGCCGTGGTCGTGTACTACAACAGCTCGACGAAATCAGTCTATGCCTACTCAGAGTCGGGCAATGCAGACAGCACCATGGGTACAGCAACCGGCACGGTCGATCAGATCTACTACAGCTCGAGTCAGATCATGACCCCGACACAGGTGGAGATCGGCGGCGAGACTTACAACATCAATAATTCAGATATGCAGTACGCGTTCTCGATCTATGGTTCCATCGATACCTCGGATGAGATCACCATCGTCTGGGATCTCGATCAGAGCGGTGCGAAGGAAGTCATCGCGATCGCATAATACGATGGTGATCGCTACGTCGAAGGGCGGCATCGAAAAAAACAGGTGCACGAATATCGACTGATGGATGCAGGAAATCAGCGGGCGGGTGCATAAGGGGTGCATTGGCACCCGCTCAGGGAATATGAACAACAGGCAAATTGGAGAGAAGATGAAACAGATTTTTTCGTTTAGTAAGAAGGAGAAGGGCACGGAGAAAAAGCCGATGAAAAAGCCGGCGAAAAAGCTCGTCCTCGGAGCAGTGCTCCTCGTGGTAGTCGCGGGGGCTGCCTTCTTCGTATATCAGAAGAAGGCAGCAGCCTCAAGTGAGAAGGAAACCAGTGTACGGACCGGTAAGGTGACGCGGCAGACCATACAGCAGTCGCTGTCCAGTTCCGGCACGATTTCGCCGAAGGACAGCTATACGATCACCTCGATGGTCGAGGGTGAGGTCATCTCGGCGGATTTTAACGAGGGCGATCAGGTCACGGAGGGTCAGGTGCTGTATCAGATCGATGCCTCCTCCATGACCTCGAAGCTGAACTCGGCGACGAGCTCCCTCGAGCGTGCACAGGAAAACTACAACGATGCGATGAAGGATTATAACTCCGCCGTCGCAGATTACAGCGGGAACACCGTGAAGTCGACCGTCTCCGGCTATATCAAGACGATGAAGATCAAGGCAGGCGATCAGGTGTCCGGCAACACGGAGATTGCGGAGATCTACAACGACAGCGTGATGGAGGTGGATATCCCGTTCCTGTCCGTCGAGGCCGCACAGATTCCGGTGGGCAGCACCGCGACACTGACGCTCTCGGATACCCTCGAGGAAATCAGCGGTACCGTCACCTCTGTCGATCAGCTGGATACGACCCTCACCGGTGGCCAGCTCGTCCGCTATGTCACGATACAGGTGATGAATCCGGGCGGTCTCACGAGCGATATGTACGCCACTGCGAGCATCAACGGCATCAACTCCTGTGGTGACGGTGCCTTCCAGCCGATCCAGAACGCCACGCTGCGGGCGAGCGATCTTACCGGCTCCGTGATCGTAAAGAAGCTGCTCGTCAGTGCTGGCGACTATGTGAACGTCGGTACGGCCATCTTCTCGATGGATACCGAGGATGTGAGCGATATCCTGAAGACCTATAAGAATAAGGTCTCCGATGCGAAGTCCTCTCTCGAGAATGCACAGACGAACCTCGACACAACGACCGATAATTACGAAGACTATACGATCACCGCACCGATTTCCGGTACCGTCACGACGAAGAACGTCAATGCCGGCGAGAATGTACAGAACGGCAGCTCCACGACCGCACTCGCCGTCATCTACGACCTTTCCGAGGTCACCTTCGAAATGAACATCGATGAGCTCGATATCTCGAACGTGAAGGTCGGTCAGAAGGTCGAAGTCACGGCAGATGCCTTCGAGGACCAGACCTTCGAGGGCACCGTCACGAAGGTGTCCATGGAGGGTACAGCGGCGAGCGGTGTCACCTACTATCCGGTCACCGTCACGATGACGAAGTACGGTGATCTGCTCCCTGGCATGAACGTCACCGGCGTCATCATCCTCGATGAGGCGGAGGATGCACTCGCGATTCCGGTAGATGCACTCCAGCGTGGCAACAAGGTCTATGTAAAGGATAGCACGACGTCGAAGAAGGGCGGAGCTTCCACCACAGGTGCAGCGAATGGAGTCTCCGAAAAGTCGACAGATACAGCGACGAACAACCGTGCAAAGTCCGACGATAAGAATACGGAGAAGATGCAAGCAGGCACTGCATCCGCCGGCAATGTCCCGGAGGGCTTCCATGAAGTCACGGTCACCACGGGTCTCACCTCCGATGAGTACGTCGAGATCCTGTCCGGTGATCTCTCCGAAGGCGATGAAGTCTATGTTTCACCGTCCAGCGTCAGCAGCTCAACCGACATGATGATGCCGGGTATGGGCGGCGGCATGGGTGGTGGTAACCCAGGCGGTGGCGGTAACCCAGGCGGCGGCATGGGTGGCGGTAACCCAGGTGGCGGCGGCCCGATGGGCTAAACGGAGGTGATGCTATGAGTGTTATAGATAAAGTCGACGAATACGCCGAAAATCACGAAGAGATCGCGAAGCTGCGGGCCGCTCAGGCGGCCCAGGGCGTCGATGGCGCAGCCGGTCCCTACATCCCGCCGGAGCATGACGGGGAGGTGCCCTTCCTGCAGCTCGAAGACATTTACAAAATCTATCAGATGGGCTCCGAGGAGGTGCATGCGAACGATGGTATCAGCGTGAACATCTATCATGGTGAGTTCGTCGCCATCGTCGGTAAGTCCGGCTCCGGAAAGTCGACCCTCATGAACATCATCGGTGCCCTCGATGTACCGACGAAGGGAGAATACCTGATTCAGGGGGTCGACACCTCCCATATGGCAGACGACGAGCTGGCCGCCATCCGGAATCATAAGATCGGCTTCATCTTCCAGCAGTACAACCTGCTTCCGAAGGATAATCTCGTGGACAATGTCTCCCTGCCGCTCCTCTATGCCGGACTCTCGAAGCAGGATCAGCGGAAGCGTGCGATGAAGCAGCTCGAGCGGGTCGGCCTCGCGGACAAGTGGATGCAGCATCCGGCCCAGCTCTCCGGTGGTCAGCAGCAGCGTGTATCCATCGCCCGTGCCCTCGCCGGTGATCCGGAGCTGATCCTCGCCGATGAGCCGACCGGTGCGCTGGACAGTAAAACCTCCCGTCAGGTCATGGGCTTTTTACAGGATATCAATCAGGACGGAACGACCGTCGTCATGATCACACACGATAATGCACTGGCCCTCGAGGCGAAGCGCGTGATTCGTATCTCGGACGGGCGGGTCGTCTTCGATGGGAAAACGGAGGACTATGCTAAATTCATTTAAACTTGCGCTGAAGAGTATATGGTCGAATCGGCTGCGCTCGTTTCTCACGATGCTCGGTATCATCATCGGTGTCGCTGCCGTCATCATCCTCGTCGGCATCGTAAACGGTGAGATGTCCTACATGACGGAGAGCTTCGCCTCGATGGGTACGAACCGGATCACGGTGAATATCACGAATCTCCGGAGCCGTTCCGTCGACGTGGATGAGATGTATGCCTTCTATGAGGAGCAGTCGCAGTACTTCTCCTATATGTCGCCGACGGTCACGGTGGGTGCCACGGTGAAGGTCGGCAACGAAAACTCGACGACGACGCAAACGAGCGGCGTCTCCGAGGACTATCTGAGCATCCTGGACGAGCATCTGCTGAGCGGTCGATTCATCCAGTATGCGGATATCGCCGCACGGCAGAAGGTCGCGGTCATCGGTTACTACATCGCCACCACCTACTATGGTTCGGCGGATGCGGCCATCGGTCAGAAGATCAGTGTGAACGGAGAGAAGTATGAAATCGTCGGTGTCATCGAGCGGCAGACCTCAGAGAGCGATGAACTGAGTGCGGGTGGCTCCGATGATACGCTCTATATCCCGTATACGGCGGCGGTGAAGCTCACACGAAACGGTTCCGTCGGCAGCTACACCTTCTGCGTGCGTGACGACTATGTCGATCAGGCGACGACGGTCAAGACGTATATCGAGGATTATCTCTACACGATTTTTAAGGACGATGATCTCTATACCGTCACCGCGATGAGTGAGCTGCTCGATTCCATGAACGAGATGGTCGGCACCATGTCGATGATGCTCGGCGGCATCGCCGGTATCTCCCTCCTGGTTGCGGGTGTCGGTGTCATGAACATCATGCTCGTCTCCGTCACGGAGCGTACCCGTGAGATCGGTATCCGTAAGGCCCTCGGTGCGAAGCGTCGGACGATTCTCTCTCAGTTCGTCATCGAGGCCGCCGTCACGAGCTCCCTGGGTGGCTTCATCGGCATCGCCGTCGGCTTCATCGGAACGGGTGTCGCCGGAAAGATCATGGGGATCGATGCCTCGCCGACCTTCTTTTCGGTGCTGCTCTCCTTCATGGTTTCCGTGATGATCGGCCTCATCTTTGGTTATCTTCCGGCCCGTCGTGCTGCGGCACTGAACCCGATCGACGCTCTTCGCTCCGATTGATGCTCGTACTATATCAGGCAGGGGCCGGAGGACAGTAACCCCGAACCTCCGAACGTACGGCCTGTAGGTAAATTTTGTATTTACAATTCGGGGGGAGCAGTGGTATGATTTTCGTGTTTTTATTTTCTGAAGCTGTACGACAGAAGGGGAGATAAAAGCATATCGATATTTATATGATTTGAGGTGGCAATGGCGTCACAGGGACAAGGAAGAGTGTCCCTGCGTCAGGTCACCTCTTTTTTGTGCATCGCTGCCAAAGATACTGCGGGTGGTGAGTGCATGGCGCATGAGGCATTGGCCTGCTTCATGAGGGATCACGAAAGGGGAGCATATGATCAAGTACGTATTTGTCACCGGTGGCGTCGTTTCCGGACTCGGAAAGGGTATCACAGCCGCTTCGCTCGGGCGTCTTCTGAAGGCGCGCGGCTATAAGGTTACCATGCAGAAGTTCGACCCGTATATCAACATCGATCCGGGCACGATGAACCCGATTCAGCATGGTGAGGTTTTCGTCACGGATGATGGTACGGAGACCGACCTCGATCTCGGTCACTACGAGCGCTTCATCGACGAATCCCTGGATCACAGAAGTAACGTCACCTCCGGTAAGGTCTACTGGTCTGTTCTTAATAAGGAGCGCCATGGTGAGTATGAGGGACACACCGTACAGGTCATTCCGCACATCACGAACGAGATCAAGAGCGATTTCTACCATTCGGATGACGCGACCGAGGATCGCATCGCCATCATCGAGGTCGGTGGCACCGTCGGTGATATCGAGTCCCAGCCGTTCCTCGAGGCGATCCGTCAGTTCCAGCAGGAGGTCGGTCATGAGAATGCCATCATGATTCATGTGACGCTGATTCCGTATCTGCATGCGTCCGAAGAGCTGAAGACGAAGCCGACACAGATGAGCGTACGTGAGCTCCAGCGGCTCGGTCTCCAGGCGGACATCCTCGTCTGCCGTACCGAATATCCGATTCCGCAGGAGATCCGTGAGAAGATCGGCCTCTTCTGTAATGTACCGGCGAACCATGTACTGCAGAACACGAACGCGGAGTTCATCTACGAGGTGCCGCTCATGATGGAGCACGAGCATCTCGCACAGTCGGTCCTCGAGTGTCTCCACCTGCCGTGCCCGGAGCCGGATCTCTCCGACTGGACACATATGGTCGAGAATCTGCGCCATCCGAGCCGCGAGACCGTCATCGCCATCGTCGGCAAGTATACGCAGCTGCATGATGCCTACCTCAGCGTCGTGGAGGCCCTGAAGCATGGTGGCATCGCAAATCGTGCGAAGGTGAAGATCCGCTGGGTGGATTCCGAGGAGCTCGAGAAGTCCGGCGCAGAGACGCTGCTCGCCGGCGCCGATGGCATCCTGGTTCCGGGCGGTTTCGGCTCCCGTGGCATCGAGGGCATGATCATGGCGGCGCAGTACGCGCGTGAGCATAAGATTCCATATCTCGGCATCTGCCTCGGTATGCAGATCGCCATCATCGAGTTCGCGCGGGATGTGCTCGGCTGGGCAGACGCCAACTCGACGGAGTTCGATCCGAACACCGAGCATCCGGTCATCGACCTGATGCCGGAGCAGAAGAGTGTCACGGATCTCGGCGGCACGATGCGTCTCGGTGCATACCCATGCGTACTGAGCGACGGTTCGAAGGCACATGCCCTCTATGGTACGACGCAGATCTCCGAGCGTCATCGCCACCGTTATGAGGTCAATAATGACTTCCGCGCAGAGCTCGAGGAAGCTGGTATGCAGCTCGTCGGCCAGTCGCCGGACGGTCACATCGTGGAGATGATCGAGCTTTCGGATCACCCGTACTTCGTCGCCACGCAGGCACACCCGGAGTTCAAATCCCGCCCGAACAACGCGCATCCGCTGTTCCGTGGCCTGATCGAGGCCTCCCTTCGCAAGTAATCTTGTGGTCAGTTCGCAACAGTGTCAGAGGGTATGATGGTATCACGCTTCACTTCGCAAGTCATCTTGTGGTCAGGAGCCGGAGGGACGGTTTTCCGTCCCTCCGGCTCCTGCTTCACATTTTCGCTTGTTCATATGATGATTTACGTGTTGACACCTGTGTTATTCTATAGAACAGCGATAAAGAATGACACAAAGGAGAACAAACACTAGATGGAAATGATTCTTGATGCACTTCTGGATGCTGTACTGGATACAGCGAAGCTGATTCCGTTCCTTTTTATCACCTATATGGGGATGGAGTACCTCGAGCATAAGGCAGAGAAGCATACGACGGGGATGCTGGAGAAGGCCGGTCACTTCGGTCCGCTGATCGGGGCGGTCGTGGGTATCCTGCCGCAGTGCGGCTTCTCGGCGGCTGCCTCCAGTCTGTTTGCGGGTGGCGTGATCTCGGTCGGCACCCTGATCGCCGTCTTCCTGTCGACCTCGGATGAGATGCTGCCGATTTTCATCTCGGAGGGCGTACATCCGGCGACGATGCTGCGGATTCTGGCGATGAAAGCGATACTGGGCCTCATCAGTGGTTTCCTGCTCGACATCTTCATGCGGCATGGCCGCCATACGAAGGCACCGGAGAAGCATATTCACGATCTCTGTGTACATGAGCACTGTGACTGCGACGATGATGAAGAGGCAGAAGAGGAGGAAAAGGCGGAAGACGACCACGAACATCGTCATGCCACGGAGGAGATGCATCACCACGAGCATGCGCATGCAGGACACCACCATCATCAGAAGGGCTTCATGGGCATCGCGATGCCGGCACTCCATCATACGATTCAGATCACCGGCTTCATCTTCTTCATCACCCTGATCATCACGCTCCTCGTCGAGGGCATCGGTGCTGAGGCCATCGGTCACTTCCTCTCCGGAAAGCCAATCGTCGGTGTCTTCCTGGCCGGCGTCGTCGGTCTGATCCCGAACTGTGCAGCGTCCGTCAGTATCACCCAGCTGTACCTGATGGGGATACTGAATGCCGGACAGATGATGGCCGGTCTTCTGGTCGGTGCCGGCGTCGGACTGCTCGTCCTGTTCCGTACGAATGATCATCCGAATGAGAATCTCCGGATTACGATCATGCTGTATGGTCTCGGTGTATTCTGGGGACTCGTGATCGAGTATCTGGGCATCGTATTCTGATGACGGATACGTAAAAATGCTGGTGCTCACTCGTCAGCTGCCCTCCGGCTTCCTGCCTGATCACTACACGTGTGAATAGTGACGTAAAAATCTCAAATAATGATGCGTTTTTAATTTTTTGTTTACTTTTGGATGTCAGCCGACTACTATAAGCATAAGAATATTCAATCAGAAAGAGAAGGGCAGGAAAACGTATGCCGACAGATGAAAAGCGTATCGTTGTACAGATGCTGGGGCAGTTTGCTGTTTCGGTCGATGGGCAGCAGCTCTACTTCGGAGAAAACAATAAGGCGAATTTTCTGAAACTGATCCAGGTGGTTTTCTTACACCATGAGACCGGGATCGCGAAGCGGGAGCTGATCGACTATGTGTTCGGTTATAAGGAGCTGCTGGATGAAAACAACAGCCTGAATAATCTGCTTCATCAGGCGCGGACGCAGCTGAAGAAAAGCGGGATGCCGGGGAAGCGTTATATCGAAGGCAGGAAGGGTGTATATACACCGGAGCTGCCGGAGGGCTATCGCTTTTCGTATGATTTCGCAGATTTCCGACGGCTCTGTCAGAGGGCCCAGGTGGCCACCGCACCGGAAGAGAAGGCGGACCTCTATGAGCAGGCCGCTGCGCTGTACCAGGGCGAGCTTCTGCCAGATTTTGCGATCGAAAACTGGGTCATCATCGAGTCCATCCGACTGAAGGAAAGCTATGATGAGCTGGTGCGCTTCCTCGGTGATTTTTACCGTGAAAAGCAGGATTATGATCATTTACACCAGCTGTATGCCCAGGCAGCCCGGATCTACCCGGAGAGCGGCTGGCAGATTCAGCTGATCGATGCGCTGATTCTGAAGAAGCAGACGAAGGAAGCCTATGAGCTGTATAACAAAACCGCCCGCTACTATCTGGACGAGCTGGAGGTTCCACTTCCGGATGAGCTCGTGCAGTGCTATGCCCGCATCTATGAGGAACTGAAGGTCGTATCGGAGAACATCGGAGATATCCAGGCGGATATTCTGAAGCGGGATGCGGCGCTGAAGAGCTGTGAGGATCCGGAGCCGCGGAGCGGTTCCTACTACTGTGCGTACGCGAGCTTCATCGATGTTTATAATGTACTTCGCCGGAATATGTCCCGTCGTGGCAGCAGCATCTTCATGATGCTCTGTACCCTCGTCGATTACGAGGGAAAGCCGATTCAGAATCCGGAAAAGCTGAACGCACGCGCCGAGGCGCTGAAGCAGGCACTGTATGAAGGACTGCGCCAGGGCGATGTGTTTACGAAGTACAGCTCGAGCCAGTATCTGCTCCTGCTGATCGGTACGAAAAAGGAGGACTGCAGCATCATCTATCAGCGCCTCGCACGGAAGCTGAAGGAGCTGACCGGACCTCGTGCAGAGCTTCGCTATCGCATCGTATCGCTCGCCGAGATCCCGGCTGTCCTGGATAAAACGAAAAATGTTGAAAATGGTTAGTGCAAAATAATCAGAAACTGTATAGAATAGTGTATCTGTCTCTGTTCATATGAAATATCGCTTTACCTTCGATGTTTCGGATATGGAACAGCAGATACACTTTTTTTATGGGGGGAAAACACTATGGGTAAACGGGAAGGCTTTAAATCCCGCATCGGCTTCATCCTGGTCAGTGCCGGATGTGCCATCGGCATCGGAAACGTATGGAAGTTTCCGTATCTCGTCGGACAGAACGGCGGCGGTATCTTCGTACTGTTCTATCTGATTTTTCTGGTCATCATGGGGATTCCGGTACTCACGATGGAGCTCGCTGTCGGACGGGCATCGCATAAGAGTGCTGTGCGCGCCTATGAGGCGCTGGAACCGAAGGGGAGTAAGTGGCATATTCATGGCTGGTTTGCGACCGCCGGCTCGTATCTTCTGATGATGTACTACACGACGGTATCCGGCTGGATGCTGTCCTACTTCTTCAAGTTCGTCCTGGGCGTCTTCGATGGGATCAGCACGGAAGCCGCCGATGAGGTCTTTGCGAAGCTGATGAACGCTCCGGAAGAGATGATGCTGAGTATGGTCGTGACCGTACTGGTCGGCTTCCTGGTCTGCTCCTTCGGTCTTCAGAAGGGCCTCGAGAAGGTGACGACGGTGATGATGACGGCATTGCTCGCCCTCATCGTCGTACTGGCCTTCCACAGCCTGACGCTTCCGAACTCGGCGGAGGGCACACGTTTCTACCTGATTCCGAGCCTCGCGCGTGTCGCAGAGCAGGGCGGCGGCAGCATGCTGAAGGGCCTCGGCTCCGTGATCTCGGCCGCGATGAACCAGGCCTTCTTCACGCTGAGCCTCGGCATCGCATGCATCGAGATCTTCGGGTCCTATATGTCGGACGAGTATACACTGGTCGGCGAGTCTGCGCGTATCTGCGTGCTCGATACCTTCGTCGCGATCATGTCCGGTCTGATCATCTTCCCGGCCTGCTTCGCCTTTAACGTACAGCCGGATGCCGGTCCGAGTCTGATTTTCCTGACCCTGCCGAAGGTGTTTATGAACATGGCGGGTGGACGCCTCTGGGGCTCCATGTTTTTCCTGTTCATGAGCTTCGCCAGCTTCAGCACCGTCATCACCGTCTTCGAGAATCTGCTCTCGACCTCCATCGATAACTTCGGATGGGAGCGAAAGAAGGCCGTATACCTGAACTGCATCTTCGTGCTGCTCGCCAGTGTGCCGTGCGTCCTGGGCTTCAATCTCTGGTCCGATCTCCATATCATCGGTGCCCGTGGCGTCCTGGATTCCGAGGATTTCATCGTATCAAACCTCCTGCTTCCGGCCGGTTCACTCATCTACCTTCTGTTCTGTGTGAGCAGGTGGGGCTGGGGCTTCGATCACTACCTCGCAGAGTGTAATAAGGGCAAAGGCCCGAAACTCCCGGCCGCCATCCGGCCTTATTTCCAGTTCGTCCTTCCGGTACTGATCTTCATCATCCTGATTCAGGGCCTGATCTGAGGCTGATATCGTTCGCGGCAAGGGCCACAGTCCGGGAGCCGGAGGGCTGCCCTCCGGCTCCCGGACTAAATCACGCGAAAAGCCTTGCATTGTCCGAAGGACCGTGCTATAAATATAGAGTATTTGTTGACTAGTTAAAGGAGCAGGCGTTTCGCCCGCTCCTTTAACTTAAGTTTAGAGGAAAATTCGATGCAGGCAAAGGGCAACTATACTGAAAGAGTAAAAACGTACCTCGACAGCTTCTGTCCGAAGGAGGGCTACGGAGTCGACAGCGTTACCTTCACTTATGAGAATAATGAGTGGTATCTGCGTGCGTTCATCTATCGTCTCGATGAGGTGGACATGACCGTAAACGACTGTGCGAAGGTATCCAGACGGCTTTCCAAATGGCTGGACCAGGAGGATTTTATCGATGAGCAGTACATGCTGGAGGTATGTTCGCTCGGATTCAAGGATCAGCCTGGCAACGAAGATGTGATTCCAGAGGATGTCGAAGAGGAGGAAGCGGCGGTCGATGAAACCACCGATGCAGATTCCGAAGACAGCCATGAAGATACAAATGAAGATACACTTACCGGGAGGGGTAAAAACTAATGAACACTGAACTCAGCGAAGCACTCGATTTACTGGAAAAGGAGAAAGGAATCTCGAAGCAGTCTCTCATCGAGGCGATCGAGCTGTCACTCCAGACTGCATGCAAGAACCACTTCGGTTCTGCTGATAATGTGCGTGTCAACGTAGATCCGGACACCTGTGATTATTCCGTCATCGCGGATAAGACCGTCGTAGAGGAAGTTTTCGATAAGAACACAGAGATTTCACTCGCCGATGCCAGACTGATCAATCCTGCCTACACGCTGGGCTCCATCGTTCCGGTGAAGGTGGATTCGAAAAGCTTCGGACGTATCGCAACCCAGAACGCAAAGGGCGTGATCGTACAGAAGATCCGTGAAGAGGAGCGCAAGGTTCTCTATAAGGAGTACTACTCCATGGAGAAGGAGGTTGTGACCGGTACGGTCGAGCGGGATACCGGACGTTCTGTCATCGTAAATCTCGGCAAGGTCGATGGTTATCTCGCAGAGAACGAGCAGATCAAGGGAGAGACCCTCGTGACAAACGAGCGCATCAAGGTATATGTCGTAGAAGTCAGAGATATGCCGCGTGGTCCGCGTGTCATGATCTCGAGAACGCATCCGGAGCTTGTGAAGCGTCTGTTCGAGGATGAGGTCGCCGAGGTTCGTGACGGTACCGTCGAGATCAAGGCGATCGCACGTGAGGCCGGCTCCAGAACGAAGATGGCGGTCATGTCGAACGATCCGGATGTCGATCCGGTAGGTGCATGCGTCGGTCTGAACGGTTCCCGTGTAAACGCCATCGTCGATGAGCTTCACGGCGAGAAGATCGATATCATCAACTATGATGAGAACCCGGCGTACCTGATCGAGAACGCACTGTCACCGGCGAAGGTGATCGCGGTCATCGCCGATCAGGATAACAACGAGGCGATGGTCATCGTGCCGGATAACCAGCTGAGCCTGGCCATCGGTAAGGAGGGTCAGAACGCACGTCTCAGTGCGAAGCTGACCGGCTATAAGATCGATATCAAGTCTGAGTCCCAGGCACAGGAGCAGGGCATCTTCGACGAGATGGGTATCGACTATCAGAGTGAGGGCGCCGAGGGCGAGTATGAGGACGATATCGCATACGACGAGACGGCTCCGGAGGATGAGAACGAGTAACAGAGATGAAGAAGGTACCTGAGAGAACCTGCATCGGTTGTGGAGAAAAGAAAGAGAAGAAGGAGCTGATCCGTATCGTACATGAGCCGGAGGGCAGCTTCTCGATCGATCCGAGCGGCCGGAAGAATGGTCGTGGCGCATACATCTGTAAGAATCCGGAGTGCCTCGAGAAGGCCTTCCGGCGGAAGGCTCTGGAGCGGTCGTTTAAGGAAGCGATCACGAAGGAGACCCTGGATACACTGAGAGAGGAACTGGAGCAGCTTGACAGATAAAATCTATGGATTGCTCGGACTGTGTCAGCGGGCCGGGAAATGTAAGAGCGGTGAGTTCGCCGTGGAGAAGTCCATCAAAAGTGGAAAATCATTTCTCGTGATCATCCCGGAGGACGCATCCGATAATACGAAAAAGAAATTTAGAAATATGACCACCTATCGCAGTGTGCCATATCAGGAACTGGGCACCAAGGAAACGCTGGGGCACCAGCTGGGACGATCCGAGCGATCGTCGATAAGCATTGAAGATCAGGGCTTCGCCCAGGCGATGATCAAATATATTGACGGAGGTAATGTGAATGTCAGATGATAACCAGAAAGATTTGGGAATGAACAGCAGGGAAGGAAGTAAGGAGAAGTCGAAGGCAGGAGATGCGCCTAAGAAAAAGAAACTTGCTGTTGTTTTCCATTCGCAGAATTCCGCAAATCATAAGAATCGCCCACTGGGCTCGAAGTTCGGCACCACTGCATCTCAGGGTGCGCGGAAGCCGCAGACAGCAGAGAAGCCGGCACGGAAGGCCAGCCCGAATGGTCGTCCACTGCCACCTGGAACGGCACGCGTTACGCCGCTGAAGGAGCTTAATGAGATCCAGAAGCGTCAGGAGGCCGAGGAGGCGAGAGCAGAGGCGGCACGGAAGGCAGCGGAGGAAGAGGCAGCACGGAAGGCGGCGGAAGAAGCTGCAAAGGCAGCCGCAGCCGCGAAGGCCCTCGCAGAGCATGCGAAGGAAGAGCAGGCGAAGCCGGCCACAGAGCGCACGGCACGCCCGGCTGAGCGCCCACAGGGTGGCCGCAGCTTCGGTGATCGTCCGCAGGGGACACGCTCCTTCGGTGATCGTAACGGTCAGAGAAGCGGTGATCGTCCGCAGGGTGGTCGTTCCTTCGGTGATCGCAATGGTCAGCAGAGACCGTTCGGCGATCGTAACGGCCAGAGAAGCGGTGATCGTCCGCAGGGCAGCCGTCCATTCGGCGACCGCAATGGCCAGCAGAGACCAGGTCAGCGTCCGGCAGGTACCGGTTTCGGTACGAGACGTCCGGCTGGCGCAGGTGCTGCACCGGCCGTCGATGTCGCTTCGAAGCCGACACAGAACCGCGTAGCGCATAAGCCGGTGGCCGGAAAGACCTTCGGAAATAAGAATTTCGATAACGAGAAGGCAGAGGCAGCAAAGCGGAACCGGAACAACCGTAAGCAGAACAAGTATACGGCAGAGCAGTCCTACGAGAGAGCAGATGAGGTCTCCTACAAGAAGAAGACCGGCAAGGGCGCGTTCATCAAGCCGGAGGTTGTGAAGCCGGTAGAGGAGGAGATCAAGTCCATCACGATTCCTGAGGTAATCACCATCAAGGATCTCGCGGACAAGATGCGCATCAAGGCGGCTGAAATCATCAAGAAGCTCTTCATGCAGGGTAAGATGGTTACCCTGAACACAGAGATCTCCTACGAGGATGCAGAGAACATCGCTGTGGATTATGAGATTCTCTGCGAGAAGGAGGAGAAGGTCGATGTCATCGCTGAGCTCGTAAAGGATGACGTCGAGGACGCCGATGACGAGATGGTCACCAGACCGCCTGTTGTCTGCGTTATGGGTCACGTCGATCATGGTAAAACCTCCATCCTCGATGCTATCCGTAATACAAATGTGACCTCACGCGAGGCCGGTGGCATCACGCAGTCCATCGGTGCTTACCAGGTAAAGGTCGAAGTAAATGGCGAAGACAGAGTCATCACCTTCCTCGATACACCGGGACACGAAGCCTTCACCGCGATGCGTATGCGTGGTGCACAGTCGACCGATATCGCTGTACTCGTCGTCGCATCGGATGATGGTGTCATGCCACAGACCATCGAGGCGATCAACCACGCGAAGGCCGCAAACACACCGATCATCGTCGCCATCAATAAGATGGATAAGCCGACAGCAAACCCGGATAAGGTAAAGCAGGAGCTGATGCAGTATGACCTCGTCCCGGAGGAGTATGGCGGAGATGTCATCTGTGTTCCGGTATCTGCGAAGACCGGTATGGGCATCGATGACCTGCTCGAGAATGTCATTCTCCAGGCGGATGTGATGGAGCTGAAGGCAAACCCGAACCGTGCAGCGTATGGCGTTGTCATCGAGGCAGAGCTCGACCGCGGTAAGGGTCCGGTTGCACGTCTCCTCGTGCAGAAGGGAACGCTTCACCAGGGCGATGTCGTCGCTGTCGGTTCTGCATATGGTAAGGTTCGTGCGATGACCGACGATAAGGGTAAGCGCATCAAGAAGGCCGTACCTTCACAGCCGTGTGAGATCCTCGGTCTCAGCGCCGTTCCAAATGCGGGTGAGATCTTCCAGGTGAAGGACAGCGAGAAGGAGGCGAAGGCCTATGCTGCCGCCTTCGTCACAGAAAGCAAGCAGAAGATGGTCGAGGAGTCGAAGAAGAAGGTATCCCTCGATGCACTCTTCGATCAGATCAAGGCCGGCGAGATCAAGGAGCTTCCGCTCGTGGTCAAGGCCGACGTTCAGGGTTCTGTAGAGGCCGTCAAGGATGCGCTTGAGAAGATCCGGAACGAGGAGGTAGCCGTAAAGGTCATCCACTCCGGTGTCGGTGCGATCAACGAGTCCGATGTCGTACTCGCAAGTGCGTCGAACGCCATCGTCATCGGTTTCGATGTCAAGCCGGATGCGACCGCACGCGAGATCGCGGAGCGTGAGCATGTCGATGTGCGTCTCTATGACATCATCTATAAGGCGACCGAGGATATCGAGAATGCGATGAAGGGCATGCTGGCCCCTGTCTTCGAGGAGAAGGTGATCGGTCACGCCGAGATCCGTCAGATCTTCAAGGCGTCCGGTGTCGGCAACATCGCAGGATGTATGGTCAAGGACGGTCTCGTACAGAGAGGTGCGAAGGCCCGCATCCTCCGTGGCCCGAAGCAGGATAAGATCTGGGAGGGCGCAATCGCATCCGTAAAGCGCTTCAAGGATGATGTAAAGGAAGTCAAGGCCGGCTACGAGTGTGGTCTTGTATTCGAGGGCTTCAACGAGATCGAGCTTGAGGATTATGTTGAAGCATATGTAATGGAAGAGGTTAAGCGTTGAAAAAAGGTTCTGTAAAAAATACAAGAATTAACGCAGAGGTCATGCGAGAGCTTTCCGTAGCGATCCGTGACCTGAAGGATCCGCGTGTGTCCCCGATGACGTCGGTCACCGACGCCGAGGTCACACCGGACCTCCAGTACTGTAAAGTATATATCTCTGTGCTCGGCAGCGAGGAATCGCTTGCGAAGACCATGGAGGGCCTGAAAGCCGCCAGTGGCTTCCTGCGCCGTGAGCTTGCACAGACCGTCAATCTCCGGCACACACCGGAGCTTCAGTTCGTCGCCGATCACTCCATCATGTATGGAGCGCATATGGACGAGCTGATCCGTAAGGTGAAGGAAGAGGATGCAGCGAAGCGCGGTCCGGAGGCGGACGCTTCGGTATCCGCTGAGGATACCGAAGACTCTTCGGAAGCGCCGTCGGACGAAGCGTAATTCCGTCTGATATGTTGATATATGGAGAAGGTACGATTGATGAATGAATTTCAGCAGATGATTAATAGGGCAGACAGTATCTGCATCCTGGGCCATACGAACCCGGACGGGGACTGTCTCGGCTCGACCCTGGGCACGAAGCATTATATTCTGAATCAGTATCCTGATAAGAAGGTGAATGTTTACCTGCAGGTCGCAAACGAAAAGTATGATTTCCTTCCGGGCATCGATACCATCGTGCATACACCTTCCGATCGAAAGTATGATCTCTGTATTATCTGTGACTGTAACGGCTATGATCGTGTCGGCGATTTCCGAAGCCTCGCAGAGAATGCGAAGGAGCTGTTTGTGGCGGATCATCACGTTCCGGGCCCGCAGCAGTTCCCGCATGGTTCCATCCGTCCGGATGCTTCGAGTGCCTCCGAGGTCGTCTATGATCTGATGGATACGAGCTACATCGATGCAAAGGCAGCCGAGTGCCTCTATCTCGGCATCGCACATGATACCGGTATCTTCAAGTACAGCTGCACGTCGCAGCATACGATGGAAATCGCCGGCTTCCTGATGACGAAGGGCATCGATTTCGGCCACATCATCGACGACAGCTACTATACGAAAACCTATGCACAGCAGCAGGTACTCGGTCGCGTACTGATGGAAAGCCTGATGCTGATGGACCATCGCTGTCTCGCAGGCTGGCTGACCTGTAAGGATATGAAGTTCTATCAGGTCACCTCCCGGGACGTAGACAGTATCGTCAGCACCATGCGGGAGACGAGAGGCATCGACTGTGCGATGTTCATGTATGAAATGAGCAATCAGAACTTCAAGGTCAGTCTCCGGAGTAATAATCACCAGCTGGATGTAGCGAAGGTGGCGATGACCTTCGGTGGTGGTGGCCACAAGATGGCCGCCGGCTGTACACTTCAGGGCTCCTACCATGATGTGATGAACAACATTACGAAGGAGCTTTCGAAGCAGATGGATGCACCGGATTTCGTATCCAATCGGCTGTAAGGGAACTATGGACGGGATTATCAATGTTTATAAAGAGAAGGGCTGGACGAGCTTCGACGTCACGAAGAAGCTTCGTGCCATCCTTCATGAAAAGAAAATAGGACATACCGGCACCCTCGACCCGATGGCCGAGGGTGTACTGGTGATCTGTGCCGGTACGGCGACGAAGCTGGTCTCCTCGATCGAAGCGACGGAAAAGGTCTATGAGGCGGAGATGAAGCTCGGCATCATAACCGATACCGAGGATACGACCGGAACGATACTCAGCGAGCATCCGGTCGATATCAGCGAAAAGGAGCTCCGCGCAGCTGCGCAGAGCTTCATCGGCTCTTATGACCAGATTCCGCCGATGTACAGTGCGAAAAAGGTGAACGGACAGAAGCTCTACGACCTCGCCCGACAGGGAAAGGTCATCGAGCGGAAGCCAAACCGTATCACCATCCACGACATCACGGTCGACAGCATTGACCTCCCATACGTACGGATGACCGTTACCTGCTCGAAGGGCACCTATATCCGTACACTGATCAAGGATATCGGGGAGAAGCTCGGCTGTGGAGCCGCGATGTCGGCGCTGAAGCGTACACGTGTCGGTCAGTTCTCGATCTCCGACAGCCGGACCATCGAGGAGATCGCCGGGTATGAGGCGCGGGGCGAGCTGATCCGTATCGTGAAACCGCCGATGTATGTCCCGGAGCCGGCCGTCATTTCCTTCGGGAAGTTCGACGGTAGCCATCTCGGGCACCAGCTCATCTTCGAGAACATGTTCCGCATCGCGAAGGAGAAACACCGGAAGACGGCGATCCTGACCTTCAGTGCAAATCCGAAGGTCGTCCTCACCGGCGTCCAGCAGGATACGATTTCGAGCAGCGATGAGCACCTGACACGCCTTCGGAACCTCGGCTTCGACTATGTCTTTTCCTATCCCGTGAACCGGGAGACCATGGGTGTCTCGGCGGAGGATTTCCTGCGCACCGTCCTGGTCGAGGGCATGCACGCGTCGGATATCGTCGTGGGCACGGACTGTACCTTCGGGTATAAAGCACAGGGCGATGCCGCGCTTCTCGAAGCACGCGCACCGAAGTACGGCTACGCGGTCCATGTGATTCAGAAAAAGGAAGTCCTCGATGAGAACGGGAAGGAGCGCGAGATATCCAGCAGCTTCATCCGCGAGGAGATCGAGAAGGGCAATGTCGAAAAGGCTGCCGAACTGCTCGGGCGTCATGTAGCGCTGAGTGGCACCGTGATGCGTGGAAAAGAGATCGGCGCATCGATCGGCTTCCCGACCGCGAACATCCTCCCGAAGGAAGGAAAGCTGAATCCGAAGCCGGGCGTCTACATCACCCGTATCCTGATCGGGCAGAAGCTGTATCGTGGCATGACGAACGTCGGGAATAATCCGACCATCGCAGACGATAATCCGACCTCCATCGAGACCTACGTCCTCGATTATCATGGCGACCTGTATGGAAAGAAGATCCGCGTCGAGTTTATGACCCGGCTTCGTGACCAGCATAAGTTCGCTTCGATCGACGAGCTGAAGGCCCAGCTTGAGAAGGATGTCGCCGCCACAGCCGCCTGGCCGATGGAGCTCGGTCCGGGCAGGCTGGAATAGCAGTTACAGATCAGGCAGCGGGGACCGTGTCGGTCCTCCGTCCAGCTACCGGCTTCCCGACACGGCTCCTGCCTGAACTGTTACAAAAAGGACGATATTTCGGTCAATAAGCGATTGACAAGCCGTGGTACTTCTGTTAGAGTACATGCGTATGCGCGTTGGCATGGTTGCGCGGAACTCCATCCGGCAGCTCTGTTAGCGTAAGTCGTCACCGTGTGTGACATAGTTTATCATCAGGAGGATTTACCATGATTTCCAAGGAGAAGAAGACAGCGATCATCGAGCAGTACGGCCGTAAGGCTGGTGACACAGGTTCACCAGAGGTTCAGATCGCGATTCTGACTGCACGTATCAACGAGCTCACTGAGCACCTTAAGAAGAACCCGAAGGATCACCACTCAAGACGTGGTCTTCTCATGATGGTTGGTCAGAGAAGAGGCCTTCTTGCTTACCTTCAGAAGAACGATCTGGACAGCTACAGATCTCTCATCGAGAAGCTCGGCATCAGAAAGTAATCTAAAACTCATAAAGAAAAAGGGCGGAGATACTTTTCTCCGTCCTTTTTTTATACTATAATCATATGGACTATGTGCCTTTCTGCGATCGTGCACATGGATTTATCGAAATCATCGACAGGGAAGTATCCGAGACCACTGATGAGGCCCGGTTTTCAGCAGGCACCCGACCCGCACGAAGAGGGAGCCTGATCAGTGTTTTTGGACCTCCCTGTCTATATAAAAGGAGGTACGAATGTACAAGAGTTATTCAATGGAACTCGCCGGCAGAACACTGACCGTCGATATCGGTCGTGTATGTGCCCAGGCAAACGGTGCAGCACTGATGCACTATGGCGATACGACCGTTCTGTCCACCTGTACCGCATCGGCACAGCCACGTGACGGCATCGATTTCTTCCCGCTCCAGGTGGAGTATGAGGAGAAGATGTATGCTGTAGGACAGTTCCCGGGTGGATTTAAGAAGAGAGAGGGCCGCGCAAGCGATAACGCGATCCTCACCTCCCGTGTCATCGACCGTCCGATGAGACCGCTCTTCCCGAAGGATTTCCGTAACGATGTTCTGCTCGATAACCTCGTGATGTCCGTCGATCAGGACTGCTCACCGGAGCTTCTTGCGATGCTTGGTTCTTCCCTGGCAACCGCGATTTCCAACGTTCCATGGGATGGTCCATGCGCATCCACACAGGTCGGCATGATCAACGGTGAGTTCATCATCAACCCGACCAACGCAGAGAAGACCGTATCGGATCTCAACCTGACCGTCGCTTCGACCCGCGATAAGGTGATCATGATCGAGGCCGGCGCAAACTGCATCTCCGATGAGCAGATGATCGAGGCCATCTATAAGGCAGATGAAATCAACAAGCAGATCATCAGCTTCTTCGATTCCATCATCGCCGAGTGTGGTAAGGAGAAGACCCCATACGAGAGCTATGCCGTTCCACAGGCACTCTTCGATAAGATTAAGTCCATCGTTCCGGAAGAGGAGATGGAGAACGCGGTATTCACCGATGACAAGCAGCAGCGTGATGCCAACATGGCCGAGGTGACCAGAAAGCTCGAGGAGGCACTCGCGGATGACGAGGATGCCCTTCAGCAGCTTCCGGATGCTGTATATCAGTATGAGAAGAAGACCGTTCGTAAGATGATCCTGAAGGATCATAAGAGACCGGATGGTCGTAAGATCGAGGAGATCCGTCCGCTCGAGGCAGAGGTGGATCTGATTCCGAGAGTCCATGGCTCTGCGATGTTCAAGCGTGGACAGACCCAGATCCTCGATATCGTCACCCTGGCACCTCTTTCCGAGGTTCAGAAGGTCGAGGGACTCAACGAGTACGTCACCGAGAAGCGTTACCTTCACCAG
>CABTMH010000095.1 GCA_902485915.1 uncultured Oribacterium sp. | reverse complement strand
CTGCATCATGTATTCGTTGATCTCGGTCGTCTCGCCGCGCACCTCGATTTCCATCTTCGCGCGGTCCGGGATGACGTTGCGCCCCGTGCCGGCGTGGAGTGTCCCGACGTTCACGCGGGTGATGCCGCCAGAGTGGCGCGGGATCGCGTAGAGTCCGAGACTCGCCTGGGCCGCCGCGAGGAGCGCATTCTGTCCGCGCTCCGGGAAGCCGCCTGCGTGAGCCGCCGTGCCGGTATAGTAGACGTCGTACTTCGTGTTCGCGAGGGAACCGTAGGTGCCTGGCGTGATGTCGCCGTCGTCGAGCGAGCCGGTCGGGGCGATGTGGTTTCCGATGAGGTAGTCGACGTCGTCGAGGTGCCCGTGGGCCACGATGGCCGCAGCGCCGCGACCACCCTCCTCGCCTGGCTGGAAAATCAGCTTGATCGTTCCGTGAAGTGCGTCGCGATGCTTCATGAGAAGCTCCGCTATGCCGAGGCCGATCGTCACATGCGCGTCATGGCCACAGGCGTGCATCATACCTGCATTGACACTGGCGAAGCCCTCGCGGGTCGGGCGATGTGTCGCCTCCGGGCACTCGACCATGCCGAGCGCGTCGATATCGAAGCGAAGCGCCACCACCGGGCCCGGGCCGCAGTCGAGGATGGCGATCGCGCCGGTGAAGCCCTCGCGGAGATCAGGCGTCAGCTCCTCTTCCGTCACACCCTGCTGCAGCACCGCCTCTGCGTGCGCCGCCATGATGTCCGCGTCCGGAAGCCCGAGCCGCGCGGAGGCGAGGCAGACGGCGCGTCCCGTCAGCACCTGATAACCGAGCGCGCGGAGCCGCCGCACGATGATCGCCGTCGTCCGCATCTCGAGCCAGCCCGTCTCCGGATGCTGATGAAGATCACGCCGCAGCGCCACCGAACGCGCCTGCATCGCTGACGCCTCCGCCGCAAATTCCTGGTAGATGTTGTTCTTCTCTGTTTTCATGATGACTCCTGTGTTCTGTATAGCCCGCGTGTTCTGTATATTCTGTATCTCTCACGCGCCGGGCCTCCTCGGCACAAATGTGCTGAAAAAGCTGGCGGATGACTCTGTATATCACGCGCGTCGGGCCTCTCGGCACAAAACTCCGTATTGCGAGAAACCCCTCCTGTGAAGTAGTATAGTAAACGTTGACAAAAAAGGCCAGCAGATAAAAAGTCAGCGGCGCTGCAATGGCACTGAGTCTCGGAGCGTTTGAAGCCCCGGCGCTGCAACGGCACTGAGTCTCGGGGCGTTTGAAGCCCCAGCGCTGCGACGGCACTGCACCTCGGGGCGTTTGAAGCCCGCGGATCTGCGACGATGCCGCGGCCGACAGCATTGACCTGAGGAATCAGGATGCTGCCGAAACGATAGCAGCCCATCGATCTTGTCGATATGCGCTGACGACTACCCTGAAATCATGGAGGAATACTATGAAACGACTTCTCATCATCGGCTCCACCTGTGTGGATGTGATTCTCCGACTCGACCACCTGCCGACGACCGGTGAAGACATGCATCCGGTGCAGCGCTTCGCGATGGGCGGCTGCGCGTTCAACGTGGCGCAGGTGCCGAAGGCCTATGATGTCGATCTTCGCTTCGTGACGCCGATCGGCGACCACGGCGTGTTCAGCGACTTCGTGCGCGCACATCTCGGCAATGCTGGCTTCCGGGGCCCAATCACCGTGCCGGACAGTGAAAATGGCTGCTGCTACTGTCTCGTGGAGCGTAGCGGCGAACGTACCTTTCTCTCCGTCCACGGGGTCGAGTACAGCTTCCATGCGGAGTACATGGATGCCTTCGCGGGCGAGCACTTCGACTATACCTATATCTGCGGGCTCGAGGTCGAGGAAAAGACCGGCGCTGAGCTCGTCGCCTGGCTCGAGGCGCATCCGGACATCGCCGGCACCGTCGTGTATGCACCGGGCCCGCGCGGCATCGAGGTCGACGCGAGTCGTACGGAACGCATCCTCGCGATGCATCCGATCCTTCACCTGAACGAGCAGGAGGCGCAGGCCATCGCCAGGAGGAGCGAAAGTGTGGATGCCGGCCTTGCCAGAATGAGCGACAGCGTGGATGCCGGCCTCGCCGGGGTGAGCGACAGCGAGGATCCTTGTCTCGCCGGGGTGAGCGACAGCGCGGACACCGGCCTCGCCGCGGTGGGCGACAGCGTGGATGCCGCCCTCGCCGCAGCGCGGGCGCTGCACGCGAAGACGCAGAACATGGTCGTCGTGACACGCGGTGCCGACGGCGTACTCTGGATCTCTGCGGATGGCTCCGTACACACTGCACCATCCGTGCCATCGACGGTCGTCGATACCATCGGTGCCGGCGACTCGCACTGTGGCGCGGTCCTCACCGGCCTCACACTCGGCTGGACCGAGGAAGACACCATGCGCTTCGCAAACCAGATCGCTTCCGAAGTCGTCGCCCAGGAAGGCGGCGCATACATCCGCCGCTGACCAGTTTAGGGGACTGTAGGCATAATCAGGCTCGAAATCATGTATCATGCCTACTTTCGTCGAAGATTTTATAGGCATGATGATACCCCAACTGCCTCGACGTGCCTACGGTACCCTCTGGAAAATGGACATTTCCGTAGGCACGATGTCGTTTTAAAGCGCTTACCGTGCCTGCAGCCAGGATTTCAAGGTGTCTCCGCTGTAGGCATGATCTCACGATAAAGCGCTTACCGTGCCTGCAACCAGGAATATGAACATATAAAAGTGGACTGTCTCAACCAAATTTCATGTTGCAACAGTCCACTTTTATAAGTTTATGGGATTAGACCCCCTTACGAAATAAGATGAACGCGTCGGCAGTCTGGAATCTCCTCAAAATAGAACCAGAGGATGTCGCGCGATCGACATCCTCCTGAAATAACTCTATTCTGGTCACTCCAGCTCGAAGGCACCGGTGTACAGCTGGTAGTAGCTGCCGCGGGCGGCGATGAGTTCGTCGTGGGAGCCGCGTTCGATGATGCGGCCATGGTCGAGGACCATGATGACGTCGGAGTTCTGCACGGTGCTGAGGCGGTGGGCGATGACGAAGACGGTGCGTCCGGCCATGAGGGCGTCCATGCCCTTCTGGACCACGGCCTCGGTGTGGGTATCGATGGAGGAGGTGGCCTCATCCATGATCATGACCGGCGGATCGGCGACGGCGGCACGCGCGATGGAGAGCAGCTGGCGCTGGCCCTGCGAGAGGTTAGCGCCGTTCGCGATCAACATCGTGTCGTAGCCCTTCGGCAGGCGGCGAATGAAGCTGTCGGCACCGGCGAGCTTCGCGGCAGCCATGCACTCCTCATCGGACGCATCGAGCTTTCCGTAGCGGATGTTCTCCATGACGGTACCCGTGAAAAGCACGGTATCCTGCAGGATGATGCCGAGGGACTTCCGAAGGGACGCCTTCTCGATATCCTGGATATCGATGCCATCGTAGGTGATGGTGCCCTTCTGGATCTCGTAGAAACGATTGATGAGGTTCGTGATGGTCGTCTTACCGGCACCGGTGGCACCGACGAACGCAACCTTCTGACCTGGACGGGCGTAGACATTGACCTCATGCAGTACCGTGTGCTCTCCGTCGTAGGAGAAATCCACATCCTTCAGGACGACATCGCCCTCGAGACGCTTATACGTCACGCTGCCGTCGGCCTCGACCTTCTTCCAAGCCCACTGCTCGGTGCGCTCACTGCACTCCTCGATCTGCCCGTTCCGCTCCTGACAGCGCACGAGCGTCACCGTGCCTTCATCCTTCTCCGGCTGCTGATCCATCAGCGCGAAGATACGACGTGCACCCGCGAGACCCATGACGATCGCGTTGATCTGCTGCGAGATACCGCCGATCTGACCGGCGAACTGTCGCTCCATGTTCAGGAACG
>CABTMH010000094.1 GCA_902485915.1 uncultured Oribacterium sp. | reverse complement strand
TCTTCTAATCTATGCTTGACTTTTCATAGCTGGTCTCCTCTCGTTTTTAGAAAAAATCCCGTACACGCTCGTTCCATGCCTCGACGCCCGAGGGCGAGTCGGTCGCTCCGGCAGAAATCCGAAGCCTGTCCGAAATCTATCCTTTTTATATATCCAAACAGTCCCTGCTTATGGTCAGTGACCGATTTGGTCGTATTCTTCAATGCTTCCGTCGTGCGATCATCGCTCCGCCATTCACATCGGCACCGTAAGGTGGTGCTGCCCGCGCAGGTATGTGCGCTCCGGCCGCCTGCATTGGCCGTGTCATCGTGCATCAGCTTGCGACGGTGAGCTCCTCGAGCGTCCGCCCCTGTGCCCAAGCACGCTGGTAGATCGTAGTGCAGCGTCGAAATCTGCGGAAGGATGCCTCCGCCTGCTCGACATCGCCGTACACCTTCCAGGTGCCGACCGTCTTGCAGCCTTCTTCCTTATGGTTGATGAAGCCCTCGACATCCTCGAGCGGATAGCCAAGGAAGATGCCGATCTCATGTGGAAACTCGTCCGACGATTTCCGGTCGCGGATCCGACGGCTGAGCTTCGCGATGCAGCGCGCCATGTCGTCGCAGTCATAGCCGAAGCCTGTCAGAAAGGCCCGCACCCCCTCCTGCTGCAGCACCCGCTGCAAATGTTTCGGACGGTACAGATACAGCAGCACCCGTCCCTTCCGATAGTTCATCGGTACAGCCCGGAGGCCCTTGTGTGCGAAAATCCGGTTCATCTCCCGGATGTCCGCCCGCGCCTGCGCCAGATCTGTATATGGAAGACTGATCAGATTCGACGGTTTCATCCCCGCCAGCGTCGGCGAGCAGTTCTCGATTAAAAGTTGCTCCGGCATAACAATCTCCTGTCTTCATCCTTCTGTGTCTGGTGCTGATGCTTGGTGTCTCTGGCCTGAAGGCCGGCACCGGATGACTGGTGCTTGATATCTCTGGCTTGAAGCTCGTTGCCAGATGTCTGGTGCTTGGTGCCTCTGGCTTGAAGCTCAGTACCGGATGTCTAATGCTTAAATCAAGTCATCCGATACCGCTTCAATCAGATTCTGTCGTTGTTTCGGTTAGCCATTCCTAACCATAGATGTATATTACCACACGCACGTGTTAGCGTCAACTAACTTTTGAAAATATTTCGTATTCCTGCAAACGATCTCCGGTACCTTCACTACGATTTCACTACGATTACAGAGTAGTAGCCCGTCTTTTCCGGGATGTCCTCGAGGCACTCATATGTCTTCTCGTCCGGCATGCCACAGTTTTCGACCATCCGGCAGCTGCAGTTCTCCTGGCGGAGCAGTTCCTTCACTGCACTGATCTCAGCACCGGCTTTCATGAGGACCTTCGTGCCTGGAAGCTTCAGGGCGCTTGCAAGTGTTGCAGCTGATTCGTTCGCGAACGTTTCGTGCATCACACCGCCGACGATCTCCGAATCATGCTCGTTTTCAGTGTCAACAGCCTGTATCTGCTGTGAAGACCGATGAACTCCATAGCTCGACGGAATCACATGGAGCTGCTCGTCCCGGTCCACGAGGCTGTCGCCGAGCTTCGCGCTCACAGCGCAGAACGACGGAACGCCGCTGATGATTTCCGTATGGAAGCCGCTCGCATGCACGATGCGATGAAGATAGATGTAACTGCTGTAAATCGTCGGATCACCGAGCGTCAGGCAGGCCACATCCTTTCCCTCCCGAAGCTTCTCGATGATATCCCTGGCCGCACGCTGATAGGCCTCGGTGAGTACGTTTCGGTTCTTAGACATTGGCACGCGAAACTCGACGCATTCCTTCGCATCCAGGTCTTCGATCATGCCTCGCGCGATCTGATAGGCGACACCCCGCTCACTGCCGTGGAGTGGTACGGCGATCACCGGACAGGAGCGGATCGTCTCCACCGCGAGGATAGTCATCAGCCGCGGATCCCCCGGACCGACCCCCACACCGTAAAATTTTCCATTCATAAATAGAATCCTTTCGTGTTTTCTTTAACCGTTCACTTCTTTCACCTCACGTAGGTAGTCCTCGACATTCCGATACTGAACCTCACCCGCGCACTGATTCGTGCCGCGGTACAGGACGAACTTTCCTGTGATCGGCCCGTAACGATGCTCCGTCTGCGCGCACTTTTCTTCATCGATCAAGTGGCGATACTGCTGCGGTACCATCTTTTCACTGTGCTTGATTTCGAAAATCTGGCAGCAGGCGGCCTCCGGATCGAAGACCACCATGTCAAACTCACCCACCGGGAACTGCAGGACGAAGACCTGCTTCTTCGGATGCGCCAGCTGCGTTTCCAGAAGGACGATATCCTCCAGCATGCGCCCCCTGATTTCGGTCAGAATACGCTCCTGAACTGCATTTCGTTCCACCAGTGACAGGGCACTGAAGCGTTCATCCACCAGAAGACTTCGGATCAGCGCACCTGCCTGCGCATAGCGAAGTCCTGGCTGTGCAATCACTGTGCGGCTCCCCTTCGTGCGGACATCCGGCATGTGTCGTATGTCGATATCCTGCGTCAGATCCAGAAGCTCCAGATATTCTTTGATTTCCGTCCCATGGATATCATCCAGTTTTACCGTCTGTTCGTTTTGATTCCGAATTTCGAGCAGTTCACGCAAACGCCCCGTCACCATCGGAAGGTCGATGCGATCCAGGATATCCGACGGATGCACCCGATCACGTCGCAGATTCCCCGCCGAAATACCGAGATCCTGTGATTTCCACTCCCGCGTCAGAACCTCCAGCGTGAAGCGATGGTTGATGTCCTCCACGACACGGTTGATGGCGCTGGTCAGCTCATGCCTTTCATAGAGATCACGAAGATGGCGGAAATGCCCCTCATACTGATAGCAGTGCAGCGAATGCTGGATATTGCGGGCGATCGCCGTATCCACATATTCATCTGCACTTTCCTTCGTCGCGAAGGTGGAGTGCTCGTTATAGTGCACTCCAGAGAGGCTCATGGTACCGCCGTAACGGATGTACTCGTCGATGCCATGGATGCCGAGCACCGATTCGAACTCCCGATATGGGATGAAGGTGGTATGAATCATGATGCAGCGGTCATACAGCTGCTCATCTTCTGTAAACAGAAAGCCGAGCGAATCTGTGCCCGAAAGCACGATTTTCATGCCACAGGCTGCGAAAACATCCGAAAACAGTGCCGCACCCTCGACGAAATCCTCCATCAGCGTAACTTCATCCAGAAAAACGTTTCTGAAGCCCTGCGCTCTAAGTGTGTTCAGGTCCCGGTTCACCGCTGCCAGTGAATCCCTCGTCGTGATCTGAATAAATGCAGATCTCGCCCGCTCCTCCGCGTTCATCTCCGCTAACACCTGCCGGATCATCGTGGTTTTTCCAGTTCGCCTCAGTCCATAGAGGATGAGTACCTTATCCTGCGTCTCGCCATATATGTAATCATGAAGCTGCTGAAAGCATGCCCTCTTTTTATAATTGCAAACGGCCTCTGAAAACGAGACCAATGCTTCGCCCGCCAGCACATTCACTGAAAACGAAGGCTGTGAAAACCGTGGCTCCATCAGAAACTGTGCAGAACCGGAGGATCGTGCGAGAAGATCCTCATAGCTTATCTCTCGTGGCTGCTGCGCCTTCAGCGCGTTTAATTCCTGCTCCAGTGCCTTGCGCTGCTCGATCTGGGCACGAAATACATCCACTGCCTCCATAGGGATATACTTCTCGCGCCGCCGCTTATTTTCTGTCCAGCGATGATAGAAATATTCCTTTCCCTTAATGGTTTTTTTCGTGACACTCCCCGGCGGCAGCATGGATATCTTCTGTTCCAGCTCCGCCATTCTGTTTTGAAGCTCGATTCGATCCATCATGCCCCTCCTGCCTGAACTTCCCCGTTAAAACGATTCACATCTGTATTATACCCCTATTATACCCTGGTTATCCCCTTCTTTCAATGTAGAACAGCAAATAGTGGTATAGCTGAGAGGAATCATCCTTCCGCTCCCAGACAACATCTACGTACCTGAAAAAAATCAGTGACTCTGTAAAATCTATGTTATAATCAAAACGCAAAATAGTCCATCACGATCGGACAGGAGGAACATCATGCTGCAGGGAAAGACCGTGCTTCTCGGCGTAACGGGAAGTATCGCTGCCTATAAAATCGCATATCTCGCGAGCGCGCTTCACAAGCTCCATGCCGACGTGCATGTGCTGATGACGCAGAACGCCACGAATTTCATCAACCCGATCACCTTCGAGACCCTGACCGGAAACAAGTGCCTGGTCGACACCTTCGACCGGAATTTCCAGTTTCAGGTCGAGCACGTCTCCATCGCGAAGAAGGCAGACGTCGTGATGATCGCTCCGGCGAGTGCGGATGTCATCGGCAAGATCGCACATGGCCTCGCGGATGATATGCTCACCACCACGATCATGGCCTGCCGCTGTCATAAGATCATCTCGCCGGCGATGAACACCGCCATGTACGAGAATCCGATCGTGCAGGATAATCTCCGGAAGCTGCAGTCCTTCGGTTATGAAGTGATCACCCCGGCCAGCGGCTACCTCGCCTGTGGCGACACCGGTGCCGGTAAGATGCCGGAGCCGGCCGAGCTTCTCGAGTACATCCTTCGGGAAGTCGCCTGCGCGAAGGATCTCGTCGGAAAGAAGGTGCTCGTCACCGCCGGCCCGACTCAGGAACCCCTGGATCCGGTGCGCTATCTCACGAATCACTCCTCCGGCAAGATGGGCTATGCCATCGCGAAGATGGCCATGCTTCGAGGAGCGGAGGTAACACTCGTCAGTGGACCGACCGCGATCGAGCCGCCACACTTCGTGCACTTCGTTCCGATCACGACCGCACGCGACATGTTTGAGGCCGTGACCTCCGTGAGCGATCAGCAGGACATCATCATAAAGGCTGCCGCCGTCGCGGATTACCGCCCGACGACCGTCGCCGATAACAAACTAAAGAAAAAAGATGACCAGCTTTCCATCCCGCTCGAGCGAACCGACGACATCCTGAAGTACCTCGGCGAGCATAAGCACCCGGGGCAGTTCCTCTGCGGTTTCTCGATGGAAACAGAAAATATGATCAGTAATTCCAGAGCCAAGCTTGAGAAGAAACACCTGGACATGATCGCCGCCAACAACCTGAAGGTGACCGGCGCCGGCTTCCAGGGTGACACCAACGTCCTGACTCTGATTACACAGGATTCGGACGTATCACTCCCGCTCATGCGTAAGGAGGATGCAGCCATAGCAATCCTGGATAAAATTCTTCAGCTTACACACGAAGCTTAGGGCAATGCTGACGGCCGGACACATCATCACCGTGCCGGTACCTCATCAGAGCTCTCGCTTTCATGTAACTGAAGGCAACGTAAACCGCCGGATCTCCGGCACACCTATGTGAAGCGGACCAGAAAACGCTCCGCTTTCCATCACCGTATTGTATCCGTGTACGATCGATCTTATCGTCATCGCATCTGAAACGGAACGGTAACAAGGAGGAAACAAAAATGAAAAACAACAAGTTCACTACCGCACAGCTCACCTTACTCGGCCTGATGGTCGCCATCTTACTGGTGATGTCCTACACACCGCTCGGGTACTTAAACATCGGCCCACTTGCGATTTCGTTTAACGTGATCCCGGTGGCGATCAGCGCGATCGTACTCGGACCAGTCGGCGGTGCAGTGGCCGGTGGCGCATTCGGTCTCACCAGCTTCCTGCAGTGCATCGGCGTCGGCGGAACCAGCGCGATGGGCGTCATGCTCTTCAGCATCAACCCGTTCCTCGCCTTCGTGCAGCGCTTCATCCCGCGTCTTCTCGACGGCATCTGCCTCGGCTACATCTTCCGTGGCGTGCGGAAGGTCAGCAACACCTACGTGGCTTGCGCCGTCACCGGCTTCTTCTCAGCCTTCCTGAACACCCTCTTCTTCATGTCTGCACTCGTCGGACTGTTCGGAAACACCGAGTATGTTCAGAACCTGATGGGCGGCCATAACGTCATCATCGGCTGCTGCCTCATGGTCGGCATCAACGCGGTCTGCGAGATGGTATCTTCCACCATCATCACCGGCGCGGTCGGCGCGGCTCTCTCCAGAGCGCACCTCATCACCGCCGCACAGATCAGCACAGAAGCAGCGTAACAGCTGTGGCACTATAGGAGCCCGGAGTATCAGCGCTCCGGGTTCCTGTTTTTAAATTCAGTATAAGAGAGTACATTATGATTCTAGCGATTGATATCGGAAATACGAATATTGTGGTCGGCTGCATCGATGATCAGAAGACCTATTTCATCGAGCGCCTCTCGACGGTTCGGACGAAAACCGAGCTTGAGTACGCCGTCGACCTGAAGACCGTCCTCGACATCTACCACATCCAGGGGAGCGACATCGAGGGATGTATCATCTCCTCGGTCGTGCCGCAGATCACCAACACCGCGAAGCTCGCGGCGGAGAAGATTCTGAAGAAGGAAGTCATGGTGCTGGGTCCTGGCCTAAAGACCGGACTCAATATCCTCATGGATCATCCTGGTCAGCTCGGTGCGGATCTCGTCGCGGATGCCGTCGCCGGCCTCGCGGAGTACCCGGTGCCGTTCATCGTGATCGACATGGGCACCGCGACGACCGTTTCTGTCGTGAACAGTAAGAAGCAGTACATCGGCGGCATGATTCTGCCGGGTGTCCGTGTGTCTCTCGATGCCCTCACCGCCCGTGCATCCCAGCTCAGCGGCATCAGCATCGACGCACCGAAGCACGTCATCGGTAAGAACACCGTCGAGTGCATGAAGAGCGGTGTCCTCTACAGCAGCGCAGCTGCCCTCGACGGCATCATCGACCGCGTCGAGGAAGAGCTCGGCGAGAAAACCACGGTCATCGCCACCGGCGGCCTCGCAAAGAAAATCATCTCTCACTGCAGAAAGGACATCATCCTCGACGAAGACCTGCTCCTGAAGGGACTGCTCGTGATCTACGAGAAAAATAAGGCATAAAAATAATGGGGTCTGACCCCATTATTTTTTTCTGAATTTTACAGTGATGCGCGGAAGATCGCGGCGATGTCGGCTTCCTGGAGCGGAGCCCAGGCTTCGTCAAGGCCCTCGAGTTCGGCGACGTGGTGCGCCATCTCGTCGATGCGGCTGTCGTCGATGCCGACCTCGCGGAGGTGCATCGGGATGCCGAGGGAGGCGAAGAAATCATAGGTCGCCTGGATCGCCTGGTTTGCGATGTCGTAGCGGTCCTGTGCTGCGTCGAGGCCGAAGACATTGACGCCGTACTTCGCGAGACGGTCGACGGTGTGGTCGTTCAGGATGTGCTTCATCCATCTCGGCGTGATGATCGCGAGGCCCTCGCCGTGCGTGATGTCATAGTACGCGGACAGGGCGTGCTCGAGGCCATGGCACGGCCACAGGGAACGGCTGTTGCCGAGGGAGAAAATACCGTTGCAGGCGAGGGTGCAGTCCAGCATCATCTCGGCGCGGGCGGTATAATCCTCCGGATTCTCGATGCACTTGCGGCCGTTCACCATGAGGCTCTTAAACGCAGCCTCCATCATGCCGTCCGCGAGCAGCGAGGACTCCTCGCAGAAATACTGCTCCATGATGTGGTTGATTGCATCTGCGCATCCGGCTGCGGTCTGCTTCTTCGGCACCGTAAAGGTATAGGTCGGGTCGAGGATGGATGCCTGCGGGAAAAGATGCGGATCCATGTAGCCGATCTTATCGTTGGTCTCGGTTCTCGAGATAACGCCTCCACAGTCGTACTCACTGCCGGTCGCCGCCAGGGTCAGGATATCCACCATCGGCAGCGCGTCCTGCGCGAGCACCTGACCGCTGATCAGATCCCACGGATCGCCATCGTACTTCGCACCCGCGGCGATCGCCTTCGAGCAGTCGAGGACGCTGCCGCCGCCCACCGCGAGGATCACATCGATCTTCTGCTCCTTACAGATCTTCACACCATCCAGCACGCTCGGATCATACTTCGGATTCGGCTGAATGTCCGAAAGCTCATAGATCTCGAAATCCGCGAGCAGCTCCTTCACCTTATCATAGAGCCCCGTCCGCTTGATGCTGCCGCCACCATAGGTGAGCAGCACCCGCTTACCGAACGGCTTCATCACCGCAGGAAGCTCTGAAATCACACCCTCACCGAAAATCAGCCTCGTCGGCGTTACATAATCGAAATTTCGCATAACTGTTCCCTCTTCTCTTAGTACATGACTGCCTGTGTAGCATGGCCGCGTTCGTATCCGGTATTATGGCCTCTTCTCTTAGTGCTGTATGTGGGTGCTCTGGCCCACGCCCATCCTTCTCACGAAGACGAGCCTCATGCCGACACTGCAATCACCAGCCTTCCCGGCGCACAGTCCCCCGTGCGTTGATACGGAGATCGCACAGGCAAACCGAAGTTTACTTCCTATATAGTAGCATTTTCGGAGAGAAAATCCTACTGCGCAGCCTGTGCCATTACTCCTTTTCGCAAGCGCTCAATCATGCAGCTTACAGCTTCATCTTCTCAACCAGTTCCTGATACATCTTCATGAGTGCAGCGACGCAATCCGCTTCCGACATCTTCGTGCTGAAGCCGTACGCCTGCATCACGGCGATGTCGTTTTTCGTATGTGCCTTGCGGAGCTCCGGCGGCATGGTCAGCGGGTCATAAAGATCAGCCAATGACGAATCCGGATACAGCGCTCTCGCATCGAGAATGCCATAAAACTGCTGGATGGAAACCTGAATCGGGTTCAGTTCTTCATCGCCCCTTTCGCCAGCTGTTTATAAACTGCCGCGCCGCTTCCCTCTGCTCTGCATCTGTCATACCAAAACCCTCATATAAAAATATGGAGCCGAAGCCCCATGACACATTATCAGCCGAGTTATATTTTAGCATAGAATGGAGAACGGCGAATGGAATATATGGAAAAAGGCCGCCTAGCGGCGGCCTAAATTAATCTCTAATTAAGTATTTTTAGTTTACACCATACACAAGAATCCAGATTGCATCCATGTGGGATGGAAGATTCGAGTGAAATGAGAAATAACCAATAGGGCGGAAAGCTCAGCGCTAAAGGCTATCTTCTTAGTCTTCTGGAAGCATTAATTTACACTCGCCATGATAGCTATTGCAAGCATACAACAGGTTGTATCCACCATTATTGGATTCTGGTGAAATCCATAGACATCCGGCTTTGAGATTCACAGTCTGTCCTGTTAATTGAAAAGAAGAGATCGGAAGAGCACACGTC
>CABTMH010000093.1 GCA_902485915.1 uncultured Oribacterium sp. | reverse complement strand
GGCTTCGGTGAGATCTACAAGTTTGCGATTCATACACAGCGTGGCGACATCCTGTATAAGGCGGATCCGTATGCATTTTCCGCAGAGTTCCGTCCGGGTACGGCATCGATGACCGCGGATCTCTCGGGCTATGGCTGGGGAGACCAGAGCTGGATGAGTACGCGCGCGAAGACACCGGTCTTCGCACAGCCGATGGCGATTTATGAGTGTCATCTCGGCTCCTGGCGGAAGAAGAACCGCGAGGAGAAAAACGGCTTCTATACCTATACGGAGGCGGCACATGAGCTCGCCGAGTACTGTAACGATATGGGCTACACCCATGTCGAGCTGATGGGGATCGCAGAGCATCCGCTGGACGCCAGCTGGGGATACCAGGTAACCGGTTACTACGTACCGACGAGCCGTCATGGCTCTCCGAAGGAGTTCATGTACATGGTGGATTATCTTCACCAGCATGGCATCGGCGTGATCCTCGACTGGGTACCGGCACACTTTCCGAAGGATGCGCAGGGGCTGGCGGATTTCGATGGTACCCCGACCTATGAGTATGCCGACCCGCGAAAGGGGGAGCATCCGGACTGGGGCACGAAGATCTTCGATTACGGTAAGAATGAGGTGCAGAACTTCCTCATCGGAAACGCGCTGTACTGGTATGACGAGTATCATATCGACGGACTCCGTGTCGATGCGGTGGCGTCCATGCTCTACCTCGACTATGGCCGCAAGGATGGCGAGTGGGTACCGAACAGGTACGGCGGAAACGGAAACCTCGAGGCCATCGAGTTTTTCAAGCATCTGAACTCCATCATCCTCGGTCGGAAGGACGGCAGCATCATCATCGCAGAGGAGTCGACCGCATGGCCGAAGGTGACGGCAGCGCCGGAGTATGACGGCCTCGGCTTCACCTATAAGTGGAACATGGGCTGGATGCATGACTTCCTCGACTATATGAAGCTGGATCCGTACTTCCGTAAGGGAGCACATAATAAGATGACCTTCGGTATGAGCTATGCTTCCTCCGAGAAGTTCATCCTGGTGCTGAGCCACGATGAGGTCGTCCATCTCAAGTGTTCGATGATCAACAAGATGCCAGGCCTCTACGAGGATAAGTTCCGGAATCTGAAGTGCGGCTACCTCTTCATGTTCGGTCACGCCGGCAAGAAGCTTCTCTTTATGGGGCAGGATTTCGCACAGCTTCACGAGTGGGATGAGAAGGTCGCCCTCGACTGGTACCTCACCGAGGAGCCGGAGCACAGGGGCGTGCAGAATTTCATGCGTGATCTCCTCCATATGTACCGGAAGTACCCGGCGATGTGGGAGCAGGACGACAGCTGGGAGGGCTTCGAGTGGATCAATGCGGACGATGCCGACCGCTCGATCTTCAGCTTCATCCGGAAGGATCATACCGGAAAGAACAGCCTTGTCTTCGTCGTGAACATGACCCCGGTGGAGCGCCCGGACTATGCGGTCGGTGTTCCGACGCATGGCCGCTACACCCTGATTTTCGATGAAAACGGCGCCGTAAGCGCGAAGGGTGGTCGGAAGAGTGCCTACCAGGCGAAGAAGGGCGAGTGTGACGGAAGACCATATCACGTAGCATACCCGCTTCCGGCGTATGGCTGTGCCGTCTTCCGCTTCCAGTACGAATCATCCGATATAAGGAAAAAGTTATAAGAAGAAAATTTGTTATTAATTTAACAAATTTGTATTCCTTTTCTCATGAAGTGTAGTAAAATAGTCTCATACATAAAAAAGGAGAACAACTATGGCTAGAGAATTATTATCGAAAAAAGCGGACAAGAGTGTTTATCGCGATGGCGATAAGATTCTGAAGATTTTTGAAAAGTCGTTTGACAAGTCAGAAGTTTTTCATGAAGCCTTCGCCCATGCACGTGTAGAGATCATCGAAGGCCTCCATGTACCGAAGATTCTCGGAATCTACGAGGAGGATGGCCAGTGGGTGATCGAGCGTGAGTACATCGCCGGTAAGACACTGGAGGAGCTCATGAAGGAGCATCCGGAGAAGAAGAACGAGTACATCGCAGAGATGGTCGATCTTCAGATGCTGATGTTCACGAAGAAGGCTCCGCTGCTTCAGAAGCTGCGCGATAAGCTGACCTACCAGATCAACGGCCTCAACACCATCGATGCAAGCACGCGCTATGAGCTGCTGACCCGTCTCGAGTCCATGCCGAAGCACTTCAAGCTCCTGCACGGTGATTTCCGTCCGGATAACATCATCGTCGCAGAGGATGGCACGATGTACCTCATCGACTGGGTACATGCCACCCAGGGTAACGCAAGTGCGGATGTAGCGAGAACCTACACGACACTCTACCTCGAGGATCGGGATGCGGCAGAGCAGTACTATCAGGATTTCTGCGCGAAGACCAACACCGATAAGAGCTATGTGCACAAGTGGCTTCCGATCGTCGCCGCTGCGAACCTTACGAAGCAGCGTCCGGAGGAGAAGGAGATCCTCGAGAGCTGGCTCAATGTCGCCGACCTGATGTAACCCGTATCGTCTTCGGCACCGGCAGCATAAGCGCACGGTTCGAAGACCTGCAGTTCTGATTGACAGACATCCGAAAAGCAGAATATGATAAGAAGCGCTGACGTGATAAACGCCAGCGCTTTTTAGAATCATAAGAAAATCGTAATGGGGTCAGACCCCAATGTAGTCAACCCAAAGTCAACTTAAGCTTGGTTGCTAGAAGGATGATATCACAAAGGCCG
>CABTMH010000092.1 GCA_902485915.1 uncultured Oribacterium sp. | reverse complement strand
GTCTTCGCGGCTTTTCAGCGAAAGTGTAGGAGTTTGCATCAAGCAAACTCCGGAACGACCTCCAGCAGAGCTGTGCTCTGCTCCCCGAAGGGGCTAAAGTCGGGCTTCATCAGCCCGAGTTTAGGGCGCGGAGTCGATGGCTTTTATGAATAAACACTGTTAACCAGCATGTAGAACAGGAAAAGAGAAAAGGAGAAAAAGAAATGGCGATCAAGAAGTACTATGATTCAGATTGTAACCTCGGTGTACTGGATGGAAAGACCGTTGCCGTCATCGGCTTCGGCTCACAGGGCCATGCGCATTCCGAGAACCTCGCAGAGAGCGGCGTGAATGTCGTGGTCGGTCTTCGCAAGGGCTCCGGTCACTGGGAGAAGGCGGCGAAGTTCGCTGAGACCTGCCCGAACTTCCATGTGATGGAGGTCGAGGAAGCAGCAAAGGCCGGCGATATCGTCATGATGCTTGTACCGGATGAGCTCTGCGCAGATATCTACAACAAGCAGGTCGCTCCATACATGACCGAGGGCAAGACGCTGGCCTTCGCGCACGGCTTCAACATCCACTTCAAGACCATCGTGCCGCCGAAGAACGTCGATGTCATCATGATCGCACCGAAGGGACCTGGTCACACCGTTCGCAGCCAGTATGTCGAGGGTAAGGGCGTTCCGAGCCTGATCTGCATCGAGCAGGATTTCACCGGCAAGGCGAAGGACACCGCACTTGCATACGCTTCCGGCATCGGCGCTGGTCGTGCGGGTATCCTCGAGACCACCTTCAAGGAGGAGACCGAGACCGATCTCTTCGGTGAGCAGGCGGTTCTCTGCGGTGGTGTCTGCGAGCTCATCCACGCGGGCTTCGATACACTCGTTGAGGCAGGCTATGCGCCGGAGATGGCTTACTTCGAGACCTGCCATGAGATGAAGCTGATCATCGACCTCATCAACGAGGGCGGCTTCTCGAAGATGCGTTACTCCATCTCCAACACCGCGGAGTATGGCGACTACCGCACCGGTAAGCGTCTCATCACCGAGGAGACCCGTAAGGAGATGAAGAAGGTCCTCACGGAAATCCAGGATGGTACCTTCGCAAGTGAGTTCCTCACGGAGATGAATCCGAACGGTGGTCGCAAGGTACACTTCCTCGCAAAGCGTCGTATGGAAGCAGATCTTCTCATCGAGAAGGTCGGCGCAGAGCTCCGTCAGATGATGAGCTGGCTGAAAAAGTAAAAATCGATCACAGGATACAGAAACGGCCCCTTGTGGGCAATGTCATTAAGTTTACATTGAGCAATTAAGAGGTTCGCCTAAAATATAAAGAGCGATGGAGATATTTATATCT
>CABTMH010000091.1 GCA_902485915.1 uncultured Oribacterium sp. | reverse complement strand
TTTACGGCCAGGAGAAGTGCTGTGATAAGTGGAAGGCGGAGCGTTTTTTTGGCGCGTGGCAACAAGTATCAGTTTGTGGATATGAAGGAAAAGGGCAAGAGTAAGGGGGATAAGCTATGATTAAACCGGTATGTCGGGATGTGTTCTTTCTCGGCCAGAAATCGGAACCGGCGACGAGAGAGGATCTGCAGGTAGGACGTGATCTGCAGGATACGCTGCGGGCGAATCGGGAGCGCTGCGTAGGGATGGCGGCGAACATGATCGGCGTGAAGAAGCGTATCATCATCGTAAATATGGGTGTGCTTGATGTCGTGATGTTTAATCCGGTGATCACGTCGAAAAGCGGCCCCTATGAAGCGGAGGAGGGCTGTCTCTCGCTGGATGGCGTCCGGAAGACGCTTCGCTACCAGGAGATCACGGTCGAGTACGAGGACATGAACTGGAAGAAGCAGACACTGACCCTGCAGGACTGGCCGGCTGAAATCGTGCAGCATGAGTGCGACCATCTGGAGGGACGGATCATTTAAGTCCCGCCGAAACTGGGGGCATCGAAAATACACGAACTGGGTATTCTTTTCGTCCATGGCGTGCCGTATACTAGGAAAACGAACATAGATCATATGGAGATTATAAGCAGAGGTGATTTTATGACAGATTCTGAATTTCAGGCCATCTCTACAGAGGCAGCTCAGGTGATCCGTGAGCTTCTGGATCGGACGGAACTGCGTGAGCATAGTGTCGTCGTCGTGGGCTGTTCTTCGAGTGAGATTCTGGGTGGCCATATCGGAAAGATCGGCAGCATGGATGTAGCGGCCGCCGTTTATCAGGGCATCGCGCCGGTGCTGCAGGACAGAGGCATTGACCTCGCTGCACAGTGTTGCGAGCATCTGAATCGTGCGCTGATCGTCGAGCGGACGTGTGCTGTACGGAACGGATATGAGATCGTGTCCGTCTGTCCATGGCCGCATGCGGGCGGCAGCTGGGCGACGACCTGCTGGCAGCAGTTCACGGATCCGGTGGCAGTGGAAGCGGTGCGTGCAGATGCGGGCATCGATATCGGCGATACGCTGATCGGGATGCATCTGAAGAGCGTCGCGGTTCCGGTGAGACTAAGTATCGCGAGCATCGGGCAGGCACATGTCGTATGTGCGATGACGCGTCCGAGATTATGGGGCGGCGAGCGCGCCCACTACACGCCGTATGAGGGAGGACAGGCATGATGGAGAAAGAACAGCTGGAGCGGATGCAGCAGGCGGTCGCGGAGATCCGCCGTACGATGGCCGAGGCGGCGATTCGTGCCGGGCGGAAGCCGGAGGAGATTCTTCTCTGCGCGGCGTGTAAAACGCGCACCGTGGAGGAGGTGATGGCAAGTGCGGCGCTTCCGATCGATATCTTCGGTGAGAACCATGTACAGGAGCTCGTGGAGAAGACGGATGCGGGTGCCTACCTCGGGAAGCCGGGGCACTTCATCGGACACCTTCAGACCAACAAGGTGAAGAAGGTCGTCGGCCGTGCGGTGCTGATTCAGAGCGTGGACAGCGAGCACCTCGCCCTCGCGATCGAGAAGGAAGCCGCGAAGCGGGCGCTTCAGCAGGATATCCTTCTCGAAGTCAACATCGGTGAAGAAAGCAGTAAGAGCGGGGTCAATGCAGACGGCCTCTGGTCTCTGTTTGAGAGCCTGCTCGCGACGACCCCGCACCTGCATATCCGTGGCCTCATGGCGATCCCGCCAGCGGACGCCAGCGAAGACGAGACCCGCCGCTTCTTTGCGAAGATGCGCGGACTCTACGAGGAAGCCGCGCAGCGCTACGCCGGCAGCGTCGACATGCAGTACCTCTCCATGGGCATGAGCGGCGATTACCCGCTCGCCATCGCGGAAGGCGCAAACATCGTCCGCATCGGCACCGCCATCTACGGAGCACGTGACTACTCCGCGAAGGCGTAAAAATTAATGGGGTTAGACCCCATTACGAAATTCTTAAGACAGAATAATCGCCATCGAATCGTCACGAAATGATGGAAGTAAGAACAGAACCAGCTCTTCTTGCGAAGCGTTTGAGACGCTCGTAAGAGGGGCTGGTTTTTTGTACCGTATGGTTAAAAAAATAATGATTACTCATGGTTATATCTACTCTTGTGAAAATTTATGGTAAAAAAGAAAAAAGCGCTTGCTTATTTGTGCTACATGTATATAATAAGTCTCATAAAGTTATATAATGATATATAATCAATTATCATTTTAAGGAGGAATTATGAGAGACTTACATGCATCACAGATTAAGGCCGCAGTTGAGGCAGTGAAGGCCAGAAAGGAGGTCAATGAGGTTTATTTCGTCGCTTGTGGCGGATCCCAGGCCGTGCTTATGGCTGGACAGTATATGTTCGATAAGGAGAGTTCGATTCCTTCCCACGTATACACCGCGAACGAGTTCGTATACGATACGCCGAAGCGTCTCAATGAGAATTCTGTCGTGATCTCATGCTCACATTCCGGAAACACACCGGAGACCGTAGAAGCAACGAAGCTTGCACGTTCCAAGGGCGCCCTTACGATCTGCTTATCCAACCTCGAGGGTTCTCCACTCTGGGAGGCGGCAGAGTATCCTGTTCACTATGACTGGGGTAAGGAAGTAAGCGATTCTGATAAGAATAAGGGTATCCTTTACGGCTTACTTTTCAGCCTTCTTTCCGTACTCGCTCCGGATGCGAAGTGGGATGTATGCCTGAAGGAGCTCGAGAAGCTGACCGATCTTTCTGCACAGGCGAAGGCACAGTACGATGCACAGGCGAAGGCATGGGCGAAGCGCAACAAGCGTGAGAAGACCATCTACACCATCGGCAGTGGCATCAACTATGGTGAGGTTTACTCCACCGCGATGTGCTGGTTCATGGAGATGCAGTGGATCAACTCCGGATGCATCCACTCCGGTGAGTACTTCCACGGCCCGTTCGAGGTAACCGATTACGATGTTCCATTCATGCTTGTAAAGTCCATCGGTAACACCAGACACCTCGATGAGCGTGTAGAGAACTTCGCAAAGAAGTTTACAGAGGATCTGCTCGTACTCGATCAGAAGGATCTCGATCTTTCTACTGTAGCCGATGAGGCGAAGCCATATGTTGCAGCCATCCTTTCCGGCGTAGTGATCCGCCACTTCGTAGAGGCGATCGCCTTCGAGCGTGGTCACTCACTCGATGTTCGTCGTTACATGTGGCAGATGCAGTACTAAGATACAGTACGAAGAGGAAGATATATGTCGCTTAAACTGGTTATTTTTGATGTAGATGGACTGCTGCTCGATACAGAGCGGGTATGGCAGGATGTATGGTATGATACGGCGAGAGACTTCGGAATCGACGACTGGAAGAGAGAGGACTTTCTGAATGTGGTTGGTCGCAGTGGACAGCCGGTGTATGATTACATGGAAGAGCTGTTCCGTGGACGCTGCTCCACAGTGGACTTCATGGAAGTCGCCCGTCGGAACGGAGCAGAGCGTCTGGAGCACGCGCTTCGTGTGAAACCAGGTGCCGTGGAACTCCTTAACTTCATCAAAAAAGCCGGACTTCCGTGTGCGGTAGCCACCGCCACCAGTCGACCACTGACGGAGGAGCGCCTGACTCGCTTACAGCTCATACAGTACTTTGACTATATCTGCTGTGGAGATGAAGTCGTCGAGCGGAAGCCTTCACCGGAAGCCTATCTGAAGGTGCTTGCGAAGATGCATACAGCACCGGAGGATGCACTGGTTTTCGAAGACTCGAAGGTGGGCGTTCAGGCAGCCTGGAATGCCAGGATCCCGGTCATCATGGTGCCGGATCTGATGCCGCCGACGGAAGTCCAGAAGCGACAGACCATAAAAATTATCGCCTCGTTATCAGAGGCTATTCCAATCATAGAGAAACTGCGTAAGGATGGTATAGACTATGAAAGATGCATTTGATGTACTGATGATTACACATGCAGGATTGTGCAAGGGATATGCAGATGCATTGAAGCTGATCCTGGACATCGACGAGGATGATTTCGGAACGCTGTCGTTCGAAAACGGAGAGTCGCTGGATGACTTTTCAGAAGAGATCCGTGCGACGATCGAGGAGAAATATAAGGATCGGAATCTGGTCGTCCTTCTGGACCTTCCGGGAGGATCGCCGGCGAATACCGCCTTACCATTCATGAGCTCGTCGAGAAAGCTGATCGCGGGTGTGAATCTCCCACTGGTACTGGAAATCATGGCAATGAAGAAGAGCGGTACGACATGGGAAGAGCTCGACCTGGATGATACCTGTAAGAGTGCAGCCCAGAGCATCGTACTGTATAACAACTTTTTAAATGGAGGGAATGTATGATTAAGCTCGTTCGTGTAGATCATCGTCTTTTACATGGCCAGGTAATTTTTTCCTGGACCAAACAGGTAGGTACTAACTACATCATCGTCGCCGATGATAAGGTTCCGAATGATCCGATCAGCATGATGGCACTCAGCATCGCGAAGCCGGTCGACTGTGAGCTCAGCATCATCCCGTTTTCACAGCTTCGGATGCTGGTGGATGAGCATGCAGATAAGAACATCATGATCATCGTCAAGGGGCCGGCGGAAGCACTTCAGCTTGCGAAGGAGCTTCCGGAGGTAGCCGAAATCAATTATGGCGGTGTGGCGAAGAAGGCCGGTTCGAAGGAGTACGGTAAGGCCGTGTACTTAAATGAAGCAGAGCTGAAGGCCACCCAGGAACTGATTTCGATGGGAAAGAAGATTTATATTCAGATGGTGCCATCCTCCCCGATCGAGCATGCATCATTTGATAACTGATGATAGAGATAAAAAAGGAGATGTCGTATGCTGATTAAAGCGATCTTACTCGGTTTAGTTGGTATCGTCGGTGTCATCGACTCCAGATTGATCGGACGTCAGAACATCGGCAGACCACTGATCCTGAGTACACTGGCAGGCCTCGTATTAGGCGATGTCAGACAGGGTGTAATTTTAGGTGCATCCCTGGAACTTATTTCCATGGGATTTGTAGCGATCGGAGCAGCCGGACCACCAAACATGCAGTTCGGAAGTATCATCGCCACTGCGTTTGCGATTCTTTCCGGTGCCTCTACCGAGGCGGCGCTGACCATCGCCGTTCCGGTCGCCGTCATTGGCGAGTTCCTGAGTGTCATCATGCGAATGGTGATCGCGCAGTTCTCTCATGTGGCGGATAAGGCCATCGAGGAAGGAAAGTTTAAGAAGGCGATTCATATCCACCTCTGGTGGTCCTTCGGCTTCAACGCGCTGGTTTACTTCATCCCGATCTTCCTGACCGTTTACTTCGGTACGGATCTGGTTACGAACCTGGTAGCTGCGATTCCACAGGTCATCACCAACGGACTTACGGTCGCCGGTAACCTCTTATCGGCCCTCGGATTTGCGATGCTGTTAAGCTCGATGCTCTCGAAGAAGATGTTTCCGTACTTCCTTCTCGGCTTCCTGATCGTCGCATATTCCGGTCTCAGCCTGATCGGTGTGACCATGTTCGCCGCGATCCTGGCGTTCATCCTGGATAAGGTTCTGTATGGAAAGGGGGCTAATGCATAATGGAAAATCAGAAAGCATTAAAGAAGGTAAGCGATAAAGACTTACGTAAGGT
>CABTMH010000090.1 GCA_902485915.1 uncultured Oribacterium sp. | reverse complement strand
TTTATGATGTCATCGATCGGGAGCATGCTGGTCTGTACACGGCCATAGGCGGTCAGCGGAACATCCTTTTCATCCCCCGGCTTCATCTCCCGGAGATGTGCGTTCTTCAGCTGATAGCGCTCGCGTGCGATCAGTGCGGCACCGAAGGCACCCATGATGCCGGCGATATCCGGACGGGTGACATGGGCGTCGAGGAGGTTCTCGAAGGCACGGAGGACGGCATCGTTATAAAAGGTACCGCCCTGTACGACGATGTGCTGTCCGAGATCCTTCGCATCCGTGACCTTGATGACCTTATAGAGTGCGTTCTTGATGACGGAGTAGGCGAGGCCGGCAGAGATATCGCCGACGCTTGCTCCCTCCTTCTGCGCCTGCTTGACGTTTGAGTTCATGAACACGGTACAGCGGGAGCCGAGGTCGGTCGGGTTCTTCGCATAGAGTGCCTCATGCGCGAAGTCGATCACGGAGTAGTCCAGTGAGCGCGCGAAGGTCTCGAGGAAGGAGCCACAGCCGGACGAGCAGGCTTCGTTGAGCTGCACCGAATCGACGGTGCCATCCTTGATGCGGATGCACTTCATGTCCTGACCGCCGATATCGAGGATACAGTCGACCTCCGGCTCGAAGAACGCCGCAGCGTAGTAGTGGGAGATGGTTTCCACCTCGCCCTCGTCGAGCTGGAAGGCGGACTTCAGGAGCGCCTCACCGTAACCGGTGGAGCAACTGTAGGCGATGCGTGCGTCGGATGGCAGCAGGTCCCGGATTTCCTTCATGGACTTGATGGCCGTCGCGATCGGCGAGCCTTCGTTGTTTGCATAGAACCTGTAGAGAAGCTCGCCCTGCTCGGAAACGAGGGCCAGCTTCGTCGTGGTGGAGCCGGCATCGATGCCGAGGAAGACGAGGCCGTGGTACGTGCTGAGATCTGCCGTTTTCACGCGCGCCTGTGCATGACGCTGTGAGAATTCCTGGTACTCGGCCTCGCTGTGGAAGAGCGGGTCCATACGCTTGATCTCTGTATCCATCTGGATGCCGTGACGGAGCTGCTCGATGAGGGACGTGATGGATACAGATTCCGCGTCCTCCGGACAGTTCAGACAGGAGCCGATCGCGGCGAAGAGATGGCTGTTCTCCGGTTCGATGATCTCATCCCCCTGCAGATGGAGCGTGCGGATGAAGGCCTTGCGGAGCTCCGGCATGAAGTGAAGCGGGCCACCGAGGAAGGCGACGTGACCACGGATCGGCTTTCCCTGTGCGAGGCCGGAGATGGTCTGGTTGACCACGGCCTGGAAGATGGACGCCGCGAGATCCTCGCGGGCGGCCCCCTCGTTGATCAGCGGCTGGATATCGGTCTTTGCGAAGACACCACAGCGTGCGGCGATCGGGTAGATCATCTGATAGCCGGCGGCGAGATCGTTGAGACCAGCCGCATCGGTATGAAGGAGGGAGGCCATCTGGTCGATGAAGGAGCCCGTGCCGCCGGCACAGATACCGTTCATTCGCTGATCGATACCACCCTTGAAATAGATGATTTTTGCGTCTTCGCCGCCGAGCTCGATGGCGACGTCCGTATCCGGACGGTAGTCCTGGAGCGCGGTCGCGACCGCGACGACTTCCTGACAGAAGAAAGCATGCATGTGCCTGCTCAGCGTCAGTCCACCAGAACCGGTGATGACGGACGCGAGGCGGATTTCACCCAGTGTCTCCTTCGCTTCCTCGAGAATATCTGCCAGCGTGCCCTGGATATCCGCGTGATGACGGCGGTAATCCGAGAACAGAAGCTGTTTCGCCTGATCGAGGATGGCGATCTTTACGGTTGTAGAACCTATGTCGATTCCGAGTCTATACTCTTGCATGATATAACCTCATATTACCTATATATGTTCCTGGCACCTGATTCTTATCAGATTAGAAAGATCAAAGTGTTCTAAATGGCTACCTATATTTATATAGAATAACGATATAGCATTGTAGCATTTTAAAAAAAGGGGTTCAATCGGCATAATCATAAAACTTTTGTGAAATCGAAAGCGATTTCATAGGGCACCTGATGTCTTGATTATCGATTTCATAGGGCACATTACGTTTTGCTTACAGATTTCACAGGGCGCAGTATATTTTACTTGAAAATCCGGGGGCCTGCATTTATACTCATCACGTGTTTTAGCTTCATGATGGGGTAGTAGTATCAAGGGGCTGAAATTGATATTTTTATAACTACAGGATGCCTTGAAAGGAGTATGCCTTGACCTTTTATCAGAAGCTGGAGCGGAGGTTCGGGAAGTATGCAGTTCCGAATCTTATGAAGTATATCTGCGTGATTTATGTGGTGGGTTACCTCATCCAGATGTTTAATCCGCTGCTCTATTTTTATTATCTGGATCTGGATGCGGAGGCGATTCTGCATGGGCATATCTGGCGGATCATCACCTTTATCTTCTATCCGCCATCGACGAGCCTTCTGTGGATGATCGTCGCGCTGTTCGTTTACTACAGTCTGGGGATGACGCTGGAGCGTGTCTGGGGGACGTTTAAGTATAATTTCTTCTATTTTACAGGTGTGATTCTGCTGGTGCTGGCGGCGATCCTGATTTATCTGGTGACCGGATACTCCGTACAGCTGTATCCGACCTACATGACCTTCAGTATCTTCCTCGCGTATGCCCTGACCTTTCCGGATACGACCTTCCTTCTGTATTTCATCATCCCGATCAAGGCGAAGTGGCTGGCGATCGCAGAAGTCGTCCTGTATCTTTTCTATTTCGTGGCACTTCCGGGCCTCGGGAATAAGGTGGCGATCCTGGTGAGCCTTCTGAATGTAGCACTGTTCTTCCTTCTGACGAATCAGCGACCGAAGCACCGAAACATTTACAACATGCGGGATTTCCGCTGACGAAGCCATCGACCTGCAGGTCGATGACATTGATCGACCGGGCGACCTCGGATCATGATGACAGAGCCACCGCCCGCACGTCGCTGACATGAGCATCTGCAGCAGGGGCAGATGCGATACTGCGAGCATGCACCGGATTTCCCGGCGCTTGACATATATGCCGGACACAGTACCGGCCGGTTCTAAAAAGAGGAGAATTTTATGAGAAAGACGAAGATTGTATGTACACTTGGACCGAATGAGAACGATTACGAGCTGATGAAGAAGCTCGCAGAGAAGATGGACGTAGCACGTTTTAACTTCTCTCATGGCAGCCACCAGGAGCACCTCGGCCGTCTCGCACTGCTGAAGCAGGCACGCAAGGATACCGGTCGTGAGATCGCAGCGCTGCTGGACACGAAGGGACCGGAGATCCGTACCGGTGAACTCGAGGACCACAAGAAGGTGATGCTCGAGGCGGGCAACGAAATCGTCCTGACCATCGACGAGTGCATCGGAAACGCATCTCGTGTATACATTAACTATAACGGGCTCAATGAAGACGTCCAGGAGGGCAGCACCATCCTGATCGATGATGGCCTCATCGGTCTCAAGGTGCAGCGCGTCGAGGGCGCGGACATCCACTGCCTCATCACAAACGGCGGCGAGCTCGGTGAGAAGAAGGGCGTCAATGTTCCGAACGTCAGCATCCGCCTTCCGGGCCTGACCGAGAAGGATATCGAGGACATCAGGTTCGGTATCGAAGAGGGCTTCGATTTCGTAGCCGCTTCCTTCGTACGTAACGCGGAGACCATCGAGCAGATCCGTCAGCTGATCGACGAGGCAGGTTCCAACATGAAGATCATCGCGAAGATCGAGTCTCAGGAGGGCCTGGATAACCTCGATGCCATCATCGCAGCAGCCGATGGTATCATGGTGGCCCGTGGCGACCTCGGTGTAGAGATCGATGCGAAGCGTCTCCCTCAGCTCCAGAAGGAAATGATCCATAAGTGTAACTTCGCAGGCAAGCTCGTCATCACCGCAACCCAGATGCTCGATTCCATGATTCGTAATCCGCGTCCGACGAGAGCGGAAGTAACCGACGTTGCCAATGCGGTGTATAACGGAACCGACGCTGTCATGCTGTCCGGTGAGACCGCAGCCGGCAAGTATCCGGTAGAGGCCCTCGATATGATGGCGTCCATCGTCGAGTATACCGAGCAGTTCCTCGACTACACACAGTATAAGAAGCGCAACGTCGATGAGAGTACCTACGCAAACATCTCCAATGCTGTCTGCGCAGCTTCTGTCACCACGGCGAGTGAGCTTGACGCCAAGGCACTGATCGTGCCGACGCTCTCCGGCTCGACCGCAAAGCTGATTTCGAAGTACCGCCCGAAGACCCACATCTATGCGATGTCCCCGAGCCAGGCGACCGTTCGCCAGATGATGCTTCTCTGGGGTGTCACCCCGATCTGGGCGAGAAGAGCCGACACCACCGACGAGCTCTTCGAGTCCTCCATGGATGAGCTCCGCGAGCGCAGCATCGTCGAGAAGGGCGACCTCTGCGTCATCACCGCCGGCGTACTGTCTCGCATGACCCGCAACCAGCCGGTGACCACGACGAACATCATGCGAGTGATGCAAGCCTAATCACAGCGCTTTGCACTGTGATGCCCCCGCCGTAGGCGCATTGCATGGCATCGTCTCCTTGCAATCCATGCCCCGGGCGGCGAGCCCCCAAAAGATTTATACTTGCCATAACTGGCAAGTATTTTCTTTTATAAATCTTCTGTATTAAGATTTGACATTAGATTTTGCATTAGATTATATGAACGTGGAGGAAACCATGAAAACACCATATATCACACTGGATCAGGTGCAGGAAATCGCGAAGACCTACCCGACACCTTTCTATCTGTATGACGAGAAGGGCATCCGTGAGAATGCGCGGAAGGTATATAAGGCCTTCCGCTGGAACAAGGGCTTCAAGGAGTATTTCGCGGTGAAGGCGACCCCAAACCCGTCCATCCTTCGCATTCTGAAGGAAGAGGGCTGTGGCACGGACTGCAGCTCCCTTACCGAGCTTCAGATGTCCGACGCCTGTGGCTTCCACGGCCACGACATCATGTTTTCCTCGAACGACACACCGCTCGAGGAGTATAAGGTGGCGAACGAGCTCGGTGCCATCATCAACCTCGATGACTTCACGAACATCCAGGAGCTGAAGGATACCCTGGGCAGTTTCCCGGAGACCATGAGTCTTCGCTATAATCCGGGCGGATACTTCCGGATTGCAAACACCATCATGGATAACCCGCAGGATGCGAAGTATGGCATGACCACCGCACAGCTCATCGAGGGCTACCGTATCCTGAAGGAGGGTGGCGTCAAGCACTTCGGCATGCACGCCTTCCTCGCATCGAACACGGTCACGAACGATTACTACCCGACCCTTGCGAAGGAGCTCTTCGAGCTCGCCGTGAAGATAAAGGCGGAAACCGGCGTAGAACTCGATTTCATCAACCTGTCCGGCGGTGTCGGCGTACCATACAAGCCGGACCAGAAGCCGAACGACATCGAGGCAATCGGAGAGGGCGTTCATCGTGTATTCGATGAAGTACTCGTACCGCACGGCCTCGGTGACATCTGTATCTTCACAGAGATGGGCCGCTTCATGCTGGCACCATACGGCGCACTGATCACGAAGGTCATCCACTTCAAGCACACTTATAAGGAGTATGCCGGTGTGGATGCCTGTGCTGTGAACCTCATGCGCCCGGCGATGTATGGCGCGTACCACCACATCACCGTCCTCGGTAAGGAAAACGCGCCATGCGATCATACCTATGACGTGGCCGGTTCTCTCTGCGAGAATAACGACAAGTTTGCCATCGACCGTGAACTCCCGGAGCTCGAGAAGGGCGACTACCTCTTCATCCACGACGCCGGCGCACACGGCTTCGCGATGGGCTATAACTACAACGGCAAGCTCTGGTCCGCTGAGCTTCTGCTCCGTGAAGACGGCTCCGTCAAGCTCATCCGCCGTGCAGAGACTCCGAAGGACTACTTCGCCACCCTCGACATCGACGACGGTATGAAGAAATATCTCTGACGTTTCAGAACCTCGCACAGTGAAAGCCACTGTGCGAGGTTCTTGCGTATTTGCGCGACTGTTGTTATAATTAAAGGCCGTATTAACATTGATATGAGGTACAGCTATGGCATTAAAGAAGAAACCGGTCACCGGTATGAAGGACATCCTCCCGAGAGAGATGGAGCTTCGCCAGTATGTTCTGAGCGAAATCCGCAGAACCTATAAGGAGTTCGGCTTTACAGAGATCGAGACCCCGGTCGTCGAGCACATCGAGAACCTGCTCAGTAAGCAGGGCGGCGATAACGAGAAGCTGATTTTCAAGGTACAGAAGCGCGGCGATAAGCTGGAAAGCGCATTCCAGTCCGGCGATCTGGATGCACTCGCAGATTCCGGCCTCCGCTATGATCTGACCCTTCCACTGAGCCGTTTCTACAGCCAGAACCAGGCACAGCTCCCGAGCCCGTTTAAGGCACTCCAGATCGGACCTGTTTTCCGTGCGGATCGTCCGCAGAAGGGCCGTTTCCGTGAGTTCGTGCAGTGCGACATCGACATCTTCGGTGATGGCAGCAACGTCGCAGAGATCGAGCTGATCCTCGCCATCTCCACCCTGCTGAACCGCATCGGCTTCGGTGAGAAGTATAACTTCTCCATCGTGATCAACGACCGTGAGATCCTCCGCGGCATGCAGGCCTATGCCGGCTTCCCGGCAGACGATTTCGAGAAGGTCTGCATCAGCCTCGATAAGGCCGACAAGATCGGAAACGACGGCGTAAAGGCAGAGCTTCTTTCACTCGGCTATGAGGAGAGCGTCATCGATAAGTATCAGGCACTGCTGGCGACCATCGGTACTGGCGCACAGGACATCCGCACCCTCGGTGAGAAACTGAAGGATGTGCTTCCGGAGAGCGTGACGGATAATCTCGCCACCATCGTGGAGACAGTGGCAGCTGTTAAGAGTGTCCATGTAAAGGTCCTCTTCGATCCGACCCTCGTACGTGGTATGGGCTACTATACCGGTCCGATCTTCGAGATCCGTGCCGAGGGCTTCAGCGGCTCCGTCGGCGGTGGCGGACGCTATGACCGCATGGTCGGTAAGTTCACCGGTCAGGATACCCCGGCCGTCGGTTTCTCCATCGGCTTCGAGCGTATCATCACCATCATGCTGGACGCAGATGAAAAGGTTCCGGGCGAGGGTACGAAGGTAGCCTTCCTCCTCGATAAGAACCTCGATCGTGCGAAGACCGCCGAGGCGATCAGTGAAGCGATGACACGTCGTCTTCAGGGAGAGACCGTTCTGGTATCCCGCATGAATAAAAACAAGAAGTTCCAGAAGGAGCAGCTTACATCCGAGGGATATACCGAGTTTAAGGAGTTCTATCAGGATTCGTTACAGTAAGCGGACACCATCCGCATGCGTCGCGTGATGGCGGAAAGATAGAAGATGTGCCGAAGGGCGCATGGAAGCATTATATTAAGAAGTAACTGTCCCGATCGACAGCGTAATCTATACATGAAGAGGTAAAAGCTATGGCAGAGTCTATGAAAGGTCTGCACAGAACGTGCAGATGTACAGAGCTTGACGAGTCCTATATCGACAGAGAAGTCACCATGATGGGCTGGGTTCAGCGCTCCAGAAACAAGGGCGGTCTGATCTTTACAGACCTTCGTGATCGTTCCGGTCTCCTGCAGATCGTGTTCGAGGAGGCCGAGTGCGGCACCGAGGTGTTTGAGAAGGCAGCGAAGCTGCGTTCCGAGTTCGTGATCGCGGTGACTGGTATCGTCCGTTCCCGTGGTAAGGACGCAAACAAGGATATGAAGACAGGAAGCATCGAGATTTCTGCCAGAGCACTTCGTATTCTCGCCGAGTCCGAGACACCGCCCTTCCCGATCGAGGATGGTATCCCGACGAACGAGAACACCCGTCTCAAGTATCGTTACCTCGACCTTCGTCGTCCGGAGCTCGCGAAGCGCATCATGATGAGAGCGAAGCTCGCCTACCTGATCCGCAGCTTCATGAGCGAGAACGGCTTCCTCGAGATCGAGACCCCGACCCTCATCAAGTCGACACCGGAGGGCGCGAGAGACTTCCTCGTACCGTCCCGTATGCACCACGGCTCCTTCTACGCACTGCCGCAGTCTCCGCAGCTCCTGAAGCAGCTCCTCATGGTATCCGGCTTCGACCGCTATTTCCAGCTCGCACGCTGTTACCGTGATGAGGACCTTCGTGCCGATCGTCAGCCGGAGTTCACACAGGTGGATATGGAGCTGAGCTTCGTGGATGTCGATGATGTCATCGAGGTCAATGAGCGTCTCCTGAAGTACATCTTCAAGGAGGTGTGCGATGTAGACATTGACCTTCCGATCATGCGTATGCCATGGATCGACGCGATGAATCAGTACGGCTCCGATAAGCCGGATATGCGTTTCGAGATGCTGCTTCACGATGTCACCGAGGTGGTGAAGGACTGTGGCTTCGGCGTGTTCTCCGCATGCGCGAAGGACGGCGGTATGATCAAGGGCCTGAATGTCAAGGGCCAGGCGAAGATGCCACGTAAGCATATCGATAAGTACACCGATCTCGTCAAGGGCTATGGTGCGAAGGGCCTCGCGTACCTCGCGATCAATGAGGATGGTACATATAAGTCCAGCTTCGCGAAGTTCATGACGGAAGAGGAGCTGAAGGCACTCTGCAGAGAGATGGGCGGCGAGCCGGGCGACCTCCTCATGTTCGTATCCGACACGAAGAACACGACCGTATGGAGCGCACTCGGTGCACTTCGTCTCCAGCTCGGCGCAGACCTCGATCTCATCGATCGTAAGGCGTGGAAGTTCCTTTGGGTCACCGAGTTCCCGATGTTCGAGTGGTCCGATGAGCTCGGCCGTTACCAAGCGATGCATCATCCGTTCACGATGCCGATGGAGGAGGACCTCCCGATGATCGATACGGATCAGGGCGCAGTACGTGCGAAGGCATACGATATCGTTCTGAACGGTACGGAGCTCGGTGGTGGTTCTGTTCGTATCCACCAGGCCGATGTCCAGGAGAAGATGCTCGAGAAGCTCGGCTTCACACCGGAGAAGGCGCAGAAGCAGTTCGGCTTCCTGATGCAGGCCTTCAAGTACGGTGTACCGCCACACGCTGGTCTCGCGTACGGCCTCGATCGTCTCGCGATGTGGATGGTCGGCTCCGACACGATCCGTGATGTCATCGCCTTCCCGAAGATCAAGGACGGCTCTGACCCGATGATGGATGCACCGGCACCGGTATTTGACGAGTCACAGCTCACCGACCTCGGCATCGCCGTGGTTCCGGAGAAAGAAGAGACAGAGGCGTAAATTCAAATTTTCTGTGAATATTCTAACCGGGACTTGCGCACTGTGCAGGTCTCGGTTTATTGTATATTCTAAGAAATATTCCACTTATCATGGATAGAAATGAGGATAAAATTTGAATAAGGAACAATTCCTGCATGATTTAACGGTCCAGCTCAACCTGAGCGTTTCAGATCAGGTGATTCGTGAGCAGATCGCATATTACGACAGCTATATCTGTGGAGAGGTCCGGAAGGGTCGCTCCGAGGCAGAGGTCATCGAGGAGCTCGGTTCACCGAGACTGCTGGCGAAGACCATCATCGATACCGCCGAGGCGGCGGGCGATCCGATCGCGAGTCAGGATGACGAAATCCGCGGCACGGTCGATCTCGAGCCGGATTCCGACGCCTTCGACCATTTCCGTGCGAACTACAGTGGCACTGGTGCGCGCGGCTGTGAGACAGAGACAGAGGATGCGGAGACCGTGCGCCAGGGCTATGAGGACGAGAACCACCAGGAGCGAGAAAGCTACGCCGAGGACGGAAAGCGGAACGACAGCGGCTGGAGCGACCCGTTCTATCGCCATCATAGCGAGCGGAAGGCGCAGCAGAGCAGCGGAGGCAGCAACGTGCATGTGTTTGACGCGAGTGGCTGGGGCTGCATCGCCGTCTTCATCATCTTCTTCCTGATATTCCAGGTGCTCGTGGGCCTTATCGGTGGTGTACTGTCATTCCTTTCGCCGGTACTGCTCCCACTGCTGGTGGTCCTCGTCGTGCTCTGGCTGATTAAGGGCATCCTGAATCACTGACGACATGTACAGAACATCACCTCTTCGCACATCGAATTACGAAAGGCTTTAACATAATGAAAACATTTGAACTGATTGCGCCTTGCCATTTCGGTCTCGAGGCCGTCACGAAGAAAGAAATCATAAATCTCGGCTACGACATCACGGACGTCACCGATGGACGCGTGAGCTTCATCGGCGATGCGGACGCCATCGCGCGTGCCAATGTCTTCCTCCGTACGACGGAGCGTATCCTGCTGAAGGTCGGCTCCTTCCGGGCGGAGACCTGGGAGGAGCTCTTCCAGGCGACGAAATCACTCCCATGGGAGAACTTCGTCCCGAAGGATGGCAGCTTCTGGGTTACGAAGGCCAGCTCCATCAAGTCGAAGCTTTTCTCGACCCGTGACATCCAGTCGGTTATGAAAAAGGCCATGGTTGCCCGCATGGGCGCATACTATGGCGTCGACTGGTTCGAGGAGCATGGTGCGAAGTATCCGGTACGTGTCTTTGCCTATAAGGATATCTTCACGGTCTGCCTCGATACCTCCGGTGAGTCCCTCCATAAGCGTGGCTACCGTCTGAAGCAGGGCCTCGCGCCGATCACCGAGACGCTCGCTGCGGCCCTCATCATGCAGTCCGGCTGGCGTGAGGACCACGCCTTCGTCGATCCGATGTGCGGTTCCGGTACCTTCGTCATCGAGGCAGCGATGATCGCCGCCAACATCGCCCCAGGTATGGATCGTGCCTTCGTTTCCGAGGCGTGGACGAATCTGATCGATAAGAAGTGCTGGTACGCTGCACTCGATGAGGCAAATGATGTAGTCGACCAGAATCTGCTCGCGACCGGCGTGAATCGCTTCGGGAAGAAGGTGGATATCCAGGGCTATGATATCAATCCGGAGGTGATTCCGGTTGCGCGCGAGAACGCAGAGCGTGCTGGCGTGGAGAAGATCGTGCATCTTCAGGTGCGTGACATCGCGAATTTCTCACATGGTGGTAAGTTCGGTTATATCCTCACGAACCCGCCATACGGTGAGCGAATCGAGGATAAGCGGAATCTGCCACTTCTGTACACCGAGCTGAAGGAGGCATATCAGGGGCTCGATAGCTGGTCCATGCACCTCATCACAGCCTGGGAGGACGCGCAGAAGTACCTCGGAAAGGCCGACAAGAACCGGAAGATCTATAACGGCATGATGAAGACCTACTTCTACAGCTATGATAAGCGCTATATCCAGCGCTCCGCGCCGCACGATTTCCGTGGAAAGCCGGACACGGCAGAAAAGTCGAAGAAATCGAATTAAAGTTACGTCAGAAAACCGGAGGGCTGTCGCAGAAGCGCAGCACTCCGGTTTTTGGGTCTATTGAAAACGCCGTGTGCCGAACGGAACGCACGGTGCTGTGAGAGAGCGGCGGTTAGCCACCGCCTCCTACTCGATTGAAGCGTATAGATGGGAGAGAATATGAGAGTATTAATCACAGGTGCGAGTCGAGGCATCGGCCTCGCCTGCGCGAAGAAATATCTGACGATGGGACATGAGGTGTATGGCATCGACATCCGGCCGGCGGGGCTCGAGGATCCGTGCTACCATCATTTCATGGCGGACATCACGGGGACGCTGCCGGAGATCGAGGGCGTCGAGATCCTCGTGAATAACGCGGGCGTGCAGGAGGGCGGACGTGAGATCGAGGTGAATCTGCAGGGGACGATCGCAGTGACGGAGCGGTACGGCATCCAGCCGGCGATCCATTCCATCCTTTTCATGGCCTCCTCCAGTGCGTCGAACGGCGCGGAGTTCCCGCTGTATGCGGCGAGCAAGGGCGGTATGGTGACCTATATGAAGAACGTCGCGCTCCGCATCGCGCAGTACGACGCGACGAGCAACAGCCTCTCCGCCGGTGGCGTAAGAACCGAACTCAACCAGCACATCCTGGACAGCCCGGAGCTCATGCAGCAGGTCCTCGACGAAACACTGCTGAAGCGCTGGGCCGAGCCGGAGGAGATCGCAGAGTTCTGCTACTTCATGACGAACGTGAACCGCAGCATGACCGGCCAGGACATCCTCGTCGACAACGGCGAACAGCTGAAATCAAATTTTATCTGGTAAGCAGGAAGGAAGAGGCGTGATTTCAGCAGTTCGCTGAAATCACGCCTCTTCCTTCACTGCATAACCTGCTCGTGCGATCGCCGCGATGATCGTCACCGGGCTGATGTCGCGATCACAGTCGACGTGCGCGCGCTTCTGACGAAGATCCACCTCTGCAGATGCACCATCGATCGCATCGATGGCACGGGCCACCTTCGCAGCGCAGTTCTCGCAGTGCATTCCCTCGATCTGGAAGTCATAGCTGTGCAGCACGGAACCCTCCAGCTTCTTCTTTTCCACTTTCGCGCTGCGCGCACAGCTACCACCGCCACAGCAGCCACCCTCGCCACGCATATGCCGGACAGATTCCTTCACTGCCCAGAAGACGATCAGCAACAGTACGGCAAGTACAATTAGATTCGACATGTTTTCTCCTTTTCTTTTCCTGATGATGACGTCGACCGACGCCTTCATATACCACGATAGGCATGGTGCCCTCCCGGGGGACCATGCCTATACGCAGCTTTATTTCGTTTCCTCCAGCAGGTTCGTCATGCTTTCGATGCCGACCATCATGGTGGAGCTGTTATGCAGCAGTGCAGATGTCGACGGTGTGATGATGCTACCGATACCGAGGGCGATCAGCAGGGAATTAAATCCGACGATGAAACGATAGTCACTGTGGATACGGTTCATGAGTGCGCTGCTCAGACGACGAAGTACGACCAGCTCCATGAGATCGTCCGCAGAGATGGTGATGTCTGCGATTTCACGCGTGATCGCTGCCCCGGAGCCGATCGCGACACCGACATCGGCCTCGGATAGTGCCGGAGAGTCGTTGATGCCGTCGCCGATCATGATGACCTTATGTCCGGCAGCACGACGCGCCTTCACATAGTTCACCTTATCCTCCGGCAGTACTTCTGCCTGATAGTGATCGAGACCGAGCTCCTTCGCGACGCTCGCCGCGGTGCGTTCGCTGTCGCCTGTCATCATGCAGATCGTGCGGATGCCGAGCTTCCGAAGCCGATGAATCACTTCACGTGCTTCCTTTCGAACCGGGTCGAAAATACAGAGCACCGCCGACAGTACGCCATCGATGGCGAGATAAATTCTCGAGTAGCGGTCATCGATGCTCTCCAGCTTCGCTTCCTCACCGGCCGGAATCGTACTGTGCTCATCCTCCATGACGAAGTGATAACTGCCGATGACGACCTTCTTCTCGCCGACATGACTGCTTACGCCGTGCGCCACGATGTACTCCACCTTCGTATGCAGCTCCTCATGGTTGAGCCCCTTCTCCTGTGCACCGCGTACGATGGCGTTCGCCATGGAGTGCGGATAGTGCTCCTCGAGACAAGCCGCTACGCGAAGCATCTCATCGGGCGTATGTCCTCCGAAGGCGACGACATCCACGAGCTGCGGTACCGCATAGGTCAGCGTGCCCGTCTTATCGAAGACGATCGTATCCGCCTCGGACACCGCCTCCATGAACTTGCCGCCCTTGATCGAGATACCATAATTCCGGGCTTCCTTGATGGCGGAGAGTACCGCAAGCGGTATCGACAGCTTCAGAGCGCAGGAGTAGTCCACCATCAGGAAGGACAGCGCCTTCGTAAGGTTCCGAGTCAGAAGACCGGTTATGGCGAATCCCGCAAAGCTGTACGGCACGAGTGAATCCGCCAGCCGATATGCCTTTGCCTCTGCGTCGGACTTCAGCTTCTCGGACTCCTCGATCATATGTACGATCTGGTCGTACTTGCCCTTGCCCGACTCCTTCTTCACCTCGACGAGGCACTCGCCCTCCTCGACCACCGTGCCGGCGTAGACATAACTGCCTGCCGTCTTCACGACCGGCGCAGACTCACCCGTCATCGTGGACTGGTTGACCGTCATCTCGCCGGAGACGACCACGCCTTCGAGCGGGATGATGTCGGAGCTCCGCAGTACGATCACTTCGCCTGCATGGATCTTTCCGAGCGGCATCTCGATTTCCTGCTCGCCCTTCCGAACCCATGCGTGGTCGACGTTCAGTGACATGGCCCGTGCCAGATCACCAACCGACTTCTTCCGTGTCCAGTCTTCGAGTGTCTCACCGATATCGAGGAAGAACATGATGGACGACGCCGTCGCGTAGTCTGCCCGAAGAATCGAGGTCGTCACCGCGATACCATCGAGCAGCTCGACCTTCAGCGAGCCGCTGCCGAGCGAACGCAGTGCCTTCCACAGATATGGGATTCCCTTCACCATCGTGCGAAGCGCCCGGAGCGGTGCCGGCAGCAGAAGCTTCGTGGCGTTGTGTGTCAGTACCTGAAGCATCAGGCGCTCCTGGTATGCGCGGTTCAGCTTTCGCCCCGTTTCCTCCGGAACCAGTGCCGCTACCTGCTCGGATGTCTCATCATAGGAGGCCAATGCCTCCATCAGGATGCGTCGCTGTTCGTTATGATGCGCCGTGAACTTCGCCATGGCGGTGCTGTCTCTACGGGCAGTAACGCTGCGACCTGACACACGGGACGCAGCGGTGGCGACATCGGTGGACGTCTCAGATGAGATCGTAGCCGAGTTGGCGGTGCTGCCGACATTTACCAGCGGACGAGTGAATTCGATCGTCGCATTCCCGGTGCGTTCGTCGACCACGGCGTTCTTTACCCCGGGAATGGTCTTCAGATAGTATTCCAGAAGATCCGCCTGACGCATAGACATATGCGCCTTCGGCACACGGAGACGAAGCCGATGCTCAGATTCATGTAATATGAAGCATTTCATGCTTACTTACGCCTCTTCCTTTGTGTCTGCCTTCGCACATCCGCACGCCTGATCACCGCTGCACTTCTTCGCCTCCTCTACGAGTGCCTCAGCTTCTGAAAGACGCGCTGCCGCCTCAGCCTCATAGCGCTCTTCGTTGATGCCCTTCGCATCTGCATAGATATCGCCACAGTTCTCCTTCAGGGTCGCGGTCGTCTTCATCACACTATCCTTGCCACGCAGAACTGCTGCTGTGCACTGAGTATATAACTTCTTCGCATCCTTGCTTGCAAGCACAGCGATACCAGCGGTGCCGAACAGTACACCACCTGCAAAAACACCAAGCTTCTCCAGTTTCTTCAGATCCTTTAACTTTACCATGATTCCATCCTCCTGATGATTTAAAATATCCGCGCCCGAAAGCTTGACCTGCTTTCGAAAGCGCCAGCTAGTTCCGGCAGAAGCCTGATGGCATCGGCCACGTAAGCTTCTGTTAACTTATGAATGTTAGTCCAATCTAACCCATAAGTCAAGGAAAACATCTTGAAAGAAACGCACTTTTTCGGATAGCAAATATAACCGCAGGCATGGTTGCTGTTCACATGTCAACTGGATTCAGGCAGGGAGCCGGATGGCTGCCCTCCGGCCCATGCCTGATTAGTACACGTGTGAACAGTAACCAGGCATGGGCCTGTGTGCGATTCGGATGATGAAAACGCTTGTCAATTTCAGATTTATGTAGTATCCTGTCCCCGTTATACGCTGGTTCGAAAACCTCCCAGGATAAAAAACTAGGCAGATACAGAAGGATGGACACGTGAAGTGTCTTATTTGTTTGCTTATGTTTCGAACGGAACATAAGCTTTTTTATTTTCAATTCTTCATATTGAAAGGTGATCTATGAAACGAAAAGTAATTCTCGACTGTGATCCGGGGATCGATGATTCCCTCGCGATCATGCTGGCGCTGGCGAGTCCGGAGCTGGATGTGCGCGGCATCACGATCGTCGCAGGCAACGCACCGCTCGAGATGGGGTACGGGAACGCGCGGAAGGTGCTTCATTTCCTCGACCGCGAGGATGTGCCGATTTACCTCGGTGCGGACCGGCCCCTGAAACGTGATCATGTCAGCGCGCTCGATACGCACGGCGCAGACGGTCTCGGTGAGAGCTTCCTTCCGGACGTTCCGGTGACGATGCCACCGGAGAAGTCCGCGGTCGAGTTCATGCGAGAGGAGCTCCATGCAGGTGACTGCTCCATCATTGCCCTCGGCCCGCTCACGAATCTCGCAGAGCTGATCCGCGTGGACCGTGACGCCTTCCTCGCCGTCGACGAGCTTGTCTCGATGGGCGGTAACTTTCGAAGCCACGGAAACTGCTCGCCGGTCGCCGAGTACAACTACTGGGAGGACCCGGACAGCGCCCGCATCGTTTTTGAGACCCTCGAGGACCACAACGCGTCGTGTCCGCGTCCGAACAGCGTGCTGCGTTCGATGCCTACATCTGCACAGGTGCCTTGCGGTGCATCAGACGCCACGGGTGTTTCGCACGATATTAAGCAGCTGCCTTGCACCGCATCTGGCGTCACGGGTGTTACGGCCGACATCCCGCAGCATGCGGCATCGAATCCTGCTGTAGACATTGGCCGAAGCGGAGAGAAACGCCCGAAGCTTATCCGGATGGTCGGTCTCGACGTCACGCGGCAGATTGTGCTGACGCCGACGCTGCTCGAGTACATCGAGCGCCTGAATCCAGAGGTCGGTGCCTTCGTGCGGAAGATTACGAAGTTCTATTTCGACTTCCACTGGGCGTGGGAGGGCATCATCGGCTGTGTCATCAACGATCCGCTCGCCGTCGCGACCTTCCTCGACCCGACGATCGCCTCGGGCTTCGCGGCCTACACCGACATCGAGACCGGCGGGATCTCCCTCGGTCAGTCCGTCGTAGACGTCGCGTCCTTCTACCAGAAGCCGGCCAATGCTGAGATCATGACCGAGGTCGATGTGCAGAAGTTCTGGACGCTTTTCCTGCCGCGCCTCGTCGGAAAAACGGCAGAAGAATGCCCGCTGCTGGAAGAACTCATCTGAACTTAATGGGGTCTGACCCATTAAATTTCTATAAACTGTCTGAAATAGCGATCCTGCCTCACAGCGTCCTGGGAAACGATGGAAACGGAGCGTAGATAAATAGGAACGAATATGTGGATAAGTGCATCGCCGTCGCGGAAGCACGCCCATGTTCGGTTAAGGACATCTGAAGGAGACCACTATGAGCAATATGAAATCAACAAGTGTAAAGACGGGTGGAGATGTAAATATGAAATTCACTACCACGAAGATCGCCATGATCGCCATGGCCATCTGTATCAACTATATCGGCGGCCAGCTGGCACTCGCCCTGCGCCTCCCGATCTACCTCGACAGCATCGGCACGATTCTGGTCGGTGCGATGTTTGGCCCTGCCTTCGGCGTACTGCCACCACTGATATCCGGCGTTCTCATGGCGTTCACCGGTGACATTTACTCGCTCTATTTCGCACCGGTCGGTATGATCCTCGGCCTCACGGCCGGTTTCGTACTTCGGAAGATCCAGGCGTTTGGTCTGAGGCTTCTGCTTGCAGCGCTCCTCATCACTTTGCCGGGCACGATCGTCTGCGCTGTCATAAACGCCATCCTCTTCGGCGGTGTCACCTCTTCCGGTTCCTCTGCCATCGTCGCCGCCCTGTCACACACCCCGCTCGGGCTCACCGGCGCGATTTTCACCGTGCAGATCTTCACAGACTACCTCGATCGCGTGATTTCCCTCGCCCTCGTGATGACGATTCTGAAGAAGGTGAAACCGCTGCTCCCGAAACCGTAACAGGTTAAAACTGAAGTCGCAGAAAACGCCCGTCAGCAAATAAGCTGGCGGGTTTTGCGTTGTATCAAAGGAACGAAAAACAGGAATGATGTGAACACAGAGAGGCGCAATGATGCTCGCGGTGTATCTGCGCTTTTTAGTGGGCAGAATACTTCATGTGCGCGTATTCTCAGCATTAAATCTATGATAAAATAGTACGGAAGTAGCATTCTGATGATAGAAAGAGGACGGAATATGCCGAGTAAGAATGATGATATCATGACAGCCTGCATCACCGGTACGGTGGCGAAGGCGGCCGACCGCTACGCGATGGACGTGATGGGGCTGAAGTCTCTCACACTGATGGAGACGGCGAGCAGTAAAATTGCAGACTATGTGATGCGGCACTATCCGCTTCGTGGAGGAGATTTCCGGCATTCGGAGGAATCGATGACGGTGAGCGGAGTTGATGCAAACGACAGTGAGCGTCCGGAGAAAGCAGAAACGAAAGGCAGGGGTCCGAAGATTTCTGCGCTCTGCGGTGTCGGTAATAACGGCGCGGATGGTATCTGCGCGTCGCGTATGCTCCTCGAGGAGGGCTATCAGCCGCATGTATACATCGTCGGAAGCCTGGAGAAGGCCAGCTGGGAGCTTCTCTACCAGCTCTGCCGTTTCCAGCAGGCAGGCGGTGCGGTGACGATGTATCGTCCGGACATCGATATGGTCAAAGCGGACGAAACAGCTGGTATGGCGGTGCATCCAAACGGTGACACTGCTGTGGATGATGCTGCGGACGAAGCAGCTGTTATGGCAGTGCGTCCAGACAGCAACACGGTCACGGATGATGCGCCGCCGTTTCAGACGAACAGGCTCCCGGATGACGACATCCTGATCGACGGCATCTTCGGCATCGGCCTGCATCGCGAAATCGCGGGCGACTACCGCACTTTTATAGAGGAAGCGAATCGCCGCAGGCATGGATTCGTACTCGCCATCGACGCGCCCTCCGGCATCAACACCGATACGGGTGCGCTCATGGGCTGCGGCATAAAAGCGGATGTGACCATCACGTTCGGGCGAAACAAGACCGGCCTCGTATGTGGTGCCGGTCGGGAACTCGCCGGGCGGGTGCTGGTCGAAGACATTGGCATCCCAGACGAAGCGTATATCGAGGCAGAAGCGCACGCGTAGGCCGATGCCTACATCAGCATGCCCAGCGTAGGCTGGCTTTAACGAAGAAACAGCTGTGAACGAGGCGAAACGATGATCGTTGTGCGGCGTGTGATACGAAACAGGGAGGCGTAATGAAAGAATATATCATGGCAGAGGGACATCTCGATAAGCTGATTTCGATCGCGATCATCGTCGCGGTGTTTGCGGTGCTGATTTCCATCACGAACCGCATCTTCCGGAAAATCAATCAGCGGAAGAACAGTATCTTCTATAAATTCCTGAACAGTGTGGTGTATGTCGCCCTCCTTGCGACGGCGATCTACTCCGTGCTGTCACAGTTCGATATGGCGCGTGAGATCAGTACCGTCATCCTACAAAGTGGTACTCTGATCATCGCCGTAACGACCTTCGCGGCGCAGCAGGCCCTCGGAAACGTGATTTCCGGCTTCATGCTGTCGGCCTCCCGCCCGCTTGAGATCGGACAGAAGGTGAAAATCATGCAGGGCGGCAGCCAGATCTGCGAAGGTATCGTAAAAGATATGAGCTTCCGCCATGTTGTCATCCAGAGCTATGACGGACAGAGTAACATCCTTCCGAACAGTCTCGTGGATCAGGCGGTGATCGTCAATGCTGACTACGTGGAGGGGACAGGTAATTACCTCGAGTTCGAGGTCGCGTATGAATCCGACTTCGACCTCGTCCGTGCTCTGATCCGGCAGGCACTGGAAAGTCAGCCGGAGGTCAGCAGGAAAGATGTCACGATTGCGATGAGCCGTGTAAGCCAGAACGGCGTCGTGTTTAAGTTCACCGTGTGGACACGAAGCGTCGACGATAACTTTAAGGCATGCAGTGCACTCAGAGAGAAGATCGTAAAGGCATTTAACGAGCATGGCGTGGTGATTCCATATCAGACCGTCGACGTGAACATGCATTAAATGTGTACTGATCAGGCAGAGGGGTCCAAGGAGAGATAACACCAAGTGCCGCTAAGGGGACCCGGCTTGATTTCACACGGTCTCTACGTATGGCCTCCGTTGCCGTCCCCTCTGGCCCTGCCTGAATCCAGTTGAGGAGGGGACAGTAACGGTCACTCGGACTTCCCTCGGATTTTTTTGAAAAAGTGAAAATGGCGCTTGACATGCCCTGCTCCGTCTGTTAAAGTATGCAACTGTCGCCGCAAGCGAAACGGACACAAACATCCATCGCAAGCGAATGACAAAAAAGAAAAATAAAAAAGTG